>CANMDT010000001.1 GCA_947496715.1 Myxococcales bacterium
GTCGACCCAGGCGGCGGCATCGGCAGCGCTGGCGGCGAAGACGAGCTTGGGGAGCAGTTGGGATGCCTCGGGGAGCGAGGCCAGGTAGGCGCGTGCGAGCCGGCCGTAGGGGGCATGCTCGGGGTTCGCGATGGCGATCGTTGTGACTGCGTCGGAGGCGAGTGTCGCGACCGTGGCGGGGAGCATGAGGTGGGGTGCGACAGCGAGGGCGAGGTGGCCTGTGGCGAAGGGGCGGCGCGAGCCGTTGTCGCAGCGGTCCGAGGGCAGGAGGCGGTCGAGGGTGGCGCTGTCGGCCGAGAGGAGGAGGTCGAAGGGGGCGCCGGCGAGGAGCTGGGTAGCGAGCTGGCCCGAGGGGCCGGCGACAACGGTCACGGGGCCGCCGAGCGCCTCGCTGAGCTGAGCCTTGTAGGTGTGGGCCCACGGGGCGAGGTCGGTGGCAACGGCGATGGTGACGGGCTGCTGCGCTGGGGCTGACCCGCAGGCCGCGAGCGCAGTCGCGTAGAAGATCAGGGTTGGGCGCATCGCCTTCGTCACCGGAAAGAACTGTTTGGAGTTTGCTTGCATCTAAGGGGTGGTTGGCGCAAGAGGCCACAGTCTTGTTCAAGGTGGATCATGTCGGTTCTCGGTCGTACGCTCTGTTTGTCTGTTCTCTTCTCGGTAGCGGGTTGCGCGAAGTCCAGCGACGCACCGGCCGATGATACCTCGGGGGCTGGCAGCGGCTCGGCAGGGAACGGCGCCGAGGCTTCGGGCAGCGGCGCCACAGAGGCCAGCGGCTCCGGCGCAACGGGCACCGTCGACGGTAGCGGAACAGAGGCCAGCGGAGACACGGGTGCAGGCTCAGGCAGCGGCACCCTCACAGAGGTAGGACACATGGAAGGAAGGATTGACCACACGGTGAAGCGGCTCGACGGCACGGAGACGAGCCTTCAGGACTACCGCGGCAAGGTGATGTTGGTGGTGAATGTGGCGAGCGAGTGCGGCCTCACGCCGCAGTACGAAGAGCTGCAGGCCCTCCACACAGCTTACGAGGCGCGCGGCCTCAAGGTGCTCGGCTTCCCCGCCAACGAGTTCGGTTCGCAGGAGCCCGGGACGAGCACGGAGATCGCCACCTTCTGCTCGAGCCGATACGGCGTGACCTTCGACATGTTCGACAAGATTGTGGTCAAGGGCGTGAAGATTGCGCCGCTCTACCGCACGCTCACGACCGAGTCTCCTGAGGCCTTCCAGGGCGAGATCGCATGGAACTTCGCCAAGTTCCTGGTCGACAAGAATGGCTTCGTCATCAACCGCTTCGCACCCACGACGCTGCCCATGAGCGCCGAGGTGACTGCCGCCATCGAGGCTGCGCTCACCGCGCCGTAGCGACTTTGGCGGAGAGCCTGTCGAGCAGTTCAAGCAGAGCCTCAGGGCTCTCCGCAGCAGCCATGAGACCGTCCTCGTGACCGCTCATCGCGGCCGCAAAGGAGTCCGTCTCGCAAGAGGCGATCTCGGAGAGCGATGCTGCCATGGCAGGTGTGCCGTAGGTGGCCGAGGCAGGGGTCTTCGGTAGCGCGATGGCGCCAGCGCAGGCTGCCTTCCAAAGCGCAGGGTGGTGGATGTGGCAGACGAAGGCTGCGTTGCAGGCCTGATAGATCGCCGCGTGGGTGAGCGACTCGGAAGAGGGCTTGCCAGCGCCCTCGGACCAGAGCTCGTTGGTGGCGGGGGAGGCTACGGTGACGGTCACCCAATGGAGGGCGGCGAGTGTTGCGAGGTGGCCGGTCTGGGTGGCGCTGACGAGGAAGGCATCACCGGCAAGACGCCGGCTCACATTGCCGTAGCCAAGGCCTCCGTAGCGCGCAGGGTCGCGGCCAATCCAGCCTCGGGCTCGGAGCGCGTCTCGAAGTCCTGAGAGGATCCCGATCGCTTCAGCGTCAGGGAGCGGCGCGTCCCGATGGTGGAGCTGAAACTGAATGACGCCGTCGGAGGCCACGCGTTGTTGCCCTGCGGTTGAAGAAGCGAGGCGTTCGGTCTAGCAGCCTCCGCAGAGCAACGGAACGCAGCGCGTGGAGGCAGCAATGAGGCAGTTTGGATTGGCGTTGATGATGATGGGACTGGTCGCTTGTGGCACACCGACGCCGGCAGCAGCGCCCGCCGGCAGCGGCTCCGCAGAGGCAGTGCAGAAGGCGGTGCCTACGTTGGCCGCAGCAGCGCCCGCCGCCGCCCCCGCACCCGTTGCTCCGCCCGCCGAGGGCTCCGCGGAGCCGGCGAAGGGGCTCGGATTTGACCGCACGCCGCCCGACCAGGCGGCCGGGACGACAGCGCACTACGGTTGGGCCTTCACGACGGCCGGACCGGCCATGCCCATCTCGACGGCCATCGAGGCCTGCGTCCCCTCGGGCAAGGTCTGCCGCATCGCCGCAAAGGTCTCCGGCGTCTGCCAGAACAAGGGCTGCTGGATGACGCTGACGGCGCCCGAGCTCAAGCAGGAGGTTCGGGTGAAGTTCAAGGACTACGCCTTCTTCATGCCGAAGAACGCCATGGGCGGGAAGGTGGACATCGAGGGCGTGCTGACCGAGCGGGAGATGTCGCAGGACGAGGCGCAGCACTATGCCGACGATGCGGCGAAGGCGGGAGAGGCACCGCGCAAGGTGAAGGGGCCTGTGAAGGCCTATCAGATCATGGCAACCGGCGCGGACCTCTCGCTCGGCAAGTAGTGGGCGTGGAGCGGAGCGCCGAAGAGCGCCGGGCCTTTATACTGGCGCAGACGCGGCTGGCGCCTGTGCCGGGGCTGAAGGGTGTGCTGCTTCGGACTGCGGACGCGGCGTTTCCGCTCTGGCATGAGGCAGCAGATTGGCTCAAGCGTGGCGAGCTCGCCCTGCCCTTCTGGGCCTTTCCCTGGGCTGGCGGCGTGGGGCTGGCACACCATCTGCAGCTGCATCCGGAGCTCGTCTCGGGCAGACAGGTGACCGACGTGGCGAGCGGGAGCGGCCTGGTGGGCATCGTGGCGGCGAAGCTCGGCGCGGCGCAGGTGCACTGCCTCGACATCGACCCGATGGCGGCAGAGGCGGCGGCACTGAATGCTGCGGCGAACGGCGTTGAACTGGTAGCGGAGACGGCTGATGTGACGGCACTCGCGCCGCGTGGCGGCCTCATCCTTGCGGGCGACATCTGTTACGAGGGGCCGATGGCCGGAGCGATGCTGGCCTGGCTCCGGAGCTGCGTGGAGGCAGGCGCCGAGGTGATGCTGGGCGACCCAGGGCGCCACTACCTCGACGCTGCCGGCCTGGTCTGCCTGGGTCGCTACCGGCTGCCCTCGTCGCGTGAGCTGGAGGCCGGCGATGAGGCCGTCTGCTCCGTCTACCGGCTCTCCTGATCGGGGCGTGGCGCCCGCTTGCGGAAGAGCATGAGGTAGTTGAAGCCGCGGAGGAAGAAGTTGCCCTCGTCTGCGGCCTTGCGGAAGTTGCCCATCTCGAGCGTCCGGTTGTGCCGCGTAACAGCGACGACATCGATGGGGTCGAGGTACTGCCGCGCCGCCGCGAAGAGGTCGAAGCCGAGCGGCTGAAAGGGGCGGTCTTTCTTGAAGACGTCGCAGACGTAGATGGCGAGGACGCCGTCGTTTCGGAGCACGCGGACCGCCTCGTCAATTGCGAGCTTCATGGCGCGCTGGTAGCGGCCATCGCCCTTGAGCTTTCCGATGCAGCGGGGGTCGTCGGAGTAGTCGAGGTTGTCTGCGTAGGGCGGGTCCATGAAGACGAGGTCGACAGTGGCATTCTTGAGCGGGATGCTCCGTGCGTCGGCCTGCTGGATGTCGGGGCGGGTGGGCGCGAGGTCGAAGCCAAGGCCGGTGCGGCCTGTGTCGCGGCAGACATCCAAGGTGGTACCGGAGCCGCAGAAGGGGTCGAGGACTGTAGCGCCCGGCTCGGAGAAGCGCTGAATCACATTCCAGATGACATAGGAGGGGGTTGCACCCTCGTAGGACTGGCTCCCCTGCTGCGTCTGTCCGTAGTGCTGCGACGGGTAGTCCCAGAGGGTGGTGACCTGCTTGGAGAGCGGCGGCTTTTCGGGGCGGGTGTGGCCGGCGGTGATGGCGGGGCGCGGCGGGCCAGGAGGCTGATAGCGGGGACCGACGCCGACCGGAGCTCCATAGAAATCGGCATTGCGGGGAGCTGCGGGGCGCTTGGGACGCTGGGTCATGTGTGTTGGCCTGGGGGCGTCTCGGCTGCGTCGCCCGAGAACTGGAAGGGGTTGAAGTTGGTGTTGGTGTCGAAGACATCGACGCCCTCGGCCCGCTTGAGTGCGCCGACGAGGAGATAGGTGACGGGCGTTGCGAGGACCTCGAGTGCGACCTTGAGGAAGTAGTTGTTGATGCAAACCGCGATAAGGTCCTCTACGGGCCAGACGCCCGCGGCAAAGCCTACGAGGCTCGGCAGGACGAAGAAGGCGAGCGGGTAGAAGATGACGCTGTCGACGGCCTCGCCGACAATGGTGCTTCCGACGGTGCGGGTCCAGAGATGCTTGCCGCGGGTCATCACCTTCATCTTTGCCAGAACAAAGGAGTTGCAGAACTCGCCGATGAAGTAGGCGATCATGGAGGCGATGAGGACGTAGGGGCTCTGGCCCAGGATGGTCTCGAAGGCGGCCTGGTTTTGGAAGCCGGGCGCAGGGGTGGCGCGGACGCAGAGCTGGAAGATGGCGGCTGCCAGACCAACGCTTGCAAAGCCGAGCCAGATGACGCGGCGCGAGGCCTTGTAGCCGTAGACCTCGGTGAGCACGTCGCCGAAGATGTAGGAGACCGGGAAGACGAAGATGCCGACGCCGATGGTGTAGCCCATGAGGACGGTGGTTTTGGCGGCCACGAGGTTGGAGACGAGCAATGCCGTGATGAAGACGGCGGTGAGAAGGTCGAGGTAGCGAGTGGATTTCATGAGGTGCATCCGTCGAAGGAGGGTTGCCTCGTAGGATGAGCGCCGGAGGCGAGAAGGTCCGCGGCGAGGGCGGCGAGGGTAAGGCCGACGGCGCCGACGACCATGGCGGAGGTTCCGAACCCGGTTCGGCAGTCGAGTCGGGCGGGGGCGCCGGCTTCGGGCGTAGCGCAGACCTCGCCCTCCGGCGTGGGATAGAGCGCCCGCTCCTGCGAGAAGACTGCGGGGATGCCCCAGGGTTGGCGGTCAGCGACGCTCCAACCGTGGCCCGTGCGGAGGTGGCGCCGGACCTCGCGCAGGAGGGGATCGCCGGCGGTGGCGCCGAGGTCGCCGGAGGTAACAGCGGCGGGGTTCTTGCGGCCGCCTGCAGCACCCGAGACGATGAGGGGGAGCGCGCGCGCGCGGCAGAGGTGGATGAGCAGGGCCTTCTCGCGGGCGTCATCGATGGCGTCGATGACGAGGTCGGGCGAAAGCCCAAGAATCGCGTCGGCAGTGTCTGCGGCGAAGAAGTCGGCGATGACCTCAACGCTGCAGCCCGGTGCAATGGCGGCGATGCGATCGCGCATGGCGTCGACCTTTGGTCGCCCGTAATTGCCCATGACTGCGTGGAGCTGCCGGTTGGTGTTGGTCACACAGACCTCGTCGAGGTCTACGAGAATGAGGCGGCCGACGCCCGTTCGGGCGAGCGCCTCGACTGTCCACGAGCCAACGCCGCCGACGCCGATGACCATCACCGAAGCAGCGGCGATCCGGTCGGCCGCGGCGTTGCCGTAGAGTCGTCGGATGCCGCCGAGTCGTTCTTCGTGCTCGGGCTCGGTGTGGGTCATGCGGGCTGTGTGGGTTGGCGCTAGCGTGCGCGCGCTTTATTGCATAGTTGCGCCGATGACCAGAAACGCCCTGCCAGCAGGGTGCAACCGACCGAGACGAGGGACGCGTGAAGAAGCATTCTTGGAACTGGAGCCTCTGCCTGCTGTTCGCGGCCTGTGGGGACGATGCGAAGTCAGGCGGCGCGGAGGCCGACACGGCCGTGGAGGACAGCGCGGTCGCAGACACAGGGGCCGATACCGACACCGAGACGGATGGCAGCGCCGCCGACACCCTTGAAGACACAGCCCCGGACGGCTCCGGGAGCGGCGCAGACACGACGCCTGTCGATACGACGCCGGCGCCAGAAGGCGACTATCGCCAGCCCTTCGATCCCAGCCTCTTTTGCGAAGCAACGCCGCCCGTCTGCTCATCGGCGACCGACCTGTCGACCTACGCGATGCTGCGCAAGGATGCGTCGCTCGACGAGCGGCTCTACCCCGAGTTCACCGACCCGCCGCGTGATGGTGGACGGGTTCAGATTGTCGGCATCGCAGCTGCTTCGGGTCGGGTCCGGAGCGTGCTTGTGGACGAGCGCGATCTTGAGGCCGAAGTGTCGGCACAGAACGCGACGATGGAGTGGTACCACGTGTGGCCGGAGGAGGTGGTCGCCGGTCAGCCGATCTGGCTCAGCCTGCACAGCCGGTCTGCTGCCTGGGACGATCAGACCGTCCACAAGGTCACCATTGTCACGGACGAAGGCGACGCGCTGAGCGAGCGTGTGGTGATGACCACGACCACCCTGCCCATCACCTACGTGACCACAGCAAACGAGGGGACACGGCTGCTCATCCACGTACAGAACCGGGACGAGCGGGAGGCGAGCATCCGCGCGATCACGGTCAATGGCATCCGCTATGATGCCGCCGAGGTTTGCGGGCTAAGCGGACCGATCGCGCCGGGCGCGACGGTGCGGGCGGAGTTCAAGCTCTGCGAGCCGCTCAAGCCTGGCGACGCCTGGAGCGTGGTGCTCGACGACGGCACGGGCGTCCCGTCGGTGGGGGCCGGCCGCGTGGTTCCGGAGCAGTTTCCGATCGAGGCGTGGCCTGTGTCGGACGAATGCCCCGTGCCGACGAACGAGGCCGACACGACCGCGCTGACCCAGCACCTCGATGCAGGTTTCGACACCTTCTATCTCTACTGGAACGGCCGCTGCAACGCACCCACCGCGGAGGTGCTGAACAGCATCGCGCCGCAGCGGAGCGACTACCATGTGCTGATCGGCGACGACTATCTCTCGTCACCCGATGCCGGCACCGGTCTCATCGACACCACGCGCGCGGCCGGCTTCCTGATTGGCGATGAGGTCGACGGAGAAATCTACGACGCCGATGGCCTCTCACGGGCAAACCTCAAGGCACGGGAGGCGAGGCAGCTCTGGTCGATGCACCCGGAGCTTCCTGTCTACAACGGCGCCAAGACACATGGTCATGTGGGCACCTTCGCCGGCATCGCCGACATCCAGGGCATCGACTACTACATCGCCGCCTGCGCTCCCCACATCACCGAGGACGGGGCGCCCATCCAGCTGCTCGGCGCCTACGACTTCCTTCGTAACACGCGAGAGAACATGATGCCGCTGCCGACCTGGCAGTATGCGCAGGGGCTCCACAGCGGATGGAACCTGACGCGGGGCACGGAGGTGTTCCATCGGCAGCCCGCGCCGCAGGAGGTCATCTTCCAGGCCTTCTCCGCGATGGCGGCGGGCGCCAAGGGGTTGATGTGGTTCCAGACCTCGCTGGAGGAGGCGGCTGCGGCGCCGCGGTCGTGGGAGGCGATCGGGGCATCGAACAGGGCCTTCCGCGCGGTGCGAAACATGCTGCGCGAGGGCGACCTGTCGCACCAGGCGACGGTGCTGTCGGGCGAGGTCTTGGCGCAGACCATCACGGCGCGGGCGGGCATCGTCCTGCCGCTGCTGAATCTCAATACCACCTCTTCGGTGACCGACGCGCTCTGCCTCCGAAACGCCCTCTTCCCCGAGGATGTGCCGCACTGGATCTTCGGCGAGACCGAGGCGAGGGTGACCGTGAAATTGGCGCCCGAGCAGCGGCTCACCGATGTCTTCGAACTCGGCCTCGACGGCCTGCTGCATGAGGCGGAGTGGTACACCGACGCTGAGGCGCGGACGGTGACCATCGAGGCAATTCCGATGTCGAATGAGGCGCCGGCCAGGCTCTTCGTGCTGGCGGGTGATCGTGAGCTCCGGCGAGAGATCGAGGCGATTCTTGCCGAGTAGGCCCCCAGCGGTGGCGGGGGGCCTGTCATGACTGCAGCAGTGCTCATCCTTGCCGGCCTGGTTGGGTTCGGCGCGCTTGCGGGCGCGCTTGGCGTGTTCCGTGACAGCGAGGCGGCGGCAGAGGTGCTGAACCGGTTTGCGATTACGCTCGCCTTTCCTGTCTGGATTGTGGTGCTGCTACTCAAGGAGGAGCAGACCGACAGCGTAGCGCCGGCGCTGCTGTCGGCCACGGCGGTCTGGCTGCTCTGGCTCCCCTTCGCCTGGGCTGCCTCGCGCTTCTTCCGCGACGCAGCGCACCGGACGGCCGCCTTCTGCGCGCTCATCTACGGCAACAGCGCCTACATCGGGATCCCCTTCTGCACGGCGCTGGCAGGGGGCGCGGGGAGCCGGCGCGCAGTGGGCATTGCGACCCTCCACCTGTTGCTCGGCATGGCGGTGATGCCGGTGCTGCTCCGGCGGGCCTCGCCACAGGCCAGCAGCCGGAGCGTGCTCGCGGAGACCCTCCGCATGCCCATCGTCTGGGCGCCCTGGATCGGCATCGCGGCCCGCTACCTGCCGGCCCCCATCAAGCTGCAGGCGGTGGCGATGCTGTCGCCGCTGGGCGCTGCTGCTTCGCCCGTGGCACTCGTCGCGATGGGCCTCTACCTCTGGCGTCACCGCGGCGCAGTCGTGGCACCCGATCGCGGCGTGGTGGGCACGACGCTTCTCAAGACCGCAGGGGCCGGACTGCTGGCGGTCGCGGTCGTGCACTACATGCCGATGGAGCTCAGCGCGACCGACCGGGCTGTGGTGGTGGCACAGTCGACCACGCCTGTCGGCGTCGCAGTCTTCAGCCTCTGTCATGCCTATGGTGTGGCCGAGCTCTTTGCCGCTCGCGCTGTCGTGGTATCCACCCTCCTCTGGCTTGTCGGCGCGATGGCCTGGGGCCTCACTACGTGGGCACATGCCGGATAGCGGCACACAGAACGCCTCTGCCGGTGGCTCCGCGATCGCGCTGCTCCGAAGACACCCCATGGTGCAGGCCTACCTCGCAAGCCGCGTCTTCGGGCTCATGGCGATGACGCTCTTCCGGGCCACAGCCTCATGGCACGTCTACGAGCTGACGGGGAGCAAGGTCCTTCTCGGCACGCTCGGGCTCGCGCAGTTTCTGCCGGCGCTGCTGTCGACGATGGCCGGCGGTGTCATCGCCGATCGCTACGAGCGGACCCGGACGGTGCGCCGGTCGCAGTTGGTGGCGGCAAGCGCAACGCCGATTGTTGCCTGGCTCGCCTATCAAGGGACGCTGCCGCATGGGGTGCTCTTTGTGGCAGCAGGGTGGCTCGCTGCAATCGGAGGGTTGGAGCAGCCTTCGCGCGCGAGCCTGCTGCCTGGCCTGGTGTCTCGGGAAGAGCTTCCACAGACCGTGACCATTGCCGCGACGATGCAGAGCCTCGCGATGGCCTCGGGTCCGGCGCTCGCGGGGCTGCTCCTCGTCTTCTCTCCCATCTGGTCTATCTACCTGTTGCACTCGCTGCTGCTGCTGACCTCCTACCTGCTGGTGCGACGGCTCCCGCCCGCCATGCCCAGTGGAGCAGGCGAAGAGCAGCCGCACCCTTTCCGGCAGATGTTGGATGGCGCGAAGTTCGTCTCCTCTTCGCCGGTGCTGCTCGGCTGCATGGCGCTCGATATGGTGGCGGTGGTCCTGGGCGGCGCGCAGGCGCTGCTGCCGGTCGTTGCGAAGGAGACCCTCAACGTGGGGCCCGTGGGGTTTGGCCTGCTCTCGGCGTCGATTGAGCTCGGCGCTCTCAGCATGTCGATCTACCTCGCCTCACGCCGACCGATTGAGCGGGCCGGAAGGACGTTGCTCTGGACGGTTGCGGCCTACGGCGCAGCGACGCTTCTATTCGGGCTCTCGACCACGCTCTGGCTGTCGGTCATTGCCTACGCGCTGGTGGGCGCCGCAGACCAGGTGAGCGTGGTGCTGCGACACACCATCGTGCAGCTGTCGACCCCCGACGGGCTCCGCGGCAGGGTGAGCGCGATCAACATGCTCTTCATCCACGCCAGCAACCAGCTCGGCGCCTTTGAGTCGGGGCTGCTGGCGGCGGTTACCAGCACCCGCTTCGCCATCCTCTTCGGCGGTGGCGCCGCAGTGCTCGTCGCTGCGGGAATGGGGCGATGGAACGCGAAGTTGAGAGCCTACAGAACGGGCGACAGGCAGGAGTCGGTCGGCTGATTGCGGCGGGATCGCAACCGCCCTACCTATGGCCGGCAGTTCGACCAACCGGTCTGCGAACGAGGAGAAAGAGATGGCAGCAAGCATTGTCGAGTCCGTTGAGACGCTCCGCTTCCCGTGGCAGACCGTCGACCCCTTTCTGTTCTGCGTCTACCATGTGGACGACTACCCGGAAGGCACCGAAGCCATGGGCCCGAAGGCGAGCCTCGACGGGCGAAACCTCGGCCAGGACTTTGGCAACAAAGATGGTTGGAACATGTACCACGGCAAGGAGATCCCAGGGTTTCCGCGCCACCCGCACCGGGGCTTCGAGACGGTGACCTTCACCCGCCGCGGCCTCATCGATCACAGCGACTCTCTTGGCGCGACGGCCCGGTTTGGCAACGGCGATGTGCAGTGGATGACTGCCGGCAAGGGGGTCGAGCATTGCGAGATGTTCCCGCTCGTGGAGCGCGAGCAGCACAACCTGACCGAGTTCTTCCAGATCTGGCTCAACCTGCCCGCCCGCAACAAGATGGCGACACCCCACTTCGCTATCTTCTGGGCCCACCAGATCCCCGAGCAGACCTTCACCGACGAGGCCGGTCGCAAGACCCGTCTGGTCATGGCTGCGGGTGCCATCGGAGAGCAGCCCGCTCCGCCGCCGCCGCCAGCTTCGTGGGCCGCTTCGCCGCAGAACGAGGTGGCCATCTGGACCATCAATCTGGAGCCTGGTGCGCAGTGGACGCTGCCCGCCGCATCGCCTGGCCTCTCGCGGTCGCTCTACCTGTTTGAGGGGGCGGTGACGCTCGGAGGCTCGCCGCTGTCGGGCCGCGTGCGGGCAGTCGTCCCGTCGCACCTGCCCTGCCCCCTCGAGAATGGCGATGCACCGGCGCAGCTCCTGCTGCTGCAGGGCCGCCCGATCGGCGAGCCCGTTGCCGCCCACGGCCCCTTTGTGATGAACAACTACGCGGAGCTGCAGCGGGCCTTTGACGACTACCAGCGGGGCCTCTTCGGGCGCTGGCAGTGGCCGAACAGCGGGCCGGTCCATCCGCGCGAAGCAGAGCGGTTCGCCAACCATGCCGACGGCCGCCGCGAGAGCGCCACGGAGTCGCTCGCCGCTCGAGCACAATCATGATGCGCAAGGCCTTCGCCCTCTGCCTCGCCGCGTTGCTGGCCGCCTGCGCGGCTCCTCAGGAGACCTCCGTGAAGAATCCTCCCGCAGCGCCCGTTGCTCGGCGCGAAGCCATTGTTGACCAGCTCCATGGCGTCGCCATTGCCGACCCCTACCGCTGGCTCGAAGATGGCGAATCGGCCGAAGTGAAGGCCTGGGCAGACGGACAAGATCTCCACGCCCGCGCGGTGGTGAACGGCGTGAAGGGGCACGAGCTGCTCACAGCCCGCTTCTCGTCGCTGCTCTACGTGGACTCCATCTCCACGCCGGTCGCGCGGCAGGGCCGGCTCTTTTACATGCGGCGTCCGAAGGGGGCCGAGAAGTCCTTCTTGGCCTGGCGCGACGAGAGCGGAGAGGAGCGGGTTCTCATCGACACCGCGAAGCTCTCCGAGGATGGCACCACAGCGCTTGGCGGCTGGATTCCGTCGCCCGACGGCAAGCTGCTCGCCTATCTCATCAAGCCCAACAACGCCGACGAGGCAACGCTCCGCGTGCGTCGTGTAGACACAGGCGAAGACCTCCCGGACGAACTCGAAGGCGCGAAGTATTCGGGCATGTCGTGGACGCCCGATTCGGAGCAACTCTACTATGTCTGGGTGCCGCCGGTGAGCGAGACGGTGACGGTCGAGCAGCGGCCCGGATTCGCGACGGTTCGGCTCCACCAGCTCGGGAGCCCACAGGGAGCCGACACCGAGATCTTCGGTGCCACGGGCGACCCTGAGACCTTCCTCGGCGTCGACCTTTCGGAGGATGGCCACTTCCTCTTTCTCTACCTCTCGCGGGGTTGGGACGATGTGAGCATCTGGTATCGCGACCAGCGGATGCAGGTCGACATCACGATCCCGCAGCGGGTGGTGCCGAGCGGTGCTGTGATCGCCTCGAGCGTGACGAATGAGCTTGTGGCGCAGGTGGACAAGCGGGCGCAGGGGCTGGGCTTCCAGCGGCTGGTCGTCGGCGCCGGCGCCGTCACCGAGGTGACCGCCTACAAGGACACCTTCTACCTCCACACCAATGCCGGCGCGCCGATGTACCGGGTGCTCTCCGTCTCGCCCGACAGCGGCCTCTGGCGCGAGGTGATCCCAGAGGGAGCGACGAAGATTGATGGGGTGCAGGTGGCCGGCGAGAAGCTGGTCATCTCGTCACTGGACAAGGCCGCGAGCCGGCTCTCACTGTGGGGATTGGAGGGCGGCAAGGTGCGCGACCTCGCGCTTCCAGGGCTGGGCTCCATCTCGGGGCTGTCGGGCGAGCTCGACAGCGACGACCTCTACTACGGCTTCTCTACCTTCACGCAGCCGACGCAGGTGATGAAGCTGTCGCTGAAGGAGAACCGGAGCGAGGTTTGGGGCCGCGTGCAGCTCGACGTTGACACCTCCCACATGGTCGTGACGCAGGAGAGCTACACCTCCAAGGATGGCACGCAGGTGACCATGTTCGTGGTGCACCGCGACGACGCCAAGCGCGACGGCTCCAACCCCACACTTCTCTACGGTTACGGCGGCTTCAACGTCGACATGACCCCGGCCTTCTCGTCGGCCGTGGTGACCTGGCTGGAGCTCGGCGGCGTCTACGCGATCGCCAACCTGCGCGGCGGCGGTGAGTATGGCGAGGCATGGCATCAGGCCGGCATGCTCGACCGCAAGCAGAACGTCTTCGACGACTTCCACGCGGCCGCCGAACACCTGATCTCGACCGGTTGGACCCGCTCGGAGAAGCTGGCCATCAAGGGCGGGAGCAACGGCGGCCTGCTGGTCGGTACGGCGATGACGCAGCGGCCCGAACTCTACGGCGCGGTCATCTGCGCGGTGCCGCTGCTCGACATGCTCCGCTACCATCGGTTCGGCAGCGGGCGCACCTGGATCCCGGAGTATGGCAGCGCGGACGAGGCCACGCAGTTCCCCTACCTCGCCGCCTACTCGCCCTACCACCACGTGAAGGCCGGGACCCACTACCCCGCGCTGCTCATGATGGGCTCGGATCATGACGACCGGGTCGACCCGATGCACGCGCGCAAGTTCGCGGCAGCGGTGGCAGCGGCAACCTCGGAGCTGCCAGACGCAGCGCCCGTGCTCTTTCGCCTGGAGCGCAACGCCGGCCACGGCGGAGCCGACCTCGTGAAGCAGACGGTCGCCGCCAACGCCGACCAGTTCGCCTTCCTCGCCCAGACGCTCGGCGTCGACCTGTCTGTTCTCCGTTAACCTCCGCTTAGGTGCGCTCATGCAAGACCGTCGCAGCTTTCTTCAACGCCTCGCCCTCTCGACGGGCGCCGTCATCCTGATGCCCGCGGTGAGCCGCTGTGGCGCGCCGCAGGCAGCCGCGCCTGCAGCTCCGGTCCGAGACCCGAACGAGCCCATCCGCACCGAGCCGGCCGGCTGGGATGCGATCGCCTACAACCGGGAGCGCGGCAACGCGGGCTTCATCCCGGCGACCTACCAGGCCGCGATCAATGCAGAGACGGGACCAAAGGAGGCGCTCGGCAAGCACCTCCCCTATCTGCCGGAGGTGGGCAGCGTGCCGGCGGGCTTCATGGCAGTGATGTGGGGTGATCCGTCGAAGGGGTATGCCCGCCATCCCAACGCGGTGAAGAGCGAAGCCAACAACCATGTGGGCCACTGGTACAACTGGATCAAGGTCCGGAAGGCCGACGAGGCCGAGACGGAGGAGCTGCAGAGCAGCTACTCCGACTGGCCGGGAACGGCGACGGGCGACAACGGCGCCTACGCTGTCTTTGGCGAGGGCGACATCACCGCCGACGGTGGCAAGAACACCATCTACCTCGCCGCGATCCCGGCGGGGGTGAAGTCGGGAGACAGGGTCCGCGTCTGGGCTCACTGTCTGACGCACGGCGAGTATGTGGCCTTCCTCACCGTCCCGTAACGGGACTGCCGCGGGCGACGCGCAGCGCGTCGTCTGGCTGTTTGCAAGTTGCGGAAAACTCGGCGATGCCGTTTGACCTTGGGGGGGCGGAATGACTAATCCCCGCGCACTCGTCAGGCAGTCCCTCACGAGCCCTCCGGAGAGAGCCGTGTCGACATCCAGCATCTGGTCCCGCTTCCGTCCCCGTCCCCGCAACACGCTCTTCCTCGGCATCCACATCGCGACCCCGATCGTGGCCTGGATGGCGGGCTTCAGCTGGTTCGGCCTCCTCCTCGCGCTTGTGGTCTACTATGTGCGGGTGTTCGGCATCACGGCCGGCTACCACCGCTACTTCTCACACCGCGCCTACAAGATGGGGCGCGTGACGCAGTTCCTCATGGCCTTCCTTGCGCAGACCGCCTGCCAAGGGGGCGTGCTCTGGTGGGCTGCCCACCACCGCCAGCACCACCGCTACTCCGACCAGCCCGGCGATGTTCACAGCCCCAAGCTCGACGGCTTCTGGTACGCCCACATGGGCTGGATGCTGGTCGAAGAGACCGACACCACAGACATCGAGCGGGTGAAGGACTTTGCGAAGTTCCCGGAGATCCTCTGGCTGGAGAAGTATGCGATTGTGCCGCCGCTGCTGCTCGCCATCGCGCTCTACGCAACGTGCGGTCTCACGGGGCTTGGCTGGGGCTTCGGCGTCTCGACTGTGGCGCTCTGGCACGGCACGTTCTGCGTCAACTCGCTCGCCCATGTCATGGGCCGTCGTGTCTACGAGACCACCGACACGTCGCGTAACAGCGCGCTGATCTCCACCTTCACCATGGGCGAGGGCTGGCACAACAACCACCACCACTACCAGCGCTCCGCGGCGCAGGGTTGGCGCTGGTATGAGTTCGACCCCACCTACTGGATCCTCAAGGTCATGCAGTTCGTGGGGCTTGCCTCCGGCGTGAGCCGTCCGCCGCGCCACGTCATCGAGAACACCATCGCCCGCGTCTCGGAGCGGGCCAAGGAGCTCCGCGAGGGGCTGGCGCAGCGGGCTGAGTCGCTTGCGGCTGCCGTGCAGTCGGCTCGTGGGTCGGCGCCCGAAGAGCGCGTTCGCCAGCTACTGCAGAGCGCCGAGGAGCTCCGCACGGAGATGCTGGCGCTGCGGGATGAGAAACTGGCCCACATGGCCGAGCGCGTCGATGCGCTGGTTCACGAACTGGAAGCCAGAATGTTGGGCGAAACGAGCGGAGTGTAATGGCACTGATTCAACTCCGGGGGATTCATCTCTCATTTGGCTCGGCACCCGTGCTGAACGATACCTCGTTTTCCATTGAGCGGGGTGAGCGGGTGGGGTTGCTGGGCCGGAATGGCGCGGGAAAGACGACGCTACTCCGCATGATTGAGGGCGTGCTGCTGCCCGAGCAGGGCGTGGTGGAGCGGCCCGATTCACTCCGTGTTGCGCGGTTGATTCAGGAGATCCCCTCGGACGACTCGGCCTCGGTCTGGGAGCTGGTGGCGGGCGCCTTCGGAAGCGCGGGGCGCGACGCTGCAGCGATGCGGGCCGGCGGCGATGCGATCGGAGACCCCTCAGCGGCCTGGGCCGTAGCACCCGCTGTCGAGACGGCTATCGCGCGGCTCGGCCTCGATCCCGACCAGCCCTTCGCGACACTCTCGGGCGGCCTCAAGCGGCGTGCCGCACTGGCCCGCGCGCTGGCCACCGACCCCGACATTCTGCTGCTCGACGAGCCCACGAATCACCTCGATGTCGAGGCGATCGAGCAGCTCGAGACGCTGCTCATGCGCGAATCGCAGCGCGGGCTGCTCTTTGTGACCCACGACCGGGCCTTCCTCGAGCGGATCGCCAACCGCATCGTCGAGCTCGACCGCGGCAAGCTGACCTCCTGGGATTGCGGCTACCGCACCTATCTGGAGCGGCGTGAACGGCAGTTGGCAGAAGAGGAGGCAGTGGGCATCCGGCTCGACAAGCGCATCTCTGAAGAGGCCGAATGGGCGAGCAAGGGTGTGGCGGCGCGCCGGACCAAGTCGGTCGGCCGTCTCCGCGCGCTCGAACAGCTCCGTGCGGTGCGGGCCTCGCAGCGCAAGCGGCCGGGCGAACTCAAGATGGCCATTCAGGAGGCGGCGAACTCAGGCAAGCTGGTCTGTGAGACCCAGGCGCTCAGCTTCGGCTACGAGGGTCGTCCTCCGCTGATCCACGAACTCACCACCTTCATCATGCGCGGCGACCGCATCGGCATCATCGGGCCGAATGGCTGCGGAAAGACCACGCTCATCCGCTGCCTGCTAGGCGAGCTCGAGGCGACCTCGGGACAGGTCCGCACCGGTACGCGGCTCGAGGTTGTCTACTTCGATCAGACGCGCGAGTGGCTCGACCCCGACCGCTCCGTCGTCGACACCGTGGCCGACGGCAACGACCGGGTCACGGTCGACGGCCGGCCCCGCCATGTGCACGGCTACCTGCAGGACTTCCTCTTCTCTTCGGAGCGTGCCCGTGTGCCGGTTCGACTCCTCTCCGGCGGCGAGCGGGCCCGACTGCTGCTCGCGCGCCTCTTCCTCAAGCCCTCGAATGTGCTTGTCCTCGACGAGCCGACGAACGACCTCGACACCGAGACGCTCGAGCTGCTCGAGCAGCTGCTGTCGAACTACCCGGGCACCGTGCTCGTTGTCAGCCACGACCGGGCCTTCCTCAACGAGGTGGTCACCAGCACGCTCGTCTTTGAGGGCGACGGCCGCATCGGCGACTACCCGGGCGGCTACGACGACTGGCTCCGTCAGCGTCCCGAACCGGCCACGAAACAGAGTGAGAAGAAGGCCCTCATCGCCGCAGGGAAGCTCCCGGCGCCCAAGGTGCAGATGTCCTTCAAGGAGAAGAAGGAGCTCGAAGAGCTACCCCGCCGCATCGAGGTGCTGGAGAAGGAACAGAGCACGCTGAGCGCCCTGCTCGCTGACCCCGTCTTCTATGCAAAACCAGCGAGAGAGACCCGGCCGACCATGGACCGCGTGACCGCTATCGAAGCAGAGTTGGCCAAGATATACGTGCGCTGGGAGGCGCTCGAGGCGAAGGCGAACCCAGTCTAGCGCAGCGTCTCCGCGAACCTTCTCCCGCGGGGCTGCATCTCAGCGGATACACTCCCTGAGGACCATAACATGCGTCAGCTCTCCTTTACGCTGCTCCTCTGCCTTGTTGGGTGCTCCGACGAGTCTGCCGACCTTCCTGCAGGCAACGACGCCGGCGGCAGCACCGATACCGCCGAAGACGCCTCCGCGACCGACAGTTCGGCCGACGCGACGGATGGGTCAGGCGCAACGGACACCAGCGGCAGCGGCTCAGGAGAGCCCGCGCAGGGCATCATCTCCACGGAGAGTTTCCCGCTGCCCGAGAGCCTGCCCGGCGGCATCTTCATTCAGCCCCGACTTGTCTGTAGCCCGCCGGTGGCTGGCGACGCCCCCGCGGAGGGCGACTCGGTCTGTACCTACACCGCCATCTCGGCCTGCACCGAGCCCGGCCGCGACTTCGCCGACTACGGCCGCTGCGACATCGTTCGGACCCAGCGCCCCTACTCGGCGCAGCCTCCCGTTATCCGGAGTGACGCCGCCGACCCGCGGCTCGACGACCCTGCCTTCCTGTCGGAACTCGACTGGGTGACCTCGCAGGTCAAGGCCTGCGCCTGCGTCTGTTGCCATAGCTCGGAGCTGGCGCCCGAAGGCCCCTCCGACTGGCACCTCGAGGCCTCGGCCATCTGGACCGACTCGGTCTCTGACGATGGCGTCGCGCTGCTCGCCGGGCTCGTCGATTCGTCTGCCTTCGGCGCCTATCCGCCCGAGCAGAACTTTGGCTTCGAGCGTGTTCGTACTGCGCTGCCGAGCACCGAGCCGGACCGGATGAAGACCTTCTTCCTGGAGGAGTATCTGCGGCGCGGCCACGTGGAGTCTGAGGCTGCGGCCATTGCACCCTTCGGCGGGCCGCTCGTCACCCAGGCCACCTACGAGCCCCGCGCCTGTGCCGGCAGCATCGGCGTAAAGGCCGATGGTACCATCCGCTTCACCGGCTCGGCCCGCTACCTCTACCTGCTCGAGATCGGCTCGGCGAACCCCGGCGTGCCGCCCAACCTCGACACCCCCGCCGGCACCATCTGGCGCGTCGATGTGCCCGAGACGGCTCCTGCGCTTCGCGGCGCGGTCACCTACGGCTTCGTCCCGGTCGGCGCTGCGCAGCGGGTCCCCGCCAGCGGTGCGCCTCGTGCGCTCACGGTGGGAGAGCAGGTCTACCTCTACACGCTCGCCGACGTGGGCCTGCCGCTGACGCGCTGCATCGCGACCGTCGCCCCCTGAGCTACTGCAAGGCCCCCTAGGCTCTGCTACTGCGTCTGCTTCCACCAGCGGAGGCCCCATGCGCAGCCAGACTCTCACGCTCATCCTCATCGCCTTCACAGCAGGCTGCAGAGACGAGAGCGTCGGAACTGCCGACGCAGATACTTCGCTAGGCGCGGGAAGCGAAGACACAGGCACCAGCGCAGACACTGTCAGCAACGACAGCGGTGCAGACACGGGCAGCGAAGCCGATGGCTCCGGCGAAGGCTCTGCGCAGCCTCTCCTGCCCTCGCTGCGCCTCCGCGGCCCGCACACCTTTGCCACCACCGCAGACGAGCTCGTGGACGAGACGCGGCCCTTCCCTGCCGGCTCCGGCGAGACAGCGGAGCCCCGCCGCCTGCCGGTCACCATCTGGCACCCCACCGATGCGGCTGCTCCCGGCCCGGTCATCATCTGGGCGCACGGTCTTGGCAGCACTCGTTCGGACAACCGCAAGACCGCAGAGATCCTGGCCTCGCGCGGCTACATCGTGGCGGCCGCCGACTTCCCCAAGACCAACCGTCTCGCGCAGCCGCCCGATGTCGCCGATGTGGTGAACCAGCCCGGCGACCTCAAACTCCTCGCCGACCGGGTGCTCGAACTCGGCGCCACCGCCGGTTCGCCGCTCGAGGGCCGCGTTGACCCGGAGAAGATGGCCTATGTTGGGCTCTCTCTCGGCGCGATGACGGTCATGCTCGCTGCCTGGCAGACGGAGTTCTACGACCCCCGCATCGACGCCGTGGTCGCCCTCGCGCCACCCTCCTGTTACATGCCGCGCCCGCTCTTCGAGACGCCCGCCGTCCCGGCACTCATCATGCTTGGAACGGGCGACGCCATCGTTGACTACGCCTCCAGCGTCGCCTCGTTCGCAGAGATTCCGGCGCCGTCGCTCGTTGTGTCTCTCGAGCGGGGAAGCCACACCGCCTTTGCCGATGTGGTGAGCGACTTCTTCAACAATGTGCCCCACCCCGACGTCATCGGCTGCTCGAGCGTGGTCTCGGACATCGATGTGAGCACCCTCGGCACGCTCGCTGAGTCACTCGGTGGCGCCTCCGCAGAGGTGGTCAACGCCGAATGTATCGCGCCCTGCTCGACGAATCAGACGGAGACACCTGCGATGCGGAGTGGCCGCCAGGCTGAACTTACGATCGCCTCGGTGGTCGGCTTCCTCGACGGCGTCTTTGTGCCGGGCGCGGCCTCCCTTGCCACGCTCGGAGCCGCGCTCGAATCCGAGCCCGACATCACGGTTGTGAGTCACCTCAACCCGTAGCCCCGCGCTTGGGTGCGGCGGCGATGGCCAGGCTTAGGGAGCGACGATGCGGCCTGCTGTGTCGCCGTTGCCGCCGGGCGTGTGGCAGGAGTTGCAGTCGCCGTTACTGGTTTCGGTCTCCATCGCATAGGTCTGCCCGTTTAGGGTGACCCGTGCTGTGTAGGGCATGACGACGCGGGAGCTGAGCGTGCTGAGGTAGAAATTGCCGGCGCTGTTCGAGGTGAGGCGTGTCAGCGGAGCCGTTGATGTCGGCGCTCCTCAGTCACAATCGGGACCGCTCGAACCACTTGCGGTGTCAGTGCCAGAGCTGGCGGTGAGCTGCATCGGCCTAATGCCGCGTCCCGATTTCGGAAGACAGTGCCGTTGCTGCGGTGCGGGGTTGCACATCCCTTCGAGGCTACCGACGCTGCGTCACGTCGAGCGAGGTGCTGCGATGGGACTTAGTTGACCCGCTCGCCGCGCGGAGGCTACTTTGTGCATCAGGAGGTAGCTGATGAGGGAGACCACCCCGGACAGGCTCGGCACCGGCGGGCAGCCCGCGGAGGGCGGCGAAGCGACGGTGGACGCGCGCCTCGGGACGGTGCTTGATACCTATCGGCTCGACGCCCTCATCGGCGAGGGGAGCGCGACACGGGTCTACCTCGGCACCGATCGGCGCGGTGCGCAGGTGGCCGTGAAGGTGCTCGACAGCAGGCACGCACGCGACCCGCGGATGCGCTGGCGCTTCTTCCGCGAAGCCTCCATCTCCGAGCAGATCTCCCATCCTGCATCGCTCAAGTATCTGCGCAAAGATGTGACCCGTGAGGGCGACCCGTTTGTGGTGGTCGAGCTGATTCGCGGCGCGCATGGCGCGGCCGTCATCGCCGACGGTAGCGCTGGGCTGTCGGCCGTAACCGTGGCCTATCTGGGCCACATGGTGGCAGACTTCCTCGCCGCCTCGCACGCGCGTCGCATCCTCCATCGAGGCGTTACGCCCAAGTGCATCGTCATCACAGATACCGGCCGCCTCCGGGTGGCTGGGTTCGCCGGCGCCTTCGTTGCGGACGAACAGGCGGAGCAGAACTCCCCCGACCTTATCACGGCGCCCAGCGCCTGGCGGGCGCCCGAATTGGTCGGGCTCTGCGCCACGCCAGGCGACCCACGGAGCGATGTCTTCGGCCTGTCGGCGACCCTCTACTCGCTGCTCACGGGCCATCCCCCGAAGGTCTGGGCAGAGCAGAGTTGGCAGCTGTCGATCGAGGCCGAGCGGCTCGAGTTGGCGGCGGGCCCGGCGCTTGCGCGGATCCTGCTGCAGGGGCTGTCGGAGACGCCGCTTGGTCGGCAGACGAGCTGTGCGATCCTACGCGACCAGCTGGCTGACTTTCTGGCAGCGGAGGGCGCGCCGGTGGTCACGGGCGAGCCCCATCCGGCGGAGGCCGCGCTGGCGGAGATCGGGGCGAGGTTTGCGGCGGCAGAGCGCGACATCCAATCCATCGACGCCAAGTCTTGGGAGACCGCGTCGAACCTGCGCGACCTGTTCCGGATGGTGGAGCACACGCTCTACTCGATGCACCGGCACGGTTGGGAACATGCAGAGACCGAGAGCCGCGTCGCGGGGCTGCTGAAGTCTCTCCACGCCATTGTGGGTGAAGACGTGGACGGCGTGCATTGGCAGGTGCGACCCTACTCCTTTGAGTTCAACGGTGACTCCGTCTGGGAGCCTGCACCGCCCCACGACGCGGTGCCCTACAACCTCTTCGACGCTGGCTTTCGCGAGCTCAGCCTACTTCCGGGCTTCGACGAAGAGGAGCTCCGAAGCTGGCTGACCTGGCTCTACATCAATCCGTCGGTCGAACTCGCAGACGAGGATGATCTCGCCACCGCCTTCTGGAACCTCGAGTTGCCGCACGCGCGTGCGAAACTGGTCAGCGCCGTCATCCTGCAGGACCTCAAGGAGTTCGAGGTGCTCGACCGCGAGCTGTCGGAGATGCAGACAGAGGCGCTCGCCACGCTCCGCGAGAGCATCCAGACCCGGATGCGCAAGCTCGGCGCGAAGCAGGAGCAGGCCGCCCCAACGCGGCGGCTGGGCGCGACAGACTTCGACATCAGCAGTCGGCCGGCGGCGGTGGCCATCCCCGAAGAGATGCTCGCGCTACTCCGCGACGAACTCTTCGACTCCGAGGCAGAGCTCGGCGATGCGCTCGAGCACCATCTGGGCCGCACGCTGCTCGCGGTGATCATCGATGCGGGGCGTCACAACGACGAGGCGAGCATCATCGGCCACCTCGACAACCTGCTCGAAGACTGGGCGCGCCAGAAGAGTTGGCGGCGCATTCTCCGCCTTCACAGCTCCCTGCTTCGGCACGACCCCGATGGCCAGACCGCGGCACCGCTGCTCGCTCGGTTCCTCGAACCGGCCATCTTGGCTGCAGTGCTGCGCGGCGTGAGTTCCGACCCAGATCCGGAGATTCATGTCCCCATCCGGCTCATGCTCGAGTCGCTGCACACGCTGCTGGAGCAGGCAGATGACGGCTGCTTCGACGAGGTCCTCGAGGCCGTCAAACGGTGCGGGCTGCCCGACGCGCTCGACATGCTGCTCCACCATATCTCACGCTTCTCGGACGGGCGAGAGACGGCCATCGCCGCCATCCTCCCCGACGTCTTTCCCGCGCTGGGCGTCGGCCTTATCCGTGTGCTCGCGATGCATCCCACGCGTGCCTCCCTCAACGCTCTGCTGGCTGCCTACGCGAACGGCGCGCCGCATGTGCGGCTCGAGGCGATGGATGTGCGGGCGCGACTGCTTCCGCAGGAGGTGACCGAGGAGCTCCGGCCGCTGCTCGATGATCGCGACCCGCGGGTGCGGGCGCGTGCCCACGAGATCGCCCGCAAGGCCAAGCTCTTCGGCCTCGCGTCGACGGTCATGGAGAAGCTGAACGGTCTCTCCTTCCACGACATGCCGCTCGTCGATCGTCATGCGCTGGTCACCACGCTCTTCACAATCGCGCCGGAGCAGGCAGAGGCCTTCTGCATAGAACTCGCCGCGTCGCACGGCTTCTTGGAGAACCAGTCGCTCGATGTGAGCCGCAAACTCGCCGTCGACCTGCTCGCCGAGCACGCCCGCACGACCCAGGCAATCGAGGCCATCAAGGATGCCGCAAAGGGGCGCTGGTGGAACGCGCCCGAGCTGCAGGCCGCTGCGAAAGAGGCGGTGATCAAACTGACCGCGCGGCTCGGACCGGGGAGGGGCTGATGGAGGCAGGAAGACTCGACCCCGTCAGTATCCAGCGGACGCTCAAGCAGATCTACAGGCTCTTCCGCGTCGGCACCTTTCACCAGATCAACAACGATGCGATCCGCGCCGTCATCGACGAGACACGGGCGATTCTTGAGGAGATCCGACGCGAAGATGTGAAGGAGATCACGCTGCTCTTCGACGGCGAGACCGTGTTGGTGAACAGCCAGATGCTCCGTGCGAGCCGCGAGGTCTACGAGACCTCCCGCGAGTTCGGAACCTTCCTCGAGGGTCGCGGGGTCAACCTTCTCTCGCTCTCTACCTCGGCCGACAGCCAAGACCTCCAGGAGCTGGTCGCCTTCTTCCTCGACCCCAGCCAGAAGCCGTCGGTCGAGGGCGAGGTGAAGTTGAGCGAGCGAGTCACGCTGCGGCGGGTTGAGCCGGGCATGCTGATTGGCTTCGAGGACGAGGGTCTGCACCCTGTGGAGCGGGTGTTGCTGGTCTACGCGCTCACGGTGCTCGTGCTGCGGCGGCTGCACGAATCGGTGATGGCGCAGGAGTACTCGCTCGCCGGCTACTTCAAGCGGCTCGCTCGCCAGATCGCGCAGATCAACTACGCGGAGCGGCCGGTGGTGCTGGACGTCATCCTCGCGGCCCATCTGAGCACAGACGACGCGAAGCGAACGGCCAACGCTGCCATCATCGCAGCGGCGATGGTCCGGCAAACGGGCGTATCGGAGGCCACAACGGCGCGGGTGGTCATGACGACATTCATGTCGGGCGTCGGCACGGCGCGGCAGCGCAGCCATTACTTCGACGGCAGCGACCCGCTCAGTGCACTGCTGCATCCCATCTCGGAGAGCGACCGCCAACATGAGCCCGACGGCGCGGCTGCCGCCGTCATAAGGCTCGGCACGCTGCGCGGCGAGGCTGCGCTTCGCTCCATTGTGGTGCGCGACGCGCGTGCCCGTCTCCTGGGAGAGGCCGACGGCGCCTGGCAGAGACTCTTCGAGTCGCGGGTCGTGGCGACCGCGCGCCGTTTCATCGATACCCTGACGGGCACGGCCATCGGACAACGCTCTCCGGGGCTGGTCCTCGAAGCGTTGCGGGCTCAGGCTGGCGACGCGCTCGATCACCTCTGCCTCGACCTGCTCACCAACGGCATCCGCATCTACCCCGCCGGAACGAGCGTTGAGCTCTCCTCCGGCTGGCTGGCGCTGGTGCTCGAGGCGCCCTCCAAGCCCTCCGAATTCGACCGCCCGAAGGTGCTGCTCTGCCACGGCCCGGATGGTGCGGCGGCCGACCCACGCGAGGTCAACCTTGTGGAACGGGAGCATGCCGCGCTTGGCCATGTGAAGCGTATCGCGGAGGTGCCGACGCCTGTTTTGGAGCGACTACGCGCAGAGCGAATCGGAACGCGCTGGCTCGGCAACGAGCGTAACGCCTCGGTCGCCGTCTGGCGCCAGCAGATGGCTGAGCAGCGTGCCTCGGCCGAGAACTTTAGAGCGGCGCTTGCGCAGGAGACAGACGCGGAGGCCGTCCAGCGCGATCAGGCCCGGCGCGCAGATGCCGAAGTCTTCGCGACAACCGCGGTCGAAGGGCGCCGCAAGTTCGGCCTGCTGACCAACATCAACAAGGGTGCAGCCCACCTTTCGGTGCGGGGTACGACGGCCTTCTTGAAGATCAGCGGCCCGCTCGATCCGCGGCTTACCCCGACCTCGGCAGAGCCAGTCGTTTCTGCAGGAGGTTTGCGGAGCACGGGCGCCTTCGCGACGTTGTCTACGGGCTCGCACGAGGCCGTGGGTAGCCAAGGTAACAGCGAGAGGGAGTCGGCACGTTTCGCAGCAGTTCGAGGTTCGGGGAGCCATCCGCTGGTGCGCCGCAATGACGAGGGGAGTGGCGCCTACGGGTCGGTGGAGTCACGACAGACCGGCAGCTTCACCGCCGCGCCCTCCATGCCATCCGACCCGCTCGCGGCCGGTGCGAACTATGGAAGCCGCCAGACTGGCTCCTTCGTCGCAGCCGCGCATCGCTCGGGTTCCCACACGGCTGCGATCCCCGCCGCAGAGACGCTTCCGATGACGACAGCGCTGAGCGCCGATGAAGGATTGCCGGTGGCGGAACAGCATCCCGAGGCGCAGCCAGAGGTCGCGCCAAGTGAGCCACTCACCGCCGCCGATGTCATCAGACGGCGCCTCAGGCAAACCGCGCAGCTGCCGGCGGCAGCCTCCGTCACCGGCCGCGAAGCGACTTCCGAATCGGCGGGCAGCGATCGGCCGCGAACCGCCGCTATTCCGCCTGGGCTCGACCCTGAGTCTGTGCTGCGCGTGGAGACAGACCAACTCGCGCCCCCGCCCGCGCCTACCCCCACCCGCTCCACCGCAGCCCTACTCCGGAAGTATGCGCGGCGCATCGATGCCCAGCCTGCGGCGACCGACGCGACGCCCGTGGTGACCGACGCGGCGCCCGTGGTGACCGACGCGACGCCCGTGGTGACCGACGCGACGCCCGTGGTGACCGATGCGACGCCGGCGGCGGCAACCGACCTCGACGCGCTCCTGGCCGCCTATCTCGGCGATAAGAAGCCCTAAGGTCCGCACCCTCCGACCGCCGGCCGCATCTGATGAGCCGAGCAACGGAGCATCGCCATGACCGCGACCAAAAAAGCCTTCCTCTTCCGAAGAGACCTTCGCCTCTACGACAACATCGGCCTAACTGCGGCGCTCGAGCAAGGTGAGGTGCTGCCAATCTTCTGTCTCGACCCGCGACAGGGGCCCGGCCACCGCTACTTCTCGACCTTCGGTTTCGGCTTCATGGCCGACGCACTGCGCGACCTCGATAGCCAGCTCCGCACCCTCGGCTCGGCGCTCGAAATCCTCCCGATGCGCAGCGATGAGCTACCCGCCTGGCTCGAGAAGCGAGGCATCGGATCGCTGGTCTGGAACCGAGACTACACGCCGTTCAGCGTGGAGCGAGACGGCGCACTCGAGGCTGCCTGCCACGCGCGCGGCATCGAGACAGCTTCGTTCGACGACTCGGTGCTGTATGAGCCGGGTTCCGTCAGGCAGCCCGGCGGCGACGGCTACAAGGTCTTCACGCCCTTCTACAAGCGGGCCATCACGCTGCCTGTCCCACGGCCACAGCCGCTTCCCGAGACGGCACGCTTTATCCCTGCCTCCGATGCGACCGCGGGGTGGGACCGGCTCACGGCAATCGAGGCAGCTTCCGGCCCCAAGCCGCGCCTCCGCGGCGGGCGCAAGACGGCCGAACTGCACCTGAGCCGAATCGAATCGCTCGTCGATTACGATGCGCTGCGGAACCTACCCGGCGTGGAGGGCACCACGGAGCTCTCGCCCCACCTCAAGTTCGGAACCGTCTCGCCGCGCGAGGTCTGCTGGCGCAGCCGTGACGCGCACGGACAGGGCCACGGCATCGAGCGCGAGCTCCACTGGCGCGAGTTCTTCCTCCACCTCTGCCACCAGTTCCCGCAGGTCTATGGCCGCCCCTTCCGCCAGGAGTTCGAGGCCGTGGCCTGGCAGAACGACCCCAACGACTGGGCGCGCTGGGTGGCTGGCACGACGGGCTACCCCATCGTTGACGCCGGCATGCGTGAGCTCGCGCAGACGGGTTCGATGCACAACCGGGTGCGCATGATCGTGGCCAGCTTCCTCGTCAAAGACCTGCTCATCGACTGGCGCGAGGGCGAGGCCTACTTCGCTCAAAAGCTGACCGACTACGACCCAGCCGTGAACAACGGCTCCTGGCAGTGGGCGGCATCCACGGGCGCAGATGCGGCGCCCTACTTCCGCATCTTCAACCCGTGGCTGCAGCAGGTGAAGTTCGACACTGAGGCTTCCTACATCAAGCGCTGGGTGCCGGAGCTCGCATCCCTTCCAGCGGCGGACATCCACGCTCTCCTCGACACGCCCCCCCTCCGGCCCGAAGGCTATCCCGCTCCGATGGTGGACCACCGGATGGCAGCCGAAAGGGCGAAGGCGGCCTTCGGTGTGGCAGCCCGCCGCGAGTAGCGCGAGGCTTGGCATCGGCCCGCCCTACGGTTAGCAGATCGGCATCAATCTACCCGCTCGGTGAAGCCCATGACAACTCTCCGCTCCCTCCGTATCGCGCTCGCGCTTCCGCTCGCGCTTGCTGCCTGCAGCGATGATCCTGCGCGCTCCGGCGGAGGTACCGATACCTCCAGCAACACGCAGACCGACACCGCCATTATCGACAGCGGTGCCGATTCCACCGTCGACAGCAGCTCCGGAGATACGTCGAGCGAAGACACCGAACTCCAAGACACCGCGCCCGATGGCTCCGGTGACACCTCCATCGAAGACACCGCGCCCGACGGCTCCGGCGACACCGACACGGGAGACACCTCGCCACCGTCGACGGCCATCGTCATCAGCGAGCTGATGAAGGACCCCTGCGCCGTCTCCGACGGCGTCGGCGAGTGGTTCGAGGTCACCAACATCTCCGCCGCCCCCTACGATCTCCGCGGCGTGGTCATCTCGGACGACGGCAGCGACAGCCATACCATCACCGGCGCCGATCCCATCCTCGTGACGCCAGGCGCAACCTTCTTGCTCGCTGCCAGCGGTGATACCGCCGTCAACGGAGGCCTCACGCCAGGCTACGTCTACAGCGGCCTGCTGCTGGCCAACGGCGACGACGCGATCGTCCTCACGGCAGCCGACGGCTCGCTGCTCGACGCCGTGCGCTACACCCGAACCGGCTTCCCCAACACAGCCTGCGCCTCACTCTCCCTCGCCGACGCCAGCGCCGGCAGCATCGCCAACGATGATGGCGCCGGCTGGTGCGACGGCTCAGCCCTCTACAACCTCCGCGACGCAGGCACGCCAGGCGCCACAAACAGCGCCTGCCCTGCGCCGCCCACGGTCGACCGCTGCCGCCTTGTTGCGCCAACCTTCCTCGAAGCGCGCCCCGGCGATGAACTCACCGCTGTCGCCTCGCTCATCGCTCCAGGACTCACCGACCGCTCCACCGCCACCGACACCAATGCGCGACTCCGGTTTGAGGTAGGCTTCGGGACGAGCGATACAACGCCGGACGCCGCTTGGATCTGGTCGCCCATCGCAGCCGACACGACCTGGGCCGAGTCCACCGAAGCAGCCCTCGACCAGTATGCCGGCACCTTCGCGGCGCCCACGACCGGAAGCTACGATGTCGCCGCCCGTGTCTC
This sequence comes from Myxococcales bacterium, assembly GCA_947496715.1. Classification (GTDB taxonomy): domain Bacteria; phylum Myxococcota_A; class Bradymonadia; order REDH01; family REDH01; genus CAIWGR01. The sequence goes on from CANMDT010000001.1 coordinate 28,275, forward strand.
GCTCGACAACGGTCTCACCTGGACACTCTGTGACCTCGCGGTCGACGGCTCAGACGGTTCGCTCGACGGCTACCAGCCGAGCAACGCCGGCAAGCTGACAGTGCTCGGCATCTGCGACCCCAACCCCTGTATCACCCCCCCTGCGACCATCTGCAACCTCGCCGGCTCGGGCATCATCTCCTACGGCGCGGGCAGCTGCACCGAGGTCGCCGGCCGCGGCGTCTGCGACTATCCCGCCACCCCCACGGCCTGCGCGCCGGGCCAGGTCTGCATCGACGCCATCTGTACCCAACCGCCCAGCGCGCCAACCGAGGCCGGTCAGGTGATCGTCTCCGAGTTCATGCCCCAGTCCATCGGCGGCACAGACAACGGCGAGTGGGTCGAACTCCACAACACCACCACCACCGCCTTCAACATCCGGAACTGCATCCTCGGCGAAGGCACGACCGATGCCCACACCATCGCACGCGAACTGATCGTCCCTGCCGGCGGCTACCGCGTGCTCGCCCGGAGCGCCGACCCCGTCGCCAACCACGGCCTCACGCCAGACTACATCTATTCCGGCTTCAGCCTCCGAAACACCGCAGACAGCATCATCCTCACCTGCGCCGGCACCGAGATCGATCGCCGCGACTACACCGCCGCCGATGTACAGCTCGGCGTGTCGCGGCAGCTCGACAGCGACCACCTCGATGGCGCCGCCAACGATGTCGCTTTGAACTGGTGCGAGAGCCGCGCCACCTATGGCACCGCGGGCAAGTTCGGAACGCCCGGCAGCGCAAACCGGAGCTGCAGCCCGGACCCTGTTGCCGTGAACTGGTGCCGGCTCCAGGCGCCTGCATCGGCCGTCGTCACGGAGGGAACCTCCAGCAGCTGGTCGGGCCGCCTCTACATCGCCGGCCTCACCACGCTGACCACCGGCGTCGACCCCTACGGCTCGCTTCGCGCGGAGGTCGGATTCGGCCCCGCCGACATCGACCCGACCAGCACGCCGACCGCCTGGAGCTGGGCCACCGCCCTCCCCAGCCCCGGCTATAACGCCACCACCGCCGGCGAGCCCAACAACGATGAGTATGTCGGGACGCTCGTCGCGCCGACGCCGCAGTCGAGCCGCGTCGCCTTCCGCTTCTCCGGCAATGGTGGCACCAGCTGGACCTACTGCGACCGCAACATCGGCGCCGGTGCCGATGGCGCAGAGAACGGCTTCGCGCTCGCAGACGCCGGCACGCTGCTGAGCCTCTCCTCCGCAATCTGCGAACCCAACCCCTGCACCCTCCCGCTGCCTGACTACTGCGCAGACGGCTTCACCGCCGCCGCCTATCTGCCGACCGGCGTATGCGCGCCGCTCGCAGACGGAACGCCGGAGTGCACCTTTGAGACCACGCTCACCAACTGTCTCACCGCCGAGCAGCGCTGCAGCGGCGGGCAATGCGTAGACGCCGCGCCCGCTCCGTCGACGGCCGGCGCCCTCGTCTTCACAGAGGTCATGGCCGCCTCCCAGGCGGGCACTGGCGACCGCGGCGAATGGTTCGAGATCTCCAACACCACCGCGGAGCCACTCGACCTCTCGCGCTGCACCATCACGGATGACGGCTCCGACATCCACGACATCGCCGGCCCCCTCGTCATCCCCGCCGGCGGCACCCTGCTGCTGGCCCGCTCCTCCAACACGGTCGAGAACCACGGCATCACCCCCGACTACACCTACGCCGGCATCACCCTCGGCAACACCGCCGACGCGCTGAATCTCACCTGTGACGGGCTGCTCATCGACCGCATCGCCTGGACAGCCGGCTTCAGCATCGCGGGAACTGCACGGCAGCTCGACCGCGACCTCATCAACGCCGATGCGAACGACCTGCTCGACAACTGGTGCGCCGCCCGCGCCACCTACGGCACCGACGGCAAGTTCGGCTCCCCGGGCGAGCCCAACGCCAGCTGCGCGCCTGTGACCTACAGCATCGACTGGTGCCGGCTGCAGTACCCAACCGCCGCGCAGGTCACCGAGGGCAACGAGGTCACCGTCTATGGCCGCCTTTACATCGCCGGCCTCACCACGCTCACCATCGCCATCGACCCCGCAGCAGAGGTCTCGGGGCAGGTCGGCTACGGCCCGCGAGGCAGCAACCCCGGCGACCCCGGCTGGTCCTGGTTCGACGCCACACCCAACGCCACCTGGGACAGCCTCTCCTTCTCCGAAACGGCGAACGACGAGTACCAGGCACAGCTCGCCGCGCCTGCCTTCGGAGCAACCAACAGCTACGATTTCGCCTTCCGCTTCTCAGGCGATTCCCGCGCAACCTGGACCTACTGCGACCGCAACGCAGGCGCAGGCTCCGACGGCGCGCAAGACGGCTATCAGGCAGCCAATGCGGGCCAGCTTTCGGTACTCTCTGCCGATATCTGCATCCCCAACCCCTGCGCGGCGCCACCGGCCAACAGCTGCATCAACAGCACCACCCTGCTCACCCAGCTCCCCGCACTCTGCTCGAACAACGGCGCCGGCGGCTTCACCTGCGACTACCCGACCAGCATCACCAGCTGCGCCGCGGACGAGGCCTGTGCAGACGGTGCCTGCGTCACCACCATCTTCGCACCCGCAGCACGCGGAGACCTCTACTTTACCGAAATCATGGCCGCCTCTGGGAGCACGGCTGGCGCCGACGCCGGCGAGTGGTTCGAAATGCGCAACGCCACCGCAGCACCCCTTAACCTCGAAGGCTGCGAGCTCAGCGATGCCGCCGCCACCACCCACATCATCGCCTCGACGCTGGTCGTCGGGGCGGGCCAGACCGCGCTCTTCGCACGCAACGCAGCAGAGGTTGCTCTGCTCGGCGCAACCGCGAACTACGAGTACCGCGGCATCGCCCTCAACAACACGGGCGAGTCGCTCTATCTGCGCTGCGGAGGCCTCCTTATCGACGAGGTGACCATCACGACGGCGCAGACGGTCCCCGGCACCGCCATCCAGCTCTCCCCTGCCGGCATTGGCGCCGATGCGAACGACACGGCGAGCAACTGGTGCCTCGCCAGCACGCCCATCCCGAGCTCCACACTGCTCGCCACACCCGGCACAGGCAATGCCCTCTGCGGCAACGAGCCGCTCACCATCGGCTGGTGCCGCCTGCAGTGGCCGCTCGACCCGACGGTTGCCGCCGGCACCTCCTTCACCACCTATGGCCGCCTCTACATCGCCGGCCTCACAGACCGCGACAACGGCAACAATCCGGACGCCCGTATCACCGCACAAGCGGGATTCGGAGACCCCGGAACGCTGCCCGACACCGCCTCCTGGAGCTGGACCGGCGCGACCCCCGAGCTCACCTACCCCGGCGCGAACGCCGAGGCTGCCAATGACGAGTACAGCACCTCGCTCAGCATCCCCGCAGACCGCGCCTCGAACGCCGACTTCGGCTTCCGCTTCTCGGGCGATGGAGGCACCACCTGGACCTACTGCGATCGCAACGCCGGACCCGACGCAGACGGCGCGGAGGGCGGCTTCCAGCCCGCCAACGCAGGTCACGCTTCCGTCACGGGCGCCTGCGCTCCCAACCCCTGCCTGAGCGTCCCCGCCGACGGCTGCGCAGACGGCACCACCGTGCGCAACTACAGCCCGACCGGAACCTGCTCCATCCTCTCGGGGAGCGCGAGCTGCGACTACACCTACCTCGACACCGCCTGTGGCTCAGGCCTTGTCTGCCTCGCCGGCGCCTGTTCCGCACCGCCCCCGCCCATCGCTGCGGGCGAGATTGTCTTCACCGAACTGCTCGCGCGCGGCTCCCAGATCGCCGACAACGCAGCGGACGACCTCGACGAGTTCATTGAACTCTACAACACGACCAGCCGCTCGATCGACCTCGCCGGCTGCACGCTGGATGCCACCGGTTCTGCGTCGGGTCTCACCCGCTTCACGCTCCCCGCAGGCACCGTTCTGCCGGCCGCAAGCTATCGCGCCCTCTTCCGCGCAAGCGCCACCGCCACGCGGCCTCCGGGTAGCCTCTCGGTCGTGGGGCTCTCGCTGCCCGATGATGTCACCACGCTCTCGCTCACCTGCGCCGCCACGGTCATCGATGGCGCCACCATCTCGGCATCGCTCGTCTGGGCAGGCGTCGCAGCGCAGCTCGACCCCACCCGGCTCAACCTCGCCGCCTCCGACAGCGCCGCAGACTGGTGCGCCGCCTCCACCGGACTCGGCTCTCAGCTCCTCGGCACGCCAGGCACAGTAGGTGGCCCCTGCCCCACCGGCACCATCACAGGCGGCCAGTGGTGCAGGCTCCAATATCCGACAGACATCGATACCACGGCGGGCACCTCCGTCGCACTCTACGGCCGTATCTACCTTGACGGCATCTCCACCCGCTCCGACGCGGTGAATCCGGACCCGCGCCTCCGCCTGCGCTGGGGCTTCGGCCCCGCAGGATCAGACCCGGCCGCCGGTGGCTGGACCTGGAAAGCCGCCGTCCCGAACGCCTTCTGGAACGCTGCCACCGCAGGCGAACCCAACAACGATGAGTACTGGGTCGAGAGCTCCATGCCCGCCGCCTCCGGCTCGCCCTACGCCCACGCCTTCAGCATGAGCCGCGATTCCGGCGCCACCTGGATCTACTGCGACCGCAATGCCGGTGGTGGCTCCGATGGATACGCCGACGGCTACCAGACCGCGAACGCCGGTTCGCTCCTCGTGCGATGAGCCAACAGGCAGCCGACGACGCTGCACTTGTCACACGCGGGTGACGCAAGCGGGAGGCAGCCCTAGAACACTCCGGGCTGCGACAGTCGGCGCGCAGACGGCGACAGAGACCGCGCCTATCTCGCCCGGCTCCGTTCCAGCGGGAGACCCTGCGATCGTGACAATTCGGAGACATCCGACGCCTCTGCTGCTACCTTCAGCGCTCCGGTAACTCCCTCCCTTGTACCCAGCAGCGGCACCCATGCGCAGGCTCCTTCAGCACCCCCTCCTCCTCGCGGCCATGCTCAGCCTCTGCCTGGCTGGCTGCAGCAGCGACAAGAACGCCGCGGTCGGTAGCGATACCGCCACCGACGGCTCCGCTGCGGCGGATAGCGGCTCCGGCGAAGGGAGCGGCTCCGGCGACACCGGCAGCAGCGGCAGCGCAGACGACACCACCGCAGACGCAGAGACCACGGCCCCCCTCTACGAGCGGCAATACCCGCTCACAGAGACCTTCCCCGCCCCCGCGGGCAAGGTCTGGCGCCGCTCCATCGTCCACCTCCACTCCACCCACTCGCACGACGCCTGCGACGGCAACCCGCGGGTCGACGGCCAGTACAACTTTGCCTGCCTCGCCAGCCTGCGCGCAGCGCTCTGCAAGACCCGCATCGACGTCGCCAACCTCACCGACCACCCCGACCTCTTCGCCGAGACCCCCTGGCCCGATACGCTCCTCTTCGACCCCGCCACCGACGAGCTCGTGACCGACGCCGACGGACGCCGCTACAACCAGATGCGCTGCCCGGACGGCTTCGTCGTCACCATCACCGCCGGCATGGAGTCGGCACTCATGCCCATCCAGTTCCGCGGCCCCCTCTCCGAGGATGCGGAGCAGAACAAGACGCTGCTCAGCGGCAGCGACGGCGTCGCCATGACGCGCTTCCGCGACGCAGGCGCCCTCGCCTGGGTTGCCCACACCGAGTCCAAGACACTCGAAGAGCTCGATGACCTCAACGTCGGCGGTCTCGAGATCTACAACCTCCACGCCAACATCGACCCAAAAATCCGACCGCTCCTCGGCCTCGATCCCTTCGGCTTTGCAGGCTCCGTCTTCCCCTTCATCGGCGGCGGAACCCGCGCCAATGCCGACTTCGCCCTGCTCGGCTTTCTTGCCCCCAACCAGAACGCGCTCGACAAGTGGGCAACCGTCAACATGACCCGACTTGTCGTCGGTACAGGCGGCACCGACGCGCACGAGAACACGCTCCCGCAGATTGCCACCGACGGTGAGCGCATGGACAGCTACCGCCGCATGATCGGCTGGTTTGCGAACTACGTTCTGGCGGAGGACGACTCCTTCGCCGCCTACCGCACCGCGCTCGCCACAGGCCGCAGCTTCGTAGGATTCGACACGCTCGGCAGCCCAGCCGGCTTTGATGCAGCCGCCTTCGACGCCGCAGGCAGCCGCTACGAGATGGGCTCCTCCTTCCTCCCGACGGAGGGCGCATACATCCAGGCAACGGTGCCGCAGATCAGCACGCCGGAAGGTGGCGACGCAGCAATCCGCACCCTCCTCTTCCGCTCGACAGGAACCACCTGGGAACAGGTCGGCGAGGCCGGCGTCGGCGAGGTCCGGTTCCCCATCAGCGAGCCCGGTATCTACCGTGTCGAGGTCCGCATGACCCCCACGCACCTCCTCCCCTTCCTCGAGCGGCTCGGACGCCTCGCGAGCAACGAACTGCCCTGGATCTATGGCAACCCGTTCCGGCTCGTCGCGCCCTAGCCCCTACGCGTCTTTGATGAACTCCACGATCTGACGCAGCTCGGGCTCCGCGCGCATCGCTGCATCTATGAGTCGTGGGTCGAAGGCGGAGCCGGCCTCCAGGCGGAGTTGCGACATTGCCTCCCCCCACGCCAGACGAGCGCGGTAACTCCGCGGCGCCGTCATCGCGTCCAGCGCATCGGCGATCGCTGCCACGCGGCCCTCCAGCGGAATCGCCTCTCCCTGCAATCCGTGCGGATAGCCCCCACCATCCCATCGCTCGTGGTGAGACCGCGCCATGCGCACCGCCGAGTCATCGGCGAGCGCACCGCCACGCGCGAGCAGCCTGGCCCCCGCCTCGCAGTGACCGCGCATCCGCGAGACCTCCTCCGCGGTCCAGACCCCAGCCTCCAACCGGAGCGCACCGACCATCTCGATCATCCCGATGTCGTGCCACGGTGAAGCTCTGCGAATCCCCTCAACCTCCGTCGGTGTGCAGCCTGCCGACGCAGCGATGGTGACAGCATACCGTGCGAACCGATCGCCATGCATCGAGCCGCTCTCCACGCCGCCCTCTATGCCACTGGCCACCGAGAGGGCATGCGCCTCGTAGACCGTCCGCTGCGACTCCATCGCGCTGGCCAGCAGCTCCTCCTTGTTGCGCGACGCAAACCACTGGCCCGTACCGGTCGCGCCGCCGCTCCGAAGCGCCGACCGCAGCCCGCGCATCTCCGACGACTTCCGCATCGCGATCTCCACCGTGCAGATGAGCAGAGAGGGCTCGAACGGTTTGATGACCAAGCCGTGGATACCGCCGCGGACAAGCTGTTCCAGCACCTCCAGCTCGCTCTCCGCGGTCATCATCACTACGGGCGGCGCATCGAGATCGTCCCGCAGCGCAGCCACCAGCACATCGCCGTCTTGCCCCTTCATGCGCAGGTCGCTCACCACAACATCCAGCAGGCTCGATCCGATGAAGGCCAGCGCGCTCGCCACATCGTTGCGAACCGTCACCGCGTGACCTCGACGCCGCAACAGCAGCGCCACAAGATCTGCAACCAGCGTGTCATTATCGACGACCAGTATTCTACCCACGACTGCCGCTCCCTTGCTTGCTCGACTGCCTCTCTCGCCTGACGACTCTACCACCAGTTTTCCGATCGGCAAAACGCGGAACGCGCTCGTTGACACCCGAGCTTTTTTGTCGCAAGTCGGGATCGTTACGATCTTGGGAGCCTCTTCATGCTCGACACCACCTCACTCCACGCATCGATGCGGGATCTCGGTCTCGAACCGGTGATCTGCCGCCGCGTGCTGATCGTGGACGACGAACCGGCACTCGTCGAGACCCTCGAAGGGCTCCTCGAGGACCACTTCGACGTCATCACCGCCTCCGGCGGGCGAGACGCACTCCGCCAGCTCGAGGCCGGCGATATCGTCGACGTGATCGTCACAGACCAGCGCATGCCCGGCATGCTCGGTGTCGACTTCCTCGAAGAGGCCTCTAAGCGGCTCCCCGACACCATCCGCATGGTCGTCACCGCCTACGCCGACGTCGAGCCCATCATCGACGCCATCAACCGCGGAGCCGCCTACCGCTTTCTCTCCAAGCCCTACAACGCCGATGAGCTCCGCGCCGCCATCTCAGAGGGCATGCAGCTCAAAGCGGCGCGCACCTCGCTCGGCCACCTCATGGCCGCCCTCGAGACCCGCCGCAACGACATCGAAACCGCGCTCGATGAGCTCCGCGCCGCCCAAGACCAGCTCGTCGCCGCAGAGCGGCTCACCACCTTGGGCAAGATGACCGCCGGCATCGCGCACGACATCCGCAACCAGCTCGCGGGCATGCGTGTCATGCTCTCGCTGCTGCAAGGCTCCGGCGCAGAGTCTTTCCTCCACGAACCCACCAAGCGAGCCGTCGCCTCGCTCGACCACCTCTCCAGACTCGTCAACGAGGCACAGGAATTCGCCAGGGCCGACAGTGGCGCGCTGCAGCGCCTCCGCGTCGACCCACGCGAACTCATCGCAGACACGCTCGTCCTCTGGCGCGCCGAAAACACCGCCGCCACGGAGCTGGAGGTCGAACTCGACGACAGCCTTACCTGGCTCACCGTCGATCCACTGCGCGTCACCCAGGGCCTCCTCGTCCTGCTCCGCAACGCAGCGCGCGCCAATCGCGACGATGCCACCGTCGCCCTCCGTGTTGCCCGCAGCGGGGCCGCGCGTCACGGCGTCCTCTTCTCCGTCATCGACCGCGGCGACGGTATGGACGCAGATACCCTGGCACGCGCCTCCGAGCCCTTCTTCTCAGCCTTCGACCCGCCATCGCTCGGGCTCGGACTCGAGGTCGCACGACTCGTCGCCACCTCGCATGCCGGCAGCCTCGAAATCACCTCATCGCCAGGCCTCGGTACCACCGCCTCGCTCCTGCTCGCCGATGCCGACGGAGGCACACATGGCTAGCAGCTTCGCGTCGCAGTCCGGCCTGCTCGACCGCTTCCGCGCACCGCTCCGCGTCTGGGTATCACGCGCCCTCTCCGCCCACCTCCCCTCCCTTTCTGCAGCGCTGGGCGACGATGCCGAGGTACACGCGCTGGTCGATGGCGCGCTGCCGCCCAGCATGGGTCCCGCCGTCCTCCTCGCCGCACCCTCCGACCTCGCCCCCTCCAACGAGCCGGTCCTGCGCGAGCTCGTTCAGGCCGCCGAGCCCGGACGCCTCGTGCTCTACGGCGGCGAGCAAGACAGAGCCGTCCTCCTCACCGCCATCAACCACTGGCGCGTCTTCCGGCTCATCCCCTCCATCACAGGGCTCCCGGCCGTCGTCGACGCCATCCAGAAGGCCCACGAGACCACCGAAATGGAGCTCGCGCTCGATTTCGGCATCCGCGACCTCGCCCAGCAGAACGAACACCTCGGACGCACCCTCGAGCGCCTGCAGCGCACCCGCGGGCAGCTCCTCCACGCAGAGCGGCTCACCACCCTCGGCCGGCTCACCACCGGCCTCGGCCAGGCCCTCGACTCCCACCGCGTCGCCACCGACGATCTCTCTGCTGCCAGCAAGCGCATCACGCTCGACGCCGAACTCCTCGATGTCGTCGAGCGAACCCTCGAAGGCGGTCGCGCACTCGATTCGCTCCTCAGCGATCTCCTCTACTTCGCCGAAAACCGCGAGCGCCCCCTCCACCTCGCACACCACGACGCAGACGCCATCGCCGCTGCCGCGCTCAGGCTTGCCGAGGTCGACCCCGTCTCGCGCAAGCGAAACATCTCCATCTCGCTCCGTTCCGGCAGCTTCGTCTGCGTTGACCGATACGCCATCTACCAGGTCCTCATCAACCTCCTCCGCAACGCCATGCAGGCGACCGAGGACGGCGGCACCATCGAACTCAACGCTCGCCTCATCGACGGCGAAGTTGTCTTCGAGGTTATCGACAACGGCACTGGTATGTCGCCCGACACCCAGGCCCGCCTCTTCGAACCCTTCTTCACCACCAAAGGCCGTGACGGACTGGGGCTCGGACTCCGCGTCTCGCGCCTCACAGTCGAGCGCCACGGCGGACGCATGGAGTGCCAGTCCACCCCCGGAACTGGCTCCACCTTCCGCCTCTTCCTGCCCATCAGCGCCCACTGACCAGCGGCCCGCGCCGAACGGTCAAAACTTGGGTTCCTCTGTCCGCATCGCCTAGTCTGCTGACTCTCACACGCAAGGGGTCTGCAGATGTCCAAGAAGAAGCAATACGACGACCTCTACGGTGGCGTTGGCCGAGCGATGAACTTTCGCGCCAAGCGCGTCCTCGCCCGAGAGGTAGCCGATCTGGACGGCTTCGACCTCACCGTCGACGGCAAGCCCGCACAGGTCCACGACCTCGCCATGAGCGGTCTCTCCTTTCACACGCCGCCCGCCGACTCCTCGGCCGTCGGAGATGCCGTCGAACTCCGCGTCTGCTTCGCCGAACAGGTCATCTTCGAGGGCGCTGCACGCGTCGCACGCATCGAAGACCTCGGCCGCAGCCGGCGCATCGCCGTTCAGCTCCTCACAGGCTTCCTCGACCTGCCGGCCATCCGCCGGGCCGACGAAGATCGCACCCTCCAACTGCGGCTCGGCACCGGCGCAGACAAGGTCCGAGACAAGGTCCCTGCCGACTTCCGCGAGGTCAACGAGCACGCCGCTTTTTTCCTTGCCCACCACCGCCGCCTCCTCGACGAGACCGAAAACCGCTACCGCGAGCAGGGTGCCAACGGTCGCGAACTCATCGACAGGCTCGTCCAGCAGGCCTCCGATGCCATGCGACCCGAGTGGCTCGCCATCTCGAGCCGCGCCGGCGAGATCGCCCGCCCCTACCTTGAAGACACTGAGACCCGCGCCGCGATGAAGGCCTATGTAGAGACCCTCATCACTTCGCAGCTCCTCGATGTTCCCATCGTCTCTCGCGCCTATACCAAGCCCCTCGGCTACGCTGGCGACTACCAGGTAATGAACCTCATCTTCCGCAACGCCTACGAAGGCCGCACGGTCTTCTCACGCGTGATCAACAAGCTCTTCGTCGAGGAGTCCATCGCCGAAGGCGCCCGCGCGAGGCTCGAACTTCTCAAGAAAATCTATGCCGACGAGCTCGACCGGCGAACCGCCCTCGGAGCCACCGAGCCCTTCCGGATCATGAGCCTCGGCTGCGGCCCCGCCAAAGAGGTCTCCGACTTCGCCGACGGCCCCGATGCCTGGCCAACCCCCATCCACTGGACCCTCCTCGACCAGGACGAGCAGGTGCTCTCGCTCGCCTACAGCGAGTCCTTCAAGCGACTCACCGCACGCCGTGATGGAAGCTCCGTCCGCTGCCTCTACATGTCCTTCCAGCAGCTCATCGCAGACCCCGAAGGCTCGTTCACCGAAGAGTCCCACGACCTCGTCTACGCCTCCGGGCTCTACGACTACCTCCGCCAAAACCGGGCGAGGGAGCTCACCCGTGCCCTCTACGACAAGACCTCTCCTGGCGGTCTCTGCATCATCGCCAATGGAGCCGCCCCCTCCAAGTCGCTCTGGCCCACAGAGTTCATCCTCGACTGGACACTCATCTACCGCACCGAGGCAGAGATGCGCGACATCGCCGCAGCACTCCCCGCTGATGCAGAGGTCGAGTTCACTGCGGAGCGCGAAGGCGCCTTCTCCTTCCTCATCGCCCGCAAGCCTGGCTAGCCCATGCCGCAAGCCACCGCCTCCTACCTCGTCGTCCCTGCCCTCGCGGACGCACCCCTCAGTCTCACCGACGAGGAGCAGGAGGAGTTTCGGCGTCAATCACGGGGCATCACCAAGGCTGCACTCCAGACCGAGGCCTGGCTCGCCTTCTTCCTCATTCCCTGCTTTGGCATCCTCGATTGGGTCGTGCTGCCCGACTACTTCGGCACCTTCATGCTGCTCAGGCTCGCAGCAAGCCTCGTCTCACTCGCCACCGCCATCGCATGCCGGTCGCAGAGCGACTTCGTGCTCCGACACATCGAAACCATCTCCATCGCCTTCCACGTGAGCATCACCTCCGCCATCGCCACCATGTGCTGGTTCGATGGCGGACTCGACTCGCCCTATTACGCTGGAATGGTCCTCGTCTACCTCGGCTTCGGCCACTTCCAGCTCATGCCGCTGGCCAAGGCCGTTCTTGTCCCGGTCCTCAGCTACATCATCTACATTGCACCCGCACTCTCGGGAACGACCCACATCGCTTCGCCCGCCTCGGCCATCAACAACCAGTTCTTCCTCGTCTCCTTCGGCTTCGTAACCGTCGTCTCCTGCAACCAGAAACTCCGACTCCAGATGCGGCAGTTCCTGACCAACCGCAGCCTCGACCTCGCACGCACCGAGGCCGAGCGCGCCAACGAGAAGCTCAAGCAGCTCGACAGGATGAAGTCCCAGTTCTTCGCCAACATCACCCACGAGCTACGTACCCCGCTCACCATGATCCTCGCACCCGTCGAGTCAGCGAACGACGGCGCGCGCGGCGTTGTCCCCGCCCACCTCGCACCCACGCTCAAGGATGTCTGGCGCAACGGACTCAAGCTCCTCAAACTCATCAACGACCTCCTCGACTTCTCCAAACTCGAAGAGGGCTTCGCACGCCTCCGCATCGACGAAACAGACCTCCCCGTCTTCGTCCGACAGATCACCGGCTACGCAGCAGACATGGCCGCCAGAAAGGAGATCACCCTCTCCTTCAACATCGCAGCGGACCCCGGCACGATGCACCTCGACCATGAGAAGCTCGAGCGAATCGTCGTCAACCTCGTAGACAACGCCCTCAAGTTCACCCCCATCGCGGGCTCCGTCGAAGTCACCATCGACTGCTCTCCCACCCACGCCTTTGTCCGCGTCAAAGACAACGGCATCGGCATCGCACCCGAAGCACTCGACCGCGTCTTCGAGCGCTTCACACAGGCGGACGGCTCCATCCATCGCCAGTTCGGTGGCACGGGAATCGGACTCGCCTTCGCCCGTGAACTCGCCCGCCTCCACGGCGGAGACATCTCCGTTACGAGCGAACCTGGCCACGGCTCCGTCTTCACACTCAGCCTCCGGCGCGGGCGTGACCACTACGACCCCAATCTCATGGACCGGCGCAAAAATGCCGCCCCTGCCGGAGCAGCCATCCGCGGCGACGACGCCGGACCCGCAGAGTGGGCACGCCACCTCACCGAGCGTTTCGACTACAAGTTCCAAGGCATCGACGAGGCCACCGAACGCCGTGCCGTCCCCCGCTCCGACGACGAAGGAAAAACCAGCAAGGTCCTCATCGTCGAAGACAACCCCGACATCCTGCGACTCCTTAACCTCGAACTCTCCGTCGAGCACTCCGTCTACGTCGCCAAGGATGGGCGCCAGGGCATCGAACTCGCACTTCGCGAACAGCCTGATGTCATCCTCACAGACTTCATGATGCCCGAGGTTGACGGACTCACCCTCATCCGAACCCTGCGCGCCGAGAGCCGCACCGCAGACATCCCCATCATCATGCTCACCGCCAAAGGCGATGTAGAAGACCGCCTCGCAGCCGCAGAGGCCGGCGCAGACCTCTACCTCTCAAAGCCCTTCAGCACCCGTGAAGTCCGCGCCGCCGTCAACGCCCAGCTCAAGCGCCGCGGACGCCAGGTCGGCAACATCATCCGCGCACAGGTTCAGAGCCTCGAGCTCATCTCGGCCAGCCTCGCGCACGAGATCCACAACCCGCTCGCCTACATCAAAAACGCCAACACCATCGTCACCGAAAACATCGAAAAACTGCTGCGCATCATCGCAGATCCGGCCCTCTCCGACGAAGAGAAAACCAAGCGTATCGAAGCAATCCGAAACAGGCTCGGCCGCTCCACCACCATCGCCGATCAGGGCGTCGAACGCATCTCCCAGATCGTCGACCTCGTCCGCCGCTACGCACGCGCCGGCTACAGCCCCGACCCCATCTCCTTCTCCATCGACGACTCCCTCCAAGACGTCCTCAGGCTCATCCACAGGCCGCACGACAGCGTCCTACTCCACGCCGAGCTCGAAGCCGGCGATGCACTCATCCGCGTCCGACCCGAAGAGCTCCATCTCGTCTGCCGCAACCTCATCCAGAACGCCGTCGAAGCCATCGGCGAACGGGGCGACGTCTGGATTGTCGCCAAACGCGAAAATGACGACATCACCATTGCCATCCGCGACAACGGACCCGGCATCAACCGCGAGCACATGGCCCGCATCTTCACCCCCTTCTTCTCCACCAAGGAGACGGGCAAGGGCATGGGAATCGGCCTCTCCATCGCCTTCCAGATCGTCAACAATGCCGGCGGCTCCATCGAGGTCGCCAGCACCCTCGGAGAGGGAGCCACCTTCACCGTACGCATCCCGCTGATCCGTCACGCCTAGTTCGCTCTTGGCCTCACCGCGCCGAGTCTGGTAGCCCGCATGCGCTTCATCCTGAGGATTTCATGCGCAATCTCACCATCCATAAGTTCGGCGGCACAAGCGTAGGCTCGGCAGAGCGACTCACCGCCGCCGCCGCCATCATCGCCGCCTCGCAGACCCCTGCGCTTGTCGTCACCTCTGCCATGAGCGGAACCACCGACGCCCTCCTGCGCGCCATCTTCGCCGCCGCCGACGGACGCGCAAATGAAGCCCGCGCCGAGGTGGGAAGCGTCACGCTCCGACACCTCGAAACGCTCACCGCCCTCAACGACGCCAGCGGTCAAACGGGCACCCGCATCGGCCTCCTCTGCGACGAACTCACCCACCTCATCGAGGCCATCGTCGCCCTTGGTGAAGCGAGCCCCCGCTCCAAGGACCGCATCGTTTCCGTCGGCGAAAAGCTCGCCGCCGAGCTCCTCACACACGCGCTCCAAAGCGCCGGCCGACAGGCCCTCCCCCTCAGCGCAGACACCTTCCTCGAAACCGACGCCCGCTTCACCCAGGCGAGCCCCATCCCCCACATCACCGCAGGCCGCATCCGCCGCGCCCTCACGCCCCACCTCGACGCAGGGCTCACCCCCGTCGTGACCGGCTTCATCGGCTGCTCCGCTGAGGGACACACCACCACGCTCGGACGCGGCGGCAGCGACTTCTCTGCCACCCTCATCGGTGCCGCGCTCGGAGCCGCCGACATCATCATCTGGACCGATGTCCCCGGCGTCTTCACCGCCAACCCCCGCATCGTCCCCGAAGCCCTCGCCATCCCCCAGCTCCACCACCGCGAGGCCGCCGAACTCTCCTTCTACGGCGCAAAAGTCCTCCACCAGCGCACCATCCAGCCCGTCAGCGGAACCGACGCCCGCGTCTGGATCAAGAGCTCCTTCGAGCCCCACCTCGAGGGCACCCTTGTCGACCGCAACCAGCTCATCGGCTCACACCCCGTAAAGGCCATCAGCGCCGTGCCCGGTCAGGCCATCGTCAACGTCGAGGGCCGCGGCATGGCCGGCGTCCCCGGCATCGCCGCACGCATCTTCGGCGCCCTCGCCCGCCACGAAATCAGCGTTACTCTCATCTGCCAGTCGAGCTCCGAAGCCTCCATCTGCTTCGCCATCCCAAGCGCTGAAGTCGCCTCCGCCGAGGCTGCGCTCAAGCAGGAGTTCCGCCTCGAACTCGCCGAAGGCTCTATCGACGACATCACCATCCTCCCCGACTGCGGCATCCTCGCCGTCGTCGGACTCGGCATGGCCCACACGACGGGCGTCGCGGCACGCGTCATGACCGCGCTCGCCAAGCAGGGCGTCAGCCTCATCGCCATCGCCCAGGCCTCCTCGGAGCTCAACATCTCCGTCGTCATCCGCGAGTCCGAAATCCCCGCCGCCACCCGCGCCCTCCACCGGGCCTTCGAACTCCACCGCCTCGACACCGGCAAAGACGCCGGCGGCCACCTCGACATCATCCTCTTCGGCGTCGGAAAAATCGCCCGCGCCCTCGTCGAGAACCTCGACCGCCACGCCCCCACCATCCGCGCTCGCTACGGCCTCATCCCCCGCCTCGTCGCCGTCGGCGACCGCTCCGGCTACCTCCTGCAGCCCTCCGGTCTCGACGCAACCAGCATCGCCGACCTCCTCCGCATCAAGGCAGCGGGCGGCCCCATCACCGACCTCGCCGGCGCCACCGCCTCCACCGACCCACGCGACCTCCTCCGCGCGGCGCTCCGCTACCGCCTCTCCCACCCCACCCTCGTCGACCTCTCCGACGCCGCGGTCGCCGCCGACCTCTACGACCTCGCCTTCGCCGAGGGCTGCGACGTCGTCACCGCCAACAAGAAGCCACTGGCCACACCGCCTGAGCGCTACAACGCCATGCGCCAGCTCCAGCAGACGGGTGCCCGCATCCTCCGCGCAGAGGCCACCGTCGGCGCAGGCCTCCCTGTCATCGACACCCTCGAGATGCTCATCGCCACCGGCGACCGCATCCACCGCGTCGACGGCTCCCTCTCCGGAACCCTCGCCTTCCTCATGGAGCGCCTCGAGTCCGGCCAGCCCTTCTCCGAGGCCGTCCGCGACGCCGAGGCCGGCGGCTACACCGAACCCGACCCGGTCGCCGACCTCACAGGCGACGACGTGGTCCGCAAGGCCATCATCATCTCCCGCATCGGCGGCCTCTCACCGGGCCACATCGAGATCGAGCAGGAGGGCTGGGTCGACGGCTCCCTCGCAGGCCTCCCCCTCCCCCTCCTCCTCGAACGCCTCAAGGAGTTCGACGCCCCCATCGCTGCCCGCCTCGCGGCCGCACGCGAACGCGGCGAAGTCATCCGCTTCGTCGCCAGCGTCGAGCCCGGCCGCATCCGCGTCGGCCCGCAGTCGCTCCCCCTCGACGCCCCGCTCGCCCGCCTCGCCCGCACCGACAACATGATCGTCATCTCCTCCGAGCGCTACGACCAGCGCCCGCTCGTCGTCACCGGTCCCGGCGCCGGCGTCCAGGTCACCGCCATGGGCGTCCTCAGCGACATCCTCCGCATCATCGCCGAGCGAGGCTGACCATGCGCGCCGCCGCCCGCACCTGCTTCGCACCCGCGACCGTCTCCAACCTCGGCCCCGGCTTCGACCTCCTCGGCCTCGCCATCGAGGGCATCGGCGATACCGTCACCGCCCGCCTCACCGCAGACCCCGGCGTCACCGTCGAGCGCATCTTCGGCGACAACGGACGCCTCTCGCTCCTGCCCGCCGAAAACACCGCCGCCATCGCGGCCACCAGCACCCTCCGGCTCGCACACCGCACCGAAGGCATCGCCCTCACCATCCACAAGGGCATGCCCCTCGGCTCCGGCCTCGGCTCCTCCGCAGCCAGCGCCGCGGCCGCCGCACTCGCGGTCAACCTGCTGCTCGGCTCCCCCCTCAAGCGCTCCGAACTCGTCGCAGCCGTCCTCGACGCAGAAGAGGCCGTCTCCGGTCGCCACGCCGACAACGCCGCCCCCGCCCTCCTCGGCGGCCTCGTCCTCGTCCGCTCCCTCGACCCCATCGACATCCTCCGACTCCCCATCCCCCCAGACCTCTTCGTCGCCGTCGTGACCCCGGACTGCGAGGTCTCCACCCGCGCCGCGCGCGAGCTCCTGCCCAAGCAGATCCCCCTCCGCGCCCGCACCGAGAACGCAGCCAACATCGCCTCCTTCGTCGCCGCCTGTTACACCCGCGACCTCGGCCTCCTCGCGGCCTCCATCGTCGACCCTGTCGTCACCACGCCGCGACTCGGCCTCATCCCCGGTGGCGCAGCCGCCCTCGACGCAGCGCAGGCCGCAGGCGCCCTCGCCAGCTCCATCAGCGGCTCAGGCCCCTCCCTCTTCGCCCTCTGCCACACCCGCGCCACCGCGCAGCGCGCCGCCGCCGCCATGGTCGCCGCCTTCGCTGCTCACAACCTCGCAGCAAAGCCCGTCATCTCTCCCGCCGACGGCCGCGGCGCGCGCGAAGTGCAGGACCCGCTCGCATGAACCAGCCCATCCCCGACGCCCCCTGGCTCCTCCGCTGTGTCGGCTGCGCTGCCACCTACCCCGCCCTCGAGGTCCGCTTCTTCTGTGGCTGCGGCTCCCTCCTCGAGGTCGAGCACACCCACACCCGCGAACTCCTCGACGAGGCCCTCGCGCCCCACCGCCACGCCCCCAACCGGCAGCCCACCTCGGTCACAGACCTGTTCGATCTGCGCCGCGCCTCCAACGCTGCGATCGACCGCTCCGGCGTCTGGCGCTTCCGCGAACTCCTCCTCCCCCTCGCCGCCGAACACATCGTCACCAAGCCTGAGGGCAACACCAACCTCTACTGCGACGCCCGCCTCTCTGCCTACACTGGCGTCCACAACCTGGTCGTCAAACACGAGGGCGAAAACCCCACCGGCTCCTTCAAAGACCGCGGCATGACCGCCGGCATCTCCGTCGCCAAGCGGCTCGGCATGAAGGCCGTCGCCTGCGCCTCCACCGGCAACACCTCCGCCGCCATGGCCTCCTACGCCGCCCAGGCCGGCATGCGCGCCTTCGTCTTCATCCCCGCCGGCAAAATCGCCTTCGGAAAGCTGGCCCAAGCCCTCGCCTACGGCGCAACCACCCTCCAGATCGACGGCGACTTCGACGCCGCCATGGAGCTCGTCCAGCAGGTCTGCACCAGCGAGGGTATCTACCTCCTCAACTCCGCCAACCCCTTCCGCATCGAGGGCCAGAAGGCCATCGGCTTCGAGCTCCTCCAAGACCTCGGCTGGACCGTCCCCGACTGGGTCATCCTCCCCGGCGGAAACCTCGGCAACGCCAGCGCACTCTTCAAGGGCCTCTCCCAACTCAAGGCGCTCGGCCTCATCAGCCGGCTGCCCCGCATCGCGGTCATCCAGGCCGAAGGCGCCAGCCCCCTCGCCCGCTCCTTCCTCAACAAGACCCCCTACGCGCCCCAACCCAACGCCAATACCATCGCCACCGCCATCCGCATCGGCGCACCCGTCTCCATCCAGAAGTGCCAGCGCGCCATCGCAGAGACCGACGGCTGGGCCGACCTCGTCACCGACGCAGAAATCCTCGACGCCAAGGCCGTCCTCGACGCCTCCGGCATCGGCGCAGAACCTGCCTCCTGCGCCTCCATCGCCGGACTCCGCAAGCTCGTCGCAAAGGGCATCATCAAGCCCGGAGAGTCGGTCGCTGCCATCCTCACAGGACACCTCCTCAAAGACCCCGACGCAGTCGTCGACTACCACGCTGCAGAACCCTCCCCAGACCGCCCCAGAGCCAACCGCCCCATCCGCGTCCAAGGCTCCCTCGACGAGGTCATCGCACTCCTCCGCAAATAGCCCCCGTCGCCGCTCACCCGCTTGCGTCTCGCCCAAAATCCGTTAGGCAAGAGACCCTCAAATCGTACCGCCTTTCAACCGCAGGCAGACCATGTCCGAGCAAGAATCCTCCGAGCGAAAGCCGGTCCTCAACGACTCCGCGCTCCTCTTCGCAGCCGTCTGGTTCGGACTCCCCACCGTCCTCCTCCTCGTCGGCGAATACTTCGGCGTCCCGGGCATGGTCAATCACTGGGTCAATCAGCTCATCGGCGGCTGAGTCGCGTCGCTCGCCACCTCCGCGAGCCGCCACACGATTTGAGTTAAGGCAACGCAAATGGCCATGTTCGATGCCGTTCGAAAGGGTTTCAAGAACGCCGTCCATGTCTTCGAAGGAAAGCGAGAGCTGACCGAAGAGAACATCGAAGAGGCCCTCAAGGCCATTCGCCTCTCCCTCTTTGAAGCCGATGTGAACTTCCAGGTCGTCAAGCGATTCCTCGCTGCCGTCAAAGAGAAGGCCCTCGGCGAGATCGTTCAGATCCGCATCAAGGACGGCGGCAAGACCCTCCGCGCCTCGCCCGGCGACGTCTTCATCAAGATCTGCCACGATGAACTCGAGGCCCTCATGGGCCCCGTCGACACCGGCCTCACCTTTGTCCAAGGCCGCCTCGGACCCACCGTCATCATGATGGTCGGACTCCAAGGCGCCGGCAAAACCACCACCGCCGGCAAGCTCGCCCGCTTCGTCGAACGCCACCACCAGAAGAAGCCCCTCCTCGTCGCCGCAGACGTCTACCGTCCCGCCGCCATCGAGCAGCTTCAGGTCCTCGGCAAACGCCTCAACATCCCCGTCTATGCCGAGCCAGGTGGCAACCCGCCCGACATCGCCGAGCGCGCAGTCGCCCAAGCCAAGGCCGACGGCAACGACGTCGTCATCATCGACACCGCGGGCCGACTTGCCGTCGACGACCTCCTCATGTCCGAGCTCGAAGAGATCGTTGCACGCGTCAAGCCGCACAACATCCTCCTCGTCGTCGACGCCATGATCGGCCAGGACGCGGTCAACACCGCCAAGGAGTTCAACGACCGCATCGAACTCGACGGCTTCATCATGACCAAGCTCGATGGCGACGCACGCGGTGGCGCGGCGCTCTCCATCAAAGAGGTCACCAAAAAGCCCATCAAGTTCATCGGCCTCGGCGAGGGCATGGAGACCCTCCAGGAGTTCCAGCCCGCAGGCTTCGCCGACCGCATCCTCGGCATGGGCGACATCCGTTCGCTCGTCAGCCGCATCGAGAATGTCGTCACCGAAGACGAGATGAAGTCTCGCGAGTCCGACGCCGCACGCATGATGTCCGGCCAGTTCGACCTCAACGACTTCCTCTCCCAGATCCGCATGATCAAGAAGATGGGCTCCCTCGGCGAGATCGTCGAGATGATGCCCTTCGCCAGCGCGCTCCCCGAAGGCTTCTCCGTCGACGACAACGAGCTCGTCCGCATCGAAGCGCTCATCCAGTCCATGACCCCCGACGAGCGCCGCAACCCCACCCTCGTAGGCAACCAGGTCACCCGCCAGCGACGCATCGCCAAGGGCTCCGGCCGCAAGCTCGAAGAGGTCACCGACCTCGTCCAGCGCTTCAACATGATGAAGCAGGTCATGGGCGCCCTCTCTGGAAATACCGGCGGCTTCCTCAGCCAGATCCCCGGCTTCAAGCAGCTCAGCGCTCTCAAGAACCTCAAGAACCTCGACATGGGCAGCCTCCTCGGCGGCATGGGCGGAAAGGGCCCCGGCGGCTTCCCCGGCATGGGCGGCTTCCCCGGCATGGGCGGCGGCGGAATGCCAAACATGGCCAGCCTCGAACAGATGTTCGCTGGCATGCAGCAGCCCCAGCAGCCCAAACTCCCCAAGGGCTTCAACATGCCCGGCGTCCGTGCCGTCTCCGAGGCCGAGGCCAACCGCGGAAACGCCGAGTTCGAGCGCGAAAAGCG
Source organism: Myxococcales bacterium (assembly GCA_947496715.1). GTDB lineage: Bacteria > Myxococcota_A > Bradymonadia > REDH01 > REDH01 > CAIWGR01. The sequence goes on from CANMDT010000001.1 coordinate 49,416, forward strand.
CCGCAAGCTCGCCGCCAAACTCGCCAAAAAGAAGAACCGCTAGATGGAGCCCCACGCGCCGGCCGCAAACGCCTGGCCCGTGCACTGCACCGTTCACCCCGGCCGCAGCGCTGCCGCCTTCTGCACCGTCTGCAAGCACTCCTTCGCAGGCCTCTTCCTCGCGGTCCGGCCCGACGGCCGCGCCATCTGCCACACTTGCGCCCGCGAGCAGGGGGGCATGCTCTACGCAGACGCCACCCGCACCAACCACGACCCCCTCGCCTCGCGAGGCATGATCTCGGTGCTGGGAGCCCTCCTCCTACGACCCTCCGACGCGCTCGTCTCCCGCTTCTCCGGCGCCGGCGCCCCCGCGCTCGGCATGAGCTTTGTCGCCTCCCTCATCGGATACGCCTCCTGGGTCTTCTGGATTCTCCTTCTCGTCCGGGAGCAGATCCTCACCCTCGCGCAGCAGCGACTCGGCACTGCGATCGAAGAAGACCTCCTCGTCACAGGGCTCTGGCTCAGCGTCCCCATCCTCGCATTCATCCGCACCGCGGTTGCGCCGATCCTCGTCCATATCGGCGCCCGCCTCGCAGGCGCCCCCGAGGACTCCCTCCGCGCCAACGTCCGCGCTACCGCCCTCTCCTCCGTCTCGCTCCTGCTCGTCGCCATCCCGGCCCTCGGCGCCTTCCTCGCGCTCATCGTCGGTGTCCGCGCGATGCTCCACTTCCTGCGCGCCAAGTATGACTTCTCCTACCCGCGCGCGATCCTCGCCCTGCTCCCCTTCCTGCTGCTCTACCTGCTCATCGGCCCGCTCGGCTGACGAGAGGTTAGCGCACCCGGAAGAGTACCGCTGAGAGATACCGGCACTCCGGCATCGCAGCCACGTAGGGGTGATCGCCGGCATGGCCGCGCACGCCAACCACATCCACCCGACGCCCAAGCCGCACAGCCGCATCGCCGGCCGAGTTCAGGATGGAACCCTCGCCCAGCACCGAACTGCAGGAGCTGACAAGCACCAGCCCGTCGGGCGCTGCCACGCGGAAGGCCTCCACACAGAGCGAGGTCTGCTTCCCCTCGCCTGCCTCTGCGGAGTTCCGATCGGGCGCCAGCTTCGGCGGGTCGAGCGAGATCAGATCAAACCGATCGCCCTTGTCGAATGCGCGCCGCAGCCGGTTCTCCACCTTGTCGCTCACCCACTCTGTCCGCTCCGACAGGCCGTTCTCCGCCGCGTTCCGGCGCGCCGCAGCGACAGCACCCTCGGAGCTATCCACACCGAGCACAGACAAGGCCCCTGCGCGGGCCGCAGCGAGCCCGAACCCCCCCGAGAAGCAGAAGGCATCGAACACTCGAGCACCCTTCGCCAACTCGGCAAACCAGGCCCGGTTCTCCCGCTGATCGCAGTAGTGGCCCGTCTTCTGCTGGCTCCGCGGCGACCAGATGTAGCGAAGCCCGAGCTCGTGCACCCAGAGCTCCTCCGGCGCCTCACCAAAGGCCGCCTCGTCCACCGCCGCATAGCCCTCGCGCTCCGCAAAGGTCGCATCGTTCCGGTGCCAGAGCCATGCCAGCCCGGCCTCCTTTCGGAGCGCCTCCACGATGCAACCCAGGTAGGGCGTCAGCACCGCGCTCGACAGATGCATGAGCGCCCCGTCGCCGTAGCGATCCACCGACAACCCCGGCAGCCCATCGCCGTCAGCATTCACCAGCCGGTAGCTATCCGTCGCAGCCGACGGCAGCCCGAGCCTCCGCCGCAGCGCAACGGCCGATGCCACCCGCTCCTGCCAGAAGGCATCGGGCAGCGTCGCTTCCTCAAAGGGCCACACGGGCCCGATCCCCAGGAGCCGAATCCGCAGCGCCGATCGCGGACTCCAGAGACCAAAGTCGAGCACCTGGTCCCGCGAGTCGCGGAGCTCGACCACGCTGCCGGCCGCCAGCCCCTCGAGCTGATGCGCGAGCGCGCCGGAGAAGACCCAACGGTGGCCTGCCCAGAAGGGGCGAGCCTTGCGATCTGCCAGAACGGCAACGGGACCCGAGAACTGTGCCATGCGTGAGGCTCCAACGAAAAAGGCGGCCCCCGAAAGAGGTCCGCCTTGACGATCCAGACCTCCAGAAGAGGTCGATGGAAGAGGTGATTAGCGCTTCGAGTACTGGAAGCGACGACGAGCAGCCATGCGACCGTACTTCTTACGCTCCTTGCCACGGGAGTCGCGGGTGAGGCAACCGGTCGGCTTGAGGGTGGCGCGAAGCTCAGCGTCGAACTCGAGGAGAGCGCGCGAGATGCCGTGACGGATGGCGCCGGCCTGACCCGACTTTCCACCGCCAACAACCTTGGCGAAAACATCGAACTTGCCGAGCATGTCGACGAACTCGAGGGGCTGCTTGAGCAGCATCACAGAGGTCGGACGACGGAAGTAGTCGTCAACGGACTCACGGTTGACAACGATCACGCCCGTGCCGGGCTTGAGGGTGACGCGAGCGGATGCGGTCTTGCGGCGGCCAACGGCGCGCCATGAAGTCGAAGCTGCCATCAAGGGCTCCAGGTCAGATTGCTCTATTAAGCGTTGGTAGAAAGTTGGAACGGCGTCGGGTTCTGCGCCTGATGCGGATGATCAGGGCCAGCATAGACCTTGAGCTTGCCAAGCACCTGACGACCCAGCGGGTTCTTCGGGAGCATGCCCTGAACCGCGTTCTGGAAGATCCGCTCAGGGTGCTTGATAAGAAGATCGCGTGCAGCAACCTCACGAAGACCGCCCGGGTACTGCGTGTGGTGACGGTACAGCTTGTCCTTCCACTTCGCGCCGGTCAGAACCACCTTGTCGGCGTTGATCGCCACGACAAAATCGCCCGTGTCTGCGTTCGGCGTGAAAGACGGCTTCGTCTTGCCACGCAGAATCATCGCAACCTGCGCCGCTGCGCGACCAACCGTCGCTCCGGCCAGATCAACCAGAATCCACTGGCGATCCGCTTCCTCTCGAGTGATGTACAGAGTTCTCATCGTGCGCCCATACCTTCGATGGTCAGTCCCGCACCGAACGACTTCAAGACCGAAGTTCGGGGTGTGGGGGGAGGCGAACTAGGCGATTTGACCGCTCGATGTCAAGTCCCCAACGCCCTCAACCACGGTACTTTCGGAGGTAGGCTGCTGCCTGAGCACCCCACTCCGATCCGCCGTCCTCAGACACAAGGCGCTCCAACTCCGATACCGCAGCTGCCCCATCCCCCAGCAACAGGTAGCTCCGAGCCAACAAGTATCGGCCCTCCGAACGCAACCCCGACGTCGGGTATCGCGTCAACATCTCCGAAAGCCGACGCGCCGCTGCCAGCGCATTCGATCGATCCAGGTAGAACTTCCCAACGTACAACTCGTGCGCCGCCAAACGATCCGTCACAACGCCCAGCATCCGATCCGCCTCGGGAAGAAGCGTCGAATCGGGACGCCCCTTCACAAACCGCGTCAGCGCACCATAGGCCTCCTTCGCCGACACAAGCTCACGCTCATGCGCCGGTGGCATCACAAACCACTCGCCCGGCATCTGCTGGTAGGCGCATCGCGCTGCCGCAAGCTCTGCCTCCTCTGCCTTGGCATGGGTCGGACGCTTCTGCGCAAACCGCCGGTAGGCGTCGGCCGCCATCAGATAGCTCCCCTCCTCAAAATACAGATCTCCCAGCCGGTACTCAGCGAGCGCTCCATACGGAGACATCGCGAACTGCTCCGAGATCTCCGTCAGCAGGTTCCGCGCCCCCTCATACTCGCCACGCTCCAGCGCACGCTCCGCGCGCTCATAGGCAGCCTGGGCCTCCTCTCCGTAGTTCGCCGGCTTCACCGGCGCCCCTCCGCAGCCCACCATCAACATGCTCACCGCTAGAACGACGACCGACATCCAACGCATTCGCATCGCAACTTGCCTTACGGGTCCGACTGCAACAGCAGCTGCCTGCCGTTCCTCTCGACCAACGAGGCCACCATACTCCGCATCACATCAATGTCGAACGGCTTGTCGAGGTAGCCATTCGTTGCCTCCAGTCAGCCGCAGGACTACCCTCGGAACAACTCCCAAAGCAGCTCGCGATCGCTCGCCGAATCGTCGGCCACCAGTATCTTCGGAAGGCTCGTGTCGCCCATGTTGAACACCTCGCATCTCGCGCCGTTTCTGCTCCTCACGACACGACGTCTCCACGTTTCGCTCGCCCTCCTCCTCGCCCTCACAGCCTGCGAACCCGACGAGCCCGACCCCTGCACCATCGACGCCTTCGGCTGTGTCTCCAACTTCGAGACCCTGCCTACGGATCAGAGCTGCACCACCATCGAGCCCCTCTCCGTGGAGGTCGGCTGGGGCGACTCCAGCTTCCACACCTTCGCGGACGGCACACCCGAGGTCCACAACGGCATTCAGGGCGGCCAGCACATCTTCGCCTCCTTCCGCGCCTCCGGCGCAGAGCTAGACGACGTCCCCATGGTCGAACTCCGCCTCTTCAGCTTCGGCCCCGTCGACCCGCAGGCCTGCACCGACGAGGTCCTCTCACGCCGCCAGTGGGACCCAGCCTCCCTCCCGGCCGACGCCCTCACCGGCGACTTCGACCCCTCGGCCGCCGGCTCGCCCATCATCCTCGGCTACACGCCACTCAACCTCGAGGGGCTCCCCGCCTTCGGACCCAGCCGCTGCCTCACCATCGGCTCCGAGCGCCAACTCCTCGTCGACGCCACCTCCGAGCAGGCCGCCAGTGGCAGCCTGGAGACAAACTCCATCCTCCTCCAGCTCCCCTTCTCGAGCAGCCCCGACGTCCTCGTCGTGGCTACCCTGCGCGACCCCTGCGGAGAGACCGCGCAGGCCGCCCTCCCGGTCATCCTGCCGCGCTAACGGAAGGTCATCGCAGACCGGCCGAGAAGCCGCATCAGATCGCGGAGCAGCGCGTCCGACGAGGCAATCCGAGTAGCCGCCGGCAGGTGCAGCTCCGCCTCGCCGATCGGATGCTTCACCACCACCGAAAGGCTGCAGGGCCCCGGATGCTGACCCACCAACGCCTGAAGCTGCGCGATGAATGCTGGGCTCACCTCGGAAGACTCCAGCTCAAGCCGCGCCGCTGTCACCTTGCGTGTCCGCACCGCGGAGAGCAGCTCCACCTCCTGCGCGATGATGGTGCGACGCTCCTCTTCGCCCTCTGTCTCCGTTCGAACCCGGCCCGTGATGAGCACCGGCTCCCCCATCTCGATGACCGCCTGCGCCTCTTTGTAGGTCTTGGCGTGAACCACGACCTCCACCGAGCCATAGGCATCCGTGACCTGCAGAATCGCCATCCGCTCGCCCGTCTTAAGCGGCCGCTCTCGGCACTCCGACACCACCGCCGCGATGCGGACCTCGCTCCGATCGGGCCGCTCATCCAGGGTCGCCGTGTGGGTGTCGCTGAACTGGTAGATGACCTCGGCATACCGATCGAGCGGATGCCCCGACATGAAGAAGCCCGTCAGTTCACGCTCGGCGTTTAACACCTCGCGGTCATCCCAGGCCGGCGCCTCGGGATAGCTCACGCTCCCCAGCTCCTTCGGAAGATCTTCGCCGAACATCGAGAAGAGGCTCGACTGACCCGCCGCCGCATCCTCCTGCGACTTCTGACCCTGCGCAAAGGCGCTGTCGAGCGCCGCCATCATACGGGCACGCCAGACGCCGATGTAGGCGATGGGATCCTGCTTGAGCGCCGGCGGTGCCGGGAAGAGGCTATCGAAGGCACCGCAGCGAAGCAGCGCCTGTACCACTCGCTTGCCGCAGCGGAGCAGATCCACCCGCTCGCAGAAGTCGAACAGCGAGGTAAACGGGCTCGTCAGACGGGCCGTCATCACCGCCTCGATCGCCCCGTGGCCAACACCCTTGATCGCGCCAAGCCCGAACCGGATCGCCCCGTTCGCCACCGAGAAGGAGTCGCCCGACGCGTTCACGTCTGGCGGCAACACCTTGATGCCCCGCGCCCGCGCATCCTGAATGTAGCGCACCACCTTGTCGGTGCTCGACGCATCGTTCGTCATCAGCGCCGCGTAGAACTCCCGCGGGTAGTTCGCCTTCAGGTAGCCCGTCTGGAAGGTGATGACCGCGTAGGCAGCAGAGTGCGATTTGTTGAAGCCGTAGCCGGCGAAGTGGGCCATCGTGTCGAAGACCTCGGAGGACTTCTCTTCGCCAATCCCCTTGCCCGTCGCACCGGCGACGAAGATGGCCTTCTGCTGCGCCATCTCGTCGGCCTTCTTCTTGCCCATCGCCCGACGCAGCACATCGGCGCCGCCGAGCGAGAAGCCCGCCAGCACCTGCGCCACCTGCATAACCTGCTCCTGGTAGACCATGACGCCGTAGGTCTCCTTCAGCACCGGCTCCAGCCAGGGGTGCGGATAGTCGGGCGCTCGGCGACCATGTTTGCAGTCGATGAAGTTGTCGACCATGCCGGTGCCGAGCGGTCCCGGACGGAAGAGCGCGACGGCCGCGACGATGTCCTCAAAGCAGTCAGGCCGCAGCTGCCGCATGAGCCGGCGGAACCCGTCCGACTCCATCTGGAAGATGCCGACCGTGTCGCCCGCCTTGATGAGGTCATACACCTTCGGATCGGTGAAGGGGATGCGCCGAAAGTCGAGCTGCTCAGCCCGGGGCAATCCTCGGTTCACCAGCTTCATCGCATCGTCGATGACCGTCAGCGTCTTGAGGCCGAGGAAGTCGAACTTGACCAGTCCTGCCTGCTCCACCTCGTCCTTCGCATACTGCGTGATGAGGTTGCCGCTCGCATCCTGCGACACGGGAACATACTCCCACAGCGGCTTGCCCGCGATGACGACGCCAGCCGCATGGATGCCGGCGTTTCGGATGTTGCCCTCGAGCGCGAGCGCGATCTTGTAGAGGTACTCGTTGATCTCAGACTCTGCGATCGCCTCGCGAAGCCGCGGCTCTTTCTCGTAGGCATCGGCAAGCTTGATGTTGAGCTCGTTCGGGATGAGCTTCGCGATCCGGTCTGCATCGGAGATGGGGATGTTGAGCACCCGGGCAACATCGCGAAGAACCGCCTTGGCCTTGAGCTGTCCGAAGGTGACGATCTGCCCCACCTGATCGGCGCCATACTTTTTGGTCACATAATCTATGACCTCGCCCCGCCGCGTCTGGCAGAAGTCGATGTCAAAGTCGGGCATGCTGACCCGCTCCGGATTCAGGAACCGCTCAAAGAGCAACCCGTATTGAATGGGGTCGAGGTCGGTGATGCCGAGCGACCAGGCGACGAGCGAGCCGGCACCCGAACCGCGACCAGGGCCGACTGGAATGCCCCGCTGCTTGGCCCAGTCGATGAAGTCCCAGACGACGAGGAAGTAGCCATCGTAGTGCATCTTGATGATGACATCGAGCTCCAGGTTGAGTCGCGCGATGTAGTGCTGGCGATCAGGCTTCCAGCCCAGCAGCGCCACCTCGTCGAACCGCTTCTCAAGCCCGGCCGCCGCCGTCTCCCGCAGGAACTCCGGCGGGCTCCCGCCCCCCGGGATCGCATAGTCCGGCAGGTGGTTGCCACCGATGGGGATGACCACACGGCACCGCTCCGCGATCCGCACCGTGTTCGCAAGTGCCTCGGGCAAATCGGAGAAGGTCTCCTCCATCTCGTCCGGCGACTTCAGGAAGAGGTCACGCAGCGGGATGCCCGCCAGCACCTTCCGGTCCACCCGCTTCTCCATGCCGATGCACATGAGCAATGCGTGTGCCTCGACATCTTCGGGCGCCAGGTAGTGGACATTGTTGGTGGCCACACAGGGGATGGAGAGCCTCTCGCCCAGCGCCACCAGCGCATCGCACACCTGCTGCTGCTGCGGGAGGTCTTCATGGCGCTGAAGTTCGAAGAAGAAGTTCTCTGCGCCAAAGAGCCCCTGCAGCCGCTTCGCCAGCGTTGTGGCGGTGTCTGTGTCGCCTCTCAGGATGGCCTGCGGGATCTCGCCGCCCATGTCGCCGGAGAGGGCGATGAGCCCCTCGTGGAACTCCCCCAGATCGGCGTAGGTTGTGATGGGGCGCCCCCGCTTCACATTGGCCGACATCGAGGCCCGCGAAACCAGGCGTACAAGGTTGCGGTAGCCATCGAGGGTCTCGGCAAGCAGCACCAGATGGTAGAACCGCTCACGCCCCGACTCGGCCCGCTCGGGCTGCACATACAACTCCGCGCCAAAGATGGGCCGAACCCCGGAGTCCTTCGTATACTTCTGCAATTCGATGCAGGAGTGGAGCACGCCGTGGTCGGTGATGGCCACCGCGTCCATCCCCAACTTCGCCGTCCGCTTGATAAGCGCCCCCACCTTCACGGTGGAGTCCAGCATGGAGTAGTGGCTGTGAACGTGCAGGTGAACGAATGACGACATACGGCGGCCCCTTAGGTTGCGAGCCCATGCTGTAGGCCCGGCCCCCCGCCGTCAACCGCAACCGTCGCTCTCGTTGTGCAGCCTGGCGCCCTCCCCACGCGCATCTTGTCTCCCGTTTGGAAACCTACTACGACCCCGATCTTGAAAGGTTCCGCTGCGGGTGGAATTGCGCTCGAACTCAACAACGCTGAGACTGTCTCGGCAATTTGGAGGAATGTCCCGATGAAGAAGCTCTCTCTGTTGATGGCACTTGGACTTGGACTTGGCGTGGTTGGCTGTGGTGACGACACCGCAGAGTCCGCGACGACGGACACGGGCACCGCCGACACCGCCACCGACACGGGCTCGGGCTCGACAGACACCGGCACCGCCGACACCGCCACCGAGGACACCGCCACCGAGGACACCGCCACCGAGGACACCACGCCCGTCCCCACCGACGAGCAGTTCTCCGGCCCCTTCTCCTACGTCTGGCGCATTCAGATTCCGCAGTCGGGTACCGACGCGGAGTGCTGCTTTGACTTCACCGCCGACGGCGTGACCGACAACGGCCTCGGCACCCTGATTGGCGCCCTCGGCGCCATCTCGACCGACATTGACATCCAGGCGACGCTCGACGGCGCCGTGGCCGATGGCAGCATCGCCCTCCTCCTCGAGTACGCTGGCCTAGCCGAGATCACCAAGACGGGCCCGACCCAGCTCTGGTTCTACCTCGCAACCAACGACATCGACGGCGACGGCTCGGGCGACCAGGACTGGGCTACCGCCCTCAAGGCCGGCGAAGGCATCTTCCAGGTGCAGCCCACCTCGCTTGACGCCGACGGCAGCCCGCTCATCAAGTTTGAGTCGGCAAGGATCAGCAGCGACGTGCTCAGCGCCGGCCCCGGCGACTTCCCCCTCACCATCCCGATTCCGGGCCTCCTCACGCTTGATGTCACCATCAAGCAGGCCCAGATCGAAGCCGACGTTCGCCCCGAGGCTTCGGGCATCTTCACCAACGATGCCGACATCGACTCCGATGGCGACGGCACCCCCGAAGTCTGGGGCGGCGGCAAGCTTGGCGGCGTCATCCCCGTCGACCAGGTCATCGGCATCCTCAACGACCTCGCCAACGACTGCGCCTGCGCTGGCATCGCGCCCGACGCCGCCGTCATCATCGCCGGTGAGGGCACCGACCAGTACGACGTCGCTTGCGACCCCAACATCACCATCAACGACGGCGCTTGCACCGACGCCGATGGCGTGATCTGCGGCAACCTCTCGACCGTCTGCGGCTTCGCTCCCGCCCTGCCCACGCTCGGCCTCATCGACGTCGACACCAACGGCAACACGATCCCCGACGCCATCTCCGTCGGTCTCCGCCTCTCGATGTCGGGCGCGACCCTTGAGAATCCGCCCGTCGCTCCTGCTGCCCCCTAACGGGTGACTGTCACGCTTCGGCGTGACAGAAGCTGCGGCGAGGGAGACCTCGCCGTTTGGCGTTTTTGGCCCCTGCATCTCTCGCGGATTCCGCGTCAAGGGTGTAGATACTTCATACTTCCAACCCTGACCCGGTGCGGCTCATGAAGACGAATGCCCTCCTCGCCCTGACCCTCTCGCTCCTCTCCGCCTGCGCACCATTCTCGGATCCGGATGCCATCGACCTGCCAGACGCTGTAGCAGGGTCTGGCGCAGGCCCCGGCGGAACCGACACAGGCACCGACGCCGGCGGAACCCTGCCGAACGGCACACCTGTCGGACCCGACGGACGCCCCGTTGTCGGCGCCCTCCTCGGAGACAGCTGCATCGCCAGCGCCGAGTGCCGCTCCAACCTCTCCTGCATCGGTAACGTCTGCCTGCCCACGGCCAGCCGCCAGCTCGGCGAGAGCTGCATCATCAGCGGAGAGTGCGCAGACGGCCTCGTCTGCGGCACCACCAGCCAGTGTTTCGAGGCCGGGCCCGGCGTCGACGGCTCACCCTGCACACAGGCCCAAGACTGCGGCGAAGGCCTGCGCTGCTCCTACCGAGGCCTTGGCGGCTTCTGTGAGACGCCAGGAACCCTCGACATCGGCGAGGCCTGCGCCACCTCCTCGGACTGCGCCGCTCCCCTGCTCTGCGGCGTGGAGGGGCTCTGTCTGCTGCCCGCCTCCGGCTTCCCCTTCCTGCCCGACACCGAGTGCGCCAACCCCGCCGACGAGACGGGACCCTTCCGCATCTTCTTCGAGGTCCCGAAGGCCGGCGAGCCGCTCGCCGACTTCTTCCGCCTCCCCTTCCCCAACGACATCCGCCGCACCGAGACGGGCATGAACCTCGATGGCTTCCCCGACCCCGGCGTCCGCTTCCTCGGCGGCGATGTGCTCGGCAGCTACCTTCGCACCCTGCGCGGCAGCAACGAGGGCTTCTCGACCAACCCCACCATCTACTTCCGCTTCTCGAAGGCCCCCAAATTCGACACGATCCAGGGTGGCACAGGCGGCTCGCTCCGCATCGTCAACATCACACCCACCTCGCCCAGCTTCGGTCGCGGCGCCTCGATCGGCTGGAATGTCACCAACGGCCGGAGCAAGTTCATCTGCCACAACTATGTGGCCATCCACCCCTCCTTCCGCTCGCCGCTTGAGCCCAACACCACCTACGCCGTCTACCTGACCGACGCTGTGATCACTGACGATAACGACCGGCTCGTACAGGACGCAGACTTCGCCGCGGTCATCGGTTCGTCAGCCCCCACGGAGCCTGAACTCCTCGACGGTTGGAACAAGTATGCTCCGCTCCGAGCCTTCCTTGCCGCGGAGGGCACCGCCACTTCGAGCATCATGGGCGCCGTGGTCTTCACCACCATGGACCCGATCGCGCCGGCGCGCGCGCTCCGTCCCGCGGTGCGGGAGCTGCCCACGCCGGCGCTCGCCAACCTCCCACCCTGTTCGGCCGACGCCGGCGCCTCCGATGACGACCGCTGCTCCGCCGGTAGCGGCGACTTCACCGAACTGCATGCCACCGTCGCGGCCCCCATCTTCCAGGCCGGTACCCGCCCCTACTTCGAAGAGGCGCAGGGCGGCGACGTCGAGATCGCCGCCGGGAAAGCCATCGTTCAGGGCAGCGAGCAGCTTCGGCTGAGCCTCACCATCCCCTCGGGCGAAATGCCCGCCGATGGCTGGCCCGTTGTCCTCTACGCGCACGGCACCGGCGGAAGCTTCCGCAGCGGCATCGACGACGGCACCGCCGGTCGCATGAGCTCGATCATCGTCGATGGTCAGCCCGTGAAGGCCGCACTCATCGGCTACGACGGCGTGCAGCATGGGCCGCGGCGCGGGCCCTCCGAGCGCGACCCTGCAACCCTCTTCTTCAACTTTGCCAACCCCAAGGCGGCCCGCGGCAATACCCTCCAGGGGGCAGCGGATCTCCACCTGCTTACCTACCTCGCCGAGAACATCGCGGTCGACGCAGCCGCCTCGCCCACAGGCCAGGCCATCGCCTTCAATCCGGCAAAGATCTTCCTCTTCGGCCACTCGCAGGGCGCCTCCGTCGCCTCGCTCTTCGCCGCGCTTGAGCCCAATGTGAAGTCGGCCATCTTCTCGGGCCTCGGCGGATCGCTCATCCTCTCGCTCCTCAACAAGACACAGCCCGTCGACATCGCCCGCGGCGTCCGGATCGCGCTGTCGGGGTCGCTCACCAACTTCAGCAGCGTGAACGAACTCAACCCTGTCCTCTCCATCCTGCAGTGGTACACAGACCCCGTCGACCCAGTGAACTTCGCGCCCCTTCTCTATCGCCGGATCCCGGAAGGACGGAACCCGCTCCAAGTGCTCCAGACGCTCGGCCAAGGCGACAGCTTCACGCCCGAGCCCTGCATGAAGGCCTTCGCCGAAGCCGCAGGACTCCCTGCGGGGACGCCCGCCGGCTACACCCTCGCCGACTTCACAGACACCAGGGCCTTCCCTGTCTCGCGCAACAAGCAGTCGAGCCTCAGCGTGCCGGTCACAGCCCTCATGATCCCCTACCTCGCAGATGGCTTCGACGGCCACTTCGTTGCGCAGCGCAATGCCTCCGCGCAGCGTCAGTGCCAAGAGTTCATCGGGACCAGCATCACCGCCGGCACACCGACCGTCACGCAGTAGTCGCAGCGCTCGTCCGCCCGAAGTAGCGGCCCCGCAGCAGCCAGACGCCCAAGGCGCACACATCGGCCACCGCTGCCAGCCAGAAGGCCCAGGAAGAGTCCTCTGCGCCCACCAGGCGGCCGCCGATGAGCCCTGCCGCGAGCCCGCCACAGCCGAGAACCACAGAGGCAAAGACGCTCTGCAACAGCGGACGAGGCGTATGCTCCGCGTAGTGGTCGAGCTCGCGCAACAGCCCTGCATACCAGAGCCCGAAGCCGGCAAAGTGGAGGATCTGCAGGAGCACCAGCCACCAGGCCGACACAGCCATCGCCGTCGCGATCCAGCGCACGATGCTCAGCAGGAGTGACCAGGCGACCACGCCGCTGGCACCGCGGCGGGCAAACAGGCGCGGGGCAAGTGCGAGCGCGGCTACCTCGCCCACGATCGCAACACCAACTGCGTAGCCCGGGACAGCCGACGAGAAGCCGTGGTCAATGCAGAAGATGGCCAGGAAGAGGTTGTAGCTCATCACCGCCACCCAGTGGCACCAGCCTGAAAGCAGAAAGAGCCACCAGTCCGCGCCCCGCGGGAGCCGCCCGCCGACCGACGAGGCAGCCTCGGCCAGCGGCGTCTCACTGACCCGAAACACGAAGATTGCGGCGAGCATGTAGAGCACCGGCGTGTAGTCCACCGCAATCTCGCCTGCCGCGCCCCCCTCCATGCCCGAGACGGCCCACCCGAAGAGCGCCACCGCAACTCCGTAGCCCAGGCTCCCCCACAGGCGGAACGAACCGAAGCGCACCGAGCCGTAGCGACCGACGATCGTCGTATCGAGCATCGGCACCGTGCCGGCCTCCGGGAAGGCCTGGAGCCACATCAGCAGGCAGACCGCAACAAGCCCCGTCGAAAGATTCATCAACAGCGACAGCAGCGCGCCAAGCCAGAGGGTTACCCGCAGGATGCCGGTCGGCCGCCCATACTTCACCGCAAGATAGCCGAGGGCCGGCTGCATCAGCACGCTGATGACCGAACGACCACTGAAGACCAGCCCAATCTCCGCCGGCGACATCCCGATGGACCGAAAGTAGAGCGGCCAATAGGTGACGATGAGACCGATTGCACCGAGGTAGAGGAAGTAGGTGGCGCGAATCGCCGTCGTTTCCTTCACTGCTGGCGTCCCGTGCATCTGCGCGCAGCCGAGCCCGCGCAGCGCTCCCCTACCGCATCGCAGGCGGTCTTGCTACGCTGCAAAGCCGCGATTCGCGCCACTCCTCCTGTGCCCCGGCCTCGGCTTGTCAGACGCGCTCCAGCCTCCCTCCCGCAGCATCACCTACCTGACCACCGCGAAGACGGCGGCCCGCAAGATCGATGCGCTCCTCAACCTGTCCCGCCCCATGAAGGCCGTGCAGGCGCTCGACGCCCGCGAGTTCCACGCGCTCATCCAGACGGCCGGACTCGACCAGTCGATCGAGCTCATCGAACTGGCCTCCGGAGAGCAGATCCAGGCGCTCATCGACTTCGACGGATGGAACCGCGATCGGCTCGAGCACAAGCGGTTCGCAGACTGGATGATGATCCTGCTGGGCTGCCCCGACGAGTCCCTCCATCGCTGGTTCGCCAAGCTCGACCTCGAACCCATCATCGTCTGGATGCGGGAGCACGCGCAGGTCTTTCTCTGGGAAGAGGACCGCGATCTCCTCGACTGCGTCGACGCCCCCGTGCTGACCTCGCCCGACGGAACCTATGCCATCATGGTGCCCGACGACGGAGAGCCGGCCGACATCGTCCGCATGCTCCTCGACCGCGCCTATGCCTACGACCTCGACTACGGCCGCCGCCTGCTCGAAGCCGCCCGCTGGGAGCTCAGCGCCCAGATGGAGGAGGAGGGCTACCGCTTCCGCAACGCCCGGCTCGAAGACCTCGGCTTCGTCGGCCTCGACGATGCCGCTGCTGTCTACGCCCGCATCGACCTACCTGCCTGGGCCGCAGCACAGCGGCGCAAGCTCGACGCCGGCGGAGAGCTCGTCCCCACACCCGTCGGAGACATCACCGCCCTCGATCTCGAGACACGCTGGTATGAGGTGGGACCGGCCGGCACGCAGGCCAGCGTCACACGCAGCGCCCTCGAGCTGGTTCGCAAGCAGAGCGGAGCACTCCCCGATGCCGCCGCGCGCGGCCTCGTCGCCCAGTATGGCGCGCTTCTGCAGCGGGTCTCCGTCGCCGATGGCGGGTCACCCAACCATATCTCCCATCTCAGAAAGGCAGCCGAGCAGGCCGACGCCCGCATCGAACTCGGCCTCGCCTTCCTCACCGGCGAAGACCCCGAGAAGGCGGCACGGGCGCTGCTGACCGTGCCCGTACGCGACCTGCACCGCGCCGGCCACGCCATCCCCACACGCCTCGCCTACCAGGCCCGAACCATGCTCGATCGCGGCAACATGTCGCTCACCGACGAGCCCATGTCGCTGCTCAGCGCACAGGAGGTGGACCTCTTCGAGGGGCTCCTCTCCGACCGTCCGCTCCGCTCAGTGCAGGAGGCTGCACCCTTCCGCACCATGCGTGAGGTAGAGGCCGCATCGCTGGTGCTTGCCGACCTCGCCTTCTTCGAACTCTGGTTCATGGGCCGGCTTCGCTGGACGCGGGCTGAGCTCATCGAACTGCTCTTCAACATCGAGAAGAACCGCACCCCTGTGGAGCTCCTCGGCTTCCGCAGCCTGCTCGCAACGGTCCTCGTCGCCGAGAGCATCGAAGTCGGCGCCGGCCTGCGCCCCGTCACACCGGCCGAGGCAACGGCCTGGCTCGACAGCCTCGTCGCGAGCGGCAAGCCCGACGAGAGCGTCGCCAATCAGGCGGTGGCGGTGCTATCGCGCCGCATGCCGGAGGAGTCCAAGATGGAGGCCGTGGTGGAGCGGATCGCGCTCCGGGTCGCCACCTTCGTGACCGAGCAGATCCTCTCGACGACCGACAACACCAACCTCGGTGTGCTGCTTCAGGGGTTTGTGCTCAGGAGTTGAGCGGGCCCCGGAAGCGGCGCTTAGTTGGCGCCGTTGCAGGCCTTGTCGAAGTCTTCGGGGCGGCCCGAGAAGATGCTCGGATCGCTACAGACCAGGCGGCAGTCGGTGTAGAGGTCTTGGCCAAGGTTGCAACGGTTGCCTGCAAAGGCAGACGAGTCCGAAACGCCATCGAGGTTCGAACAGTTGGGCACGCCCGACTGAGCCGTGTTGGCCTCCGGCGGATAGACGATGCCACATCCACGGCAGAGTGAAATGGGGAAGTTGAAGGAGTTCGACTCCACCTCGTTGCCCGAGATGGTCACGCCGAAGAACTTCACCTGCACGCCGATTTCGATGGCATCGCCCGACGCGAAGGCCGGGTTCAGCTGCAGGTTGCTACCCACATTCGACGGGATCACGGTGAGATCGAGCGCGAACTCGTCCCCAGGCATGGCGGAGCCCGAGAGCGGGATGGTGCGGTTCTTGGCCACACCCGAAAGCGTCGAGGGAAGGTCGAGGGTTACCTCTGCCTTTGTCAGCGTGATGGTGTTCATCTCCGACTCGGCGCCATTGAGCCCGCCGCCGCCGGCAGGCCGGGCGAAGGAGACAGACTCGGACGGGACCAGATTGTTCTGGAGCACGGGATACATCACGTAGCTGGTGCCGATCAGCAGATCGAGCGTTCCCGAGGTCTTGTAGCTGTCACCGCTCGGATCGGGCGCGCAGTTGTCGTCCGGCAGGCCGTTATACTTCACGAAAATCGCGGGGGCATCGTCGGCGCAGGCAGCGAGCATCGGCAGCGCCAGGCAGACCAAACAAACAGAGCGTAGGATTCGCATCTTAACCTCCAAACCAGTTTCACACATCGTCCATGCTGCCAGAAAATGAGCGCCGAATCCACGCATCTACGCGATCAAGTGCCACAATCTTCAACGCACACTGACCTGCTCTGCGGCACAGCACAAACCGCACTGCATCGCCCGCTCGCTTCTTATCCCGACGGAGCCTCTCTCGCCAAATTTCGGGAGGCAGATCGGGAAGTTCCGTTGGCAGGCCGAGCCGCGCGAGCAGCGCAGCGACCCGATCGGCCATGCCCGGCTCTGTTTCTCCAAGCTCGCTGCCAAACCGCAGCGCGGCCACCAGGCCGATCGCCACCGCCTCGCCATGCAGATAGCGCCCATAACCGGTCGCTGCTTCGAGCGCGTGGCCTACTGTGTGCCCGAGGTTCAACAGCGCCCGATCGCCGCGCTCGAGCGGATCACGGGCAACCAGCGCCATCTTGGTCTGCGTTGCGAGCGCCACGGCACGCCCTACGGCTGCGCCCTCCCGTGCGCACAACGCCAGTGCGTCGGCTTCGAGCTGAGCCAGCGCCCGCTCGCCCGAGAGCAACGCGCACTTCACCACTTCGGCGAGACCAGACGCAAAGTCTCGGTCGGGCAGCGTGGCAAGGCTCGCCCCCCACTGAATCACAGCGGTCGGCAGATGAAAGGCCCCGACCAGGTTCTTGCCTTCCGGAAGATCGAGGCCTGTCTTTCCGCCAAGCGCCGCGTCGACCATGCCCATCAGCGTCGTTGCCACATGCACAACTGGCAGCCCGCGCATGAGGGTCGCAGCAGCAAAGCCGCCGAGGTCTGAGACCACGCCGCCACCGACCGTCACCACGGTGTCGCCGCGGTCGAGCGGACCGGCGAAGGCCTCCGTCCAGATCCCGCTCAGCGCCGATACGGTCTTCGCCGCTTCGCCACCCTCGACCCAGACGACGCGTGCCACGCGCCCACGCGCCGCAAGCTCCGCAACCGTTGCCTCGACCGCGCCCAGGAGCTTTCGATCGGCCACAACCAGGAGCCGCCCAGATGGCACGACCTCACGCAACATCTCGGCCAACGCAGAGGGTCCGCCCTCCAGCCAGGCGACGGGATGTGGCGCAGGCTCGGCGCCGAGCGCGATGACCATACCGTCGACCACCTTCGAAGGACTGAGTCCGTCGCAGTCGAGCACCAGATCGGCCGTTGCGTAGACCGCGTCGCGCGCCGCAAAGCGGCTATCCAGCAGCGCGAGCGTAACATCGGGCCCATCACAACCGGGCCGTGCGACGGGATCGGCCAAAACCCGCGCGGCGGCCTCTACAGGTTGCAGGCGAAGATAGACGGCAACCCAGCCCTGCTCCTTGGCAGCAGCGCGCACGGCGGGTGATGCAAAGGCGCCGCCGCCAAGCGCGAGGACCCCATCTCGCTCCGCAAGCAGGCGTATGACGAGCTCCGCCTCGCGCGCCCGAACAGCCTCTTCGCCCAGCTGCCCAAAGGCCAGATTCAGCGCCATGCCGAGCTCCTGCTCCAGGAGCAGGTCAGCATCGGCGAAGGGCAGCGCACATCGCGCAGCAAGCGTGCGCCCCGAAGTCGACTTGCCCGACGCCGTAGACCCGACGATGAGCCAGCGCGGTGCCACTATTCCCGCGGAGGCAGGATGTCGGGCGTGTTCCCGTCGCGATCGATGGAGAGGTCGCGATTCACGATGCGGGGCGTCAGGAAGACGAGCAGCTCGTTGCGCACGTCGGTGTGCGACGCGTTACGGAAGAGGGGTCCGATGAGCGGCAGCGCGCCGAGGAAGGGGATCCGGACATTCGACGAGCCGGTATTGCGCTGGAAGATGCCGCCGATGACGGTCGTATCTCCATCGCGGATCAGCAGCTTGGTGGTAGCCTCACGCCGGATGATGGAGGGGTCACCTCGGGAGCCGGTGTTCTCAAAGTCGGGCTCGTTCTTGTTCACGTTCACTTCGACGATAATGTTGCCGTCGGGGGTCACACGCGGGGTGACCGTGAGGGTCAGCGAGGCGTCGAAGAAGACGGTCTGAGCGCCGGCCGCCGAGACGACGCTGACGGGGATCGAGACGCCGCTGGTGATGGTCGCCTCCTCGTTGTCGAGCGTGGTGATGCGCGGTGCGGAGACGATCTTCACGGAGCCTTGCGACTCAGCAGCGCTCAGGCGGAGGTTCAGGTTGAAGGCGCCGGAGAGGCTGCCGAAGGTGAAGCCGACCGCGCCACCGCTACCGGGGCCCGCGGGCGCGGGAAGGTTGATGGCGTAGTTGGGGGTCGAGCTACCGCCGCCCGTGGGTGTGTCGCCCGAGGAGGCGCCGCCGGCGATGCCGACCGTCGAGGGGAAGAGCAGACCGGTGGCGTTGCCAATGGAGGGATCGGCGAGGAAGTCGCCGCCCCACTGGATGCCCAGGTCCCGCTTGAACTGGTCGTTCGACTCAACGATGCGCGCCTCGATGAGGATCTGCGGTGTCTGCGTATCGAGCTGACGGACCAGAGCCTCCGCCGTGTCGAGGTTCGCCAGCACATCAGTCACAACGAGAGCGTTCTTGCGGTCGTCCACCTTCACCTTGCCGCGCGCGCTCAGCAATCCGCCAAGGATCTCACCCAACTTGCTGGCCTCCGCGTAGTTGACGGCAATGAGCCGAACCTGCAGCGGCTCGAGCCCCTGGCTCTGTACATAGGCGTCAATCCGAGCCTTGCTCTCGGCTTCGAAGACCGTCATCGGCGCCACGCGGATGATGTTCCCCTGCTGCTCCCAGCCGAGCCCGTTGCTGCGCAGGATGATGGCGAGCGCCTCGTCGAGCGGCACGCTGCGGAGCCGGAGGGTCACGCTGCCCGCCACCAGCTGGTTGGTGACAATGTTCACATTGCCCTCATCGGCGATGAGGCGGAGGATGTTGTGAATGTCTGCGTCGCGGAGGTCGATGGTGATCCGCTTCCGGTTCATCCGCGGGCGGCGCTGGTAGGGGTTATCGCTCACCGAGGTTGGGAGCGTCGCCTCGCCCTTTGCGCTGGTGATGGGCGGCGGGAGCTGTGCCTGTTCGGGCGAGCTCTCCTCGACGCGCGCCGGGGTGAACTCCCAGATGAGGTCGCGGCCGCTCATCCGTATCAGCTCGCTGCCGGCACCGACGAGGTCGGCGACGATGCGCACGCGGCCCTGCGGATCGACGAACGAGGAGACAGCACGAACCGTGCCCTTGAACTTCGCGGTATCGAGCTGACGCTGAAGTTCTGCCGGGAGCACGGCATTCTCGATGAGCAACGTGGCCCGGTTATCGGTCCAGGGGAGCGACAGGTAGGTCGCGCCCTCCGGGAGGGTCACCTTGATGCGGTCAACATGGCCGTCGTGCTGGTAGGCCACATTGCCCACCTCATTGGCCGCCGGGCCGGAGCTCGCGGCGGGTGCGGCATCGCTGGCCATCGCTTCCGCGGGCGCTGCCTGCGCCATGAGCCTGTCGGTCGGCTCGCCTGCGATACGAATCTCAACGGTACCTTCGTGGCTGCTCACCTGGAAGCGTGCGCCCTCGGCAAGCTCCAACGCGACCCGCGACGAGCGGCGGCCCTCGTCATCCATCGAGACGGAGAGGATGTCGCCAACCTGCCCGTTGTCGACAGAGATCGAGCCTGCCGGACCTACGAGGGTGGCGTCGGCAAGCTCGAGGAGCAGCCGGTGCGGCCCCTGATGCTCCGAGACCGCGTAACGAATGGCACCATCGGCCACCACGCGCACGACGGTCTCTTCCGGCGACTGCTCCACGAGGATCTCGCGGACAACCCGCTCGTCTGACAGAGCCGCTTGGACCGAGGCACCTGCGATGAGGGCCAAGACCAAGGCACCGACAACCGATGTCTGGCGGATACGCTTCATGATTCACTCCCCTCTGGGCAGCACGGTCGAAGGAGCTGCCGCCGAACCTGACGGGTTTCAAAATGCGTTGCAACGGAGGTCATTACTTGTCCTCCTCAATCTGGACCTGGTCGATCGCTTCGTCGGTCAAGACGATCACGGTCTCGATCTGCTCGCCGGGAAGGGTCCCGTCTTGCAGGATCACCACCTCGTTGTCCCGGATGGCAGAGATAACGGCCGTGCATTGCGGGCCAATTTTTGCCCCTTCTCGCACGATGATTCCCTGCCCCTCACCGAAGGCCCTGAACATGGCGCGCGGTGCGGCGGTACCGGTCACGAGTCCGATAAGCGACAGCCGCTCCACAGGCGTGCCACCGAGCGGCTCACGAATGAGATCGCAGTCGGCCACATTGTTTGCGCCGGCTGTCAGGAGCACCTTCTTTTGCGGAGGCGTAAAGGGATCGCGCGAAAGATCGGTAAAGACGTGACGATCGATGTCGTTCATGAGCTTGGAGGCCGCAGGCGCAGCGGCCTTGGCATCGGCCTTCTTGTCGGCAGGCTTCGCCGCGGCTGCCTCTTCTGGAGGCGCATTCGACGCGTCATCTCCGCAGCCGACTAGGACCGGGAGCAGCAGCGCGAGCAGCGCAAGGCGACGAAGGGAGGTTACTGTGCTTTCGCGCATGCCTTGCCCCCCGTCTGCGTGCTGATGTCGGCGAAGTAGGTCTGGACCTCAAACGAGACCGCAAGCCGCGGCACCCGCGGGTTGGCGTTCTGCGCCGGTGCGCCAGCAGGAGGCAAAGCCGCGTTCAACGCCGCGTTCGTCCGGCCGACCGACGCAGCAGGGCCTAGCCCCACGCTAGCCGCGACCGGAACGCCGTCGATGGTAGCGGTGCTGCCACCCTTGTCTGCCGTCAGGCTGATGTTCTTCACATTCACAATCCGCTGTTGCCGACCGATGAAGTAGTAGAAGTCAGCGATCTGGTCGTAGGTCCCGCGGATGTTCATCTTCACCGGGATGGTCGTGTAGTTCGCGGAGGGAACCTCATCGTCATTCTCAAACCGCTCGATCTGAAGCCCCACCAGCTGCGCCTGCTGGTGGATCGACTGCAGGAGCGTGCCGACCTCGGCGCGCGGAGGAAGCTTCTCGAGGAAGGTGCTCTGCCTCTCGCAGAGAACCTTGATCTCGCCCTTCAGACGGCTGATGTCGTTGGACTGAGCCTTCATCTCTGCGCGCTGATCCTGCGTCTGCGAGATGCGCTGCTGGGTCTGCGCGATGGTGTCCTCCAACGCGCTGTAGACCAGTAGGTAGAAGGCCACGACGACGCCCGCTGATAGCAGCAGGAGCAGCAGAATCTTCTGGCTCGTCGGTATCCGGTCGAGTTGTTCGAGGAACTCTCCCATGGCTTAACCCGGCTCCTTGGTAGGCGGCTTCGGCTTTGGAGCCGGCGGCGCGGCCGCAGGCTTCTCTTCTTCTGCCAAACCGTAATTCACTTGTGCCGAGATGCTGAAGGCATAGGACTGACCACCCTGCGTGAGCTTCTCGAGGGCCGTGAAGTTGAGACGGACCTTCTTGAAGTAGACCGAGCTCGCCAGCCGAGCATTGAACTCAGCGATGTCTTCGTTCGTGGTCGCGTAGCCTGAGATCGACAGCTCGCCGTCGTCCTCCTTGAAGGTCGAAAGCCAGACCTGCGACGGATCCCAGCTGGTCGTCCAGCCTCGTCGTTCCTGCGACACCTTCTCCAGGTCGTTCGCAGGCGGATTGAGCATCACCTTGAGATCGTCGAGCACCTGCACCGGGCCAGCCCTGTTGGCCTCGAGCTCTTCGAGAACCTTCGACAGCTCCTGCAGGTTCTTCCTCTGATCGCTCAAGTCTTTGATGACCGCGTTGTCCTTCTGCAGTTTGGCCACCTCGGCATCTACGCCTGTGGCCGTTGCCTCGAACTCCTCCAACTCCGTCTGCTTCGCCGCATAGACGTAGTAGAGCACCGTAACTTCCAGCAGCAGGAAGACCGCCGCAAAGACGATCTGCTGCTTACCAAACTTACGCTGCTTGGCCTGCCGTATCGGGAGTAGGTTGATCTGGATCATGGCTCGTTAGTTCTTACGAAGCGCGAGCCCGAACGCCACGCCGGCACTCGGAGCAATCTGCTCAAGATACTCCGCCGTGAAGGTCTTGGCGTCGTACTGAATGTTCTGGAACGGATTGATGAGCTCCACCGGCACGCCGCAAGCGTTCTGGATCATGATGCCGAGCGCCGGAATCCGAGCACTGCCGCCGCCAAGGTAGATGCCTGCGAAGAAGGAGTCCGACGCGGTCGCCGCGTAGAAATCCAGCGACCGCTGTACCTCGCCGGCAATCGCCTCTGCCACCTGCTCGCAGACCCGCTCGACCTCTTCCGGGATGACCAACTCGCCAGCGTCATCAACACCGCCACGCTTGTAGGCCTCTGCCTCTTCGTAGGTGATGCCGAGCTGGCGCTGGATCTCTTCCGTAAAGAGGTTCCCCGCCATCGCGATGTCGCGGGTGAAGGTCGTAACACCATCCGAAAGCACATTGATGTTCGTTACGGCTGCGCCCACATCGATGAGCACCACTGTCTTGCCCTCTTCGATGCCGTAGCTCGCCTCGTACATGTTCTGCAGGCAACAGGCCTGCACATCCATCACCACCGGCTCGAGCCCGGCGTCGCGCGCGACCGCCGTGTAATCGTTCACCGTCTCCTTCTTCGCCGCCACAAGCAGCACGTCCATCTGCCCCTGCGCCGAGCGAGAGGCCAGGATCTCCACCGCCAGATAGACGTCGTTGATATCAAACGGAATGTACTGCTCCGCCTCCCACTGGATCGACTCGTCGAGCTCCTCGCGGGTCATCAGCGGCAGCGTGATCTTCTTGATGATGACCGAGTAGCCCGCCACCGCGAGCGCGCACTCCTTGATCTTGATCTTGTTCCGCAGCACGATCTCACGCACGGCGTCCACAAGTGCGCCCGAGTTCATCACTGCACCCTCGACGATGGCCTCCGCAGGGATTTCCACCTGATCGAAGGACTGCAGCTGCAGCCCACGCTTGGTCTCTTTCAACAGGCACGCCTTGATGCTGCTCGCGCCAATGTCGATGCCAAGAAGGTTCTTTCCCTGTGCCATCTAGACTCCAAAATCCGACCTTATGGCCGACGATGGACTTTACGGGGGCAAAACGGAGTGTCAAGAAAGTGGCCCTCTTTTCGGGCGATCTGAGCATACTTCATGCGGGCGCCACACACACGCACGGTTGCCATGCCTGACGCCCGCATCCTGGTCGTGGACGACGAGGAAAATGTTCGGCACATGCTCGAACTTACGCTGCGACGAGAGGGCTACCGGGTGACCCTCTGCGTAGACGGTGCCGCCGCACTCGACCGCCTCAGGACTACCCCCTTCGACCTCCTGCTCTGCGACATCAACATGCCCGGGCTTGATGGAATGGCCCTTTTGCGGGCCCTGCGCCCCCTCGCACGCAACACCGGCATCGTCATGATGAGCGCCTACGCCGACCTTGATGGCGCCATGGAGACCATCAGGGCAGGCGCCCATGACTACGTCGCCAAGCCCTTCCGCAGGGCCGAGCTCCTCTTCACCCTCCGCAAGGTCGAGGAGCGACGCCGGCTCCAACTCGAGGTCGATACCCTCCGCGCGGCGGCCCTCAGCGCCGATGCGTTCCACGGCCTGCTCTCCCGCTCGCCCGCGATGCGAAAGATCTTTGAACAGGTCCGGCGCGTCGCTCCCTTCCGCAGCACCGTCCTCATCTCTGGCGAAAGCGGCACCGGCAAGGAGTTGGTCGCACGCGCCATCCACGACACATCCGGCCGCCAATCGCACCCCTTCATCGCGCTCAACTGTGGCGCACTTCCCGAGGCACTCGCCGAGTCGGAGCTCTTTGGCCACGCCAAGGGCGCCTTTTCCGACGCAGCCTCCGCCAAGGTCGGACTCTTCGAGGCAGCCCACCTCGGCACGCTCTTCCTCGACGAGGTCTCCGACCTCACTCCTGCACTGCAGGTCAAGCTCTTACGGCTGCTGCAGGAGGGAGAGGTGCGCCGACTTGGCGAGAGCGAGAGCCGTGTTGTCGATGTGCGTGTGGTTGCAGCATCACGCCGCCCGCTCGACGAACTGGTCCGAGAAGGGGCCTTCCGCGAAGACCTCTACTACCGACTCAGCGTCGTCGCGCTCCACCTCCCTCCGCTACGCGAACGGAGCGAAGACATCCCGCTGCTGCTCGAGCACTTCCTCACTTCCCTTGCTGCAAAGCTGGGCCGGCGCCCGCCGACCATCGCGCCCGAGGCGATGCAGAAGTTCAATGGCTATGCGTGGCCTGGGAATGTTCGCGAGCTCGAGCATGCCATCGAGCGGGCCATCCTGCTCTGCGACGGCGACGAGCTGCGCGTGGACGACCTGCCCGATGCCCTCGTCTCCTCGGCCATTCGAGGGCCAGTCTGGGTTGCGAGCGATGAGCCCTCCATCAAGCGCGCAACCGAGCAGCTCGAACGGCTGCTCATCCAGCGGGCGCTCGAACAGACGGGCGGCAACCGGACCGCCGCCGCCAAGCTGCTCGAAATCTCGCACCGGGCCCTGCTCTACAAAATCCGCGCCTACTTCCCAGAAGCGACCGACGAACCCGAAACAGACGAGGCGTGACCCTGCATCGGGAGCCAGATGGCTGCCTCGGCGCCACCGCCGGCACGATCGCCGAGCGTCAATCGTCCGCCTAGCTCCGCCGCGATGCGCTCGCAGATGGAGAGCCCGAGCCCCGTACCTGCTCCGGCCGCCTTCGTTGTGACGAAGGGATGGGTCGCGCGGCCGCGCACCTCCTCTGCCCAGCCAGGCCCGCGGTCCGAGACAGCAATCTGGCACCAGTGCTCGCCGGTCGCATTGAGGCTCTCCTGCCACGCGACCTCTACCTCGCCCTCACCCTGCATCGCATCGCTCGCGTTCAGAACAAGATTGAGCAGCACCTGAACGAGCCGGCTCTCGTCGAGCGCGAAGCAGACGGGCGCTGCGGGAGGCCGCAGGCTCAGCCGCATCTGTCGGACCCTCGGGTGGTGTGAGAGCAGCGAGACCGCCGCGGCTACGACTACAGCAACATCGTGCTCCACGCGTCGCACCTCGCCGCCGCGCGCGTAGTCGAGCAGCGTCTGGATGATCGCGTGGATCCGGTCGAGCTCACGCCCCACACGCAGGCCCACATCAGCACGCTCTGCAGCGCTGAGGCCATCGCTATCGCGGAGCAGCTCCACCAGTCCCATCACCGCCGCGAGCGGATTTCCGATCTCGTGCGCGACGCCGGCTGAGAGCTGGCCTAGCGTCGATAACCGCTCGCTCCGCACCAGCTCTTCGCTGGCCAACTGGAGCTGGCGCAGCCGCTCATCCAGGGCGCTCTGGTCGCTTCGGATGCGGGCGACCATGAGGTTGAAGTCCCTACCCAGCGCACCCACCTCATCCTGCTGCGAGCCATCGACCTGCACGGAGAGGTCGCCCGCTGTCACCCGCCCTGCCGCCTCCGACAGCGCCGAGATGGGTCGCAAGACGGAGCGGGTGAGCAGCAGGTAGCCGACCAGCCCTACGAGGAGGGTCTCGAGCACGATGTAGAGCAGCGCGACGGCGGCGGTCACGGCCGCGGCGCCGCTCTCATCCGCATGGCGGCGGACGAGCAGCGCGCCAAGCAGGGTGCGGTCACCTGCAAGCACTGGAACACAGGCCACGACCTCGTGTCCGCCCGTCGCCTCGTCGGGCTCTGCGATCCGCGCGCCCGTCTGACGAATGCGAAGCAGCCGAAGGCGATCGCCCTCCGACAACGATGCGCCCGGAAGCGTAAGTTCGGCCAGACCATCTACCGATGCGAAGACCACCGCCGTGGCCCGCCATTCCAGCGAGGCCACCTCCATGACCGCCATCGCAGCCGCCTGGTTTTGGGGATGTCGCAGGTCGAGCCGCAGGTCGAGACGGTCTGCGACGAGCCGCGCCATGGTTGCCGCAACCCGCGCCGTCTCTGCCACCGCCTGCTCCTCGGCGCTCCGCCGAACAAGCGGCAGTGTCACGCCAGCCACCAGCCCCACGAGCACCAGCATCAGCAGCGCGGCCGCGAGCAGCAGTTTGGCGCGTAGTCCTCGCACCCGAAGCTACGGGTAGACGCCGGCCGTCAGCCAGCGCAGCAGCCCTTCGCCCCAGAACATGTACTCAATCGCGGCCAGCGCGAGGAAGGGACCGAAGGGCAGCGCCAAGCGCAGAAAGTCGCCGTCAGCCTCCTCCAACGCAGGCCCATCGGCACCCGCCTCGCTGCCGGGAACGATGCGCCGGCCCTCCTCATCCCAGAACTCGGGCCGGTGCGCGCCGCGCATCAGACCACCCGGCTGGCCATCGGTCGAACGCCCGGAGAACTTCTCATACCCCACCAGCGCCACCGCTGCGACGAGCCCCTGAAGGCTTGCGAACATCAGGACGAAGATGAGGCTCGGCCAACCAAGGTTGGCACCGATGGCGGCAAGCATCGTGGCATCTCCGCCGCCCAGCCCTTCGCGCCCTGTCGCCAGTTTGTAGCCAACGAAGACGGCATAAATGACACCACCTCCAGCCACCAGACCGATGACCGCGGTGAGCAGATCCGGCGCGGGAAAGAACTGCTCCCAGCCGCCTGTCTTAGGCCGCACCAGCGCCCCGAGCAGGCCCCACGCCATCATGGGAAAGGTGAGACTGTGCGGGATGATCGTCAGGTCAAAATCGATGAAGGCGATGGCCACCATCGCGAGCGCAAAAAAGAAGAGGAAGAGGAAGACCATCGCGGTCACCTGCAGGGGCTGACCTTCGACCGAAGAGGCCAATTGCCAGAGCGACCAGCCGAGCAGCGCGCCGATCAACTCCACCGCAGGGTAGCGCGCCGAGATGGGGCTCTTGCAACCGCGGCAGCGGCCGCGCAGCAGGAGCCAACTCAGCACCGGAACGTTGTCGTACCAGACAATCTCCTTCTCACAGGTGGGGCAGCGGCTCGGCGGGTGGGCCAGGTTCTGTCCGCGCGGAAGCCGCCAGATGACCACATTCAAGAAACTGCCCCACAACGCCCCCCAGATGGTAGCGTAGGCAGCGTAGATGAGGATGAGCGGATCGGTGGTCTCCATGTTGCCAACGCTCTAGCCAACTTCGGTGCCGCTCGGCAAACTCCGCAACGCCAACTTGCTTCCCTTCGGCTGACCTGTGCGCCACAACCAGACTCTCCAGATCATGCTCACGCGCGAGCCGTCGGGCGGCTTCGCAACGGCGGTTCCGGGGCGCTTTCCCGGCCGCTGGATCGGCTACCCCTTCGCCGCGCTGACGGTGGTCGCAATCGGCATCGCGATCACCGTGGAGTGGCAGCGCACGGGCGGCGCACCTTGGAACTGCATCTTCTTCTACGGCTGCACCTGGTTCTTCGCCCTCCTCTACTCCGTCGCCTGGCGGACGGGCACGGTGGTGCGGCGACTCGCAGCGATGCTCCTCACGATCGGAATGCTGCTCTTTCTCGCCTGGTATCACGGTGATCAGTCGGGGGTTCGGCAGGACTACAGCGCACCGCCCGGGGTGGCGACCTCGGCGGCCCTCCCGGGCACCAACCAACTCATCCTGATTCATCATCCACCCTCGCCGTGGCTGGCCATCAGCGTTGCGGCCGACCTGCTCGCAGCGACCTCGCTGCTGGCGCACGGCCTCTACATGGGCTGGGGCTACCGCGCCCGCAAGCTGGCCAAGGGTGAAGACAGCCCCATCCTGCCGCGCTCGACCGTCCGCTTCACGCAGGGCATCCGAATCTTCGAGTCTGACGGCACCGAAGAGGCGATTGGCGACGAGGAGCTGCTCAGCTCTCCGCCATCGGCCGCCGAACTCGAAGAGGCCTTGCTGGAGCGGATGCGCTCAGACATCCTGAAGCTGCGGGCACAAACCGACGAGCAGGCCGCAGAGCCCGCCGAAGAGCTGCCATCCAGTGAAGGATGGGCAGAGGTGCTGCCGCCAGACGATGCGCGGGCGGAACCGACGACGGACGAAGGCAGCGAGAAGAGCTAGGGGACCAGCTTCTCGAGCATGCGCGGGTAGGGGATCGTCTCACGCACATGCGGCAGCCCGCAGATCCAGGCCACGGTGCGCTCCACGCCAAGGCCAAAGCCGGCGTGGGGAACGGAGCCGTAACGGCGGAGGTCGAGATACCAGTCCATCGACTCCTGCGGCAGCCCATGCGCATGCACGGCTGCGAGCAGCGTCGCAAAGTCGTCTTGGCGCTGACCGCCGCCGATGATCTCGCCGTAACCTTCGGGTGCGAGCATATCGACGCAGAGGGCGCGGTCGGTCGCGGCCGGATCTCCCTTCATGTAGAAGGCCTTGATTGCCGCGGGGTAGCGGTTGACGAGGATGGGCGTCTCATACTGCTTGGTGAGCATGGTCTCGTCGTCGGCACCAAAGTCGTCGCCGTAGACGATGTCGCTGCCGAGGGCGTGAAGCTGCCGAACCGCCTCGCCGTAGTCGAGCCGCGGGAAGGGCTGCGTGATCTTCTCGAGCTGTGTCGTGTCGCGCTCGATCTCCTTGAGCTCGGTCTGTCGGTTCTGGAGCACGCGGGTGACGATGTAGCGCACGAACGACTCGGTGAGGTCCATCAGTCCGTCGAGTTCGAGGAAGGCGACCTCGGGCTCCACCATCCAGAACTCGGTCAGGTGGCGGCGGGTCTTCGACTTCTCGGCGCGGAAGGTGGGGCCGAAGCAGTAGACCTTGCCGAAGGCCATCGCGTTGGCCTCGTTGTAGAGCTGGCCCGACTGGGTGAGGTAGGCCTTCTGGCTGAAGTAGGCCGTCTCGAAGAGGGTGCTGGTCCCCTCGCAGGCTGCGGGCGTGAAGATGGGCGAGTCGACGAGCAGGAAGTCGTTGTCGTCGAGGTAGTCGCGAATCGCACGGATGATCTCGGCGCGGATGCGGAGGATGGCATGCTGACGGCGCGACCGGATCCAGAGATGGCGGTGATCCATCAGGAAGGCGGTGCCATGCTCCTTCGGCGTGATGGGATACTCCTCGGAGATGTGGAGGATCTTGAGGCCGGTGGCGTGGAGTTCGTAGCCAAGCGCAGAGCGGGTGTCTTTGCGGACCACGCCCGTGACCTCGACGCTGCTCTCCTGGGTGAGCCGCTTCGCGCTCTCGAAGATCTCCTCGGAGACGTCGTTCTTGCCCATGACGCACTGGATGATGGCGGTGCCGTCGCGGAGCTGCAGGAAGTGGATCTTGCCGCTCGAGCGGATGTTGTAGATCCAGCCCTTGAGCGTGACGGTCTGGTCTTCGTGGGCAGAAATCTTCTCGATGTAGACGTGAGACATGGCAGCGCTGGGGCAGAGGAGGGATCGACGCAGTGCGCCGTTTCTAACAGAGCGAGATCCGCTGGCAAGTCTGCAGCGCAGGCGCAACTCATGCTTGGCAGCGGCGGCAGCGCCCGATAGTCGGAAGGCAACGAAGAGGTTCAGGGATGGCAACACGCGCGAAGTCGAGCAGCGCCTACGGCAAGAGCGCCGAGAAGGTGGACGGAACCCGGAACTTCTTCAAGCGGGTCTCGGCGGAGGGGGCCTTCTCGGGCATCTTCATCCTCGAGGGCGAAGAGGTCTACCTGCGCGACCTCGCGCTGCAGCGGCTCGAGGCTGCGGTCTTTCCGGAGGGGCGCGACAGCCTCAACTTCGAGCGGCTGACGGCGGGCGATGTGCGGGGTGGCGAGGTCTGCAACACCGCACAGACGCTGCCCATGTTTGCAACCCGTCGCATGATCATCGTGAGCCGTGCGCAGGCCTTTTCGGCGGCCGACTGGGCAGCCCTCGCGACCTACGTCGACAACCCCGAGCCGGCGACCGTGCTGGTGCTCTGCGCCGACAGCCTCGACAAGCGGCTCAAGCCCATCAAGGCGCTTATCGACGCGGCCGGGGCTGGCCATGTGGTGCTCGAGGCACCGCCCTCGCACGAGCTCGCGGGCTGGATCGAGAAGCGGGCGGCAGCCAAGGGGATGGCGGTGGGCCGCGACATCGCCGCGGAGATCTCGGCCTCCATCGGTGGGTCGCTCCAGCAGCTCGATAACACACTGGAGCGGGTGGCCCTCTATGTGGGCGCAAAGCCTGGAGACCGGGTGCCGGTGCGCAGCGCCGATGTGCGCGAAGTGGTGCCCGATGTGCGGGTGCGGTCGGTCTTTGAACTGGTGGACCAGATCATGCGGCGCGATGCTTCCGGTGCGCTGCTAACGGCGCGGCTGCTCATGGAAGAGGGCGAGAGCCCCATCGGCATCAACGCGATGCTGGCACGCCAGGCGCGGCAGCTCCTCGGACTCTCCGATGTGGGTTCTGACGGAGAGGCGGCGCGGGAGGCAGCACGGCTGGTGGGCGTGCCGCCCTTCAAGGTTGCCGAGGTGTCGCGCACCGCGCGCGGCTTCACGGTGCGCCGACTGCGTCACCTGCTTTCGCGGGTGGCGCAGACCGATGCGAAGTTGAAGTCTTCGCGACTCGACGAGTCGGTCTGGATGGAGAGCCTGATCTTCGATCTCTGCCGCAGCCGATAAAGGGGCCGCTCGAGAGACCGAGGAAGAGGTTGCAGGGCGACAGGGTCGCGCTGCGGCAGCACAGCCTACTTGGCGATGGCTGCGACGGCCTTCATGAGGCGCGAGATGCGGCGCTGGGCCTGCTTCTTATGGATAACACCCTTGCTGGCGACCTTGCCGGTCGTCTTGACGGCGACCTTGAGGAGCTCGGCAGCGGCGGTGGCGTCGCCACCCTGAATGGCGGCGCGAACCTTCTTGGCGGCCGTACGCATCGTGCTCCGCCAGTAGCGGTTGCGCTCGGTGCGGGCTTCGGTCTGGAGGATGCGCTTCTCGGACTGCTTCTTGTTGGCCACTGTGAACTCCGACGCTGAGCGTCTCTTGGGAAATCACGCCTGCAAAGGCGTCATTTGGCCCCCGAACCGGGGATAAGGGAGGGGAAGCCTTTAGCAGAAAGAGGGTCGAAGTCAACCTCCCACGCCTGCCCGCTCGGCTAACCGAGGTAGCGCCGGCCGAGGTGACGTAGGAGCGCGTCGGCACCGAGGGGGGCGCCCGTGGCCGACTTCACCAGCGCGTCGGTGGTAAGGAGCGAGCCCTTCTCGTGCACCGCAACCTTCATCCAGTCGCGGATCTCCTGCAGTTCGCCGCGGCCGAGCCGGCCGTCAAAGTCGGCCATCTGGCTGCGGAGCGCCTCTGCGAGCTGCGCCGCGATCATCGCGCCCAGCGTGTAGGAGGGGAAGTAGCCGAAGGAGCCGTCGGTCCAGTGCACATCCTGCATGCAGCCGTTCTGATCGGAGTCGGGGCGGATGCCGAGCAGCCGCTCCATGCCATCATTCCATGCGTCAGGAAGATCGCGCACCTCGAGCGTGCCGGCGATGAGCGCCTGCTCGAGCTCGAAGCGGAGGATGACATGCAGCGGGTAGGTGACCTCGTCTGCATCGACTCGGATGAGGCTCCGCTTCACGCGGGTGAAACGGGAGAAGAGATCGTCGCCGGTCCACGCCTTGCTGCCGTTCGGGCCGAGGTGCTGGTTGACCAGCTGTGCCACCTTCTCCATCAGCGGCTTGCTGCGGAAGAGCTGCATCTCGACGAAGAGCGACTGCGACTCGTGCACCGCCATGCCGCGCGCCGTGCCGGCGGGGAGGCCGCGCCAGGCCGCAGGCCGGTTGAGTTCGTAGAGAGCGTGGCCCGTCTCGTGGGCAACACCCATCATGGCCGAGGCGAAGTCGTCTTCGCGGTAGCGCGTGGTGATCCGAACATCGTCGGTCGCGCCGCCGCAGAAGGGATGGGGACTGACATCGAGGCGGCCACGGTCAAAGTCGAATCCGAGGAGCTTCATCACGTCGAGGCCGAGCTCGCGCTGCGCATCGATAGGGAAGGGACCCGACGACTGCTCACGGGCAGGCTCCGCGGCCTGGCGCTCGATGACCTTGCCGATCATCGGCGGCAGATGCTCGCGAAGAGGCGCGAAGATCTCGGCGATACGGGCTGCCCGCATGCTCGGCTCGAACTGGTCGATCAGGGCGTCGTAGGGGGTGAGGCCGAGGGCCTCGGACTTCGCGGCGGCGACCTGCCGGACGAGGCCAAGGACCTCGGTAAGCGCAGGGGCGAAGAGATCGAAACGGTTCTCCGGGCGGGCCTCCGTCCAGACCTGGTAGCAGCGGGAGCCTGCGCGGGAGAGCGCCTCGACCAAGGCGGGCTCGACGGCGGAGGCGTGGGCGTAGAGCCGACGCATCTCGGCCAGGTTCACCTGGTGGTCCGGGTCGGCGGGCGGGTTCCCCTCGGCCTCGTTCAGCCAGTCGCCGACGCGGGGGTCGGTGAGGGCCTCGTGCGAAATCGCGTCGAGCGTGGCGACCGCCTCTCCGCGGGCCTCGGAAGCCCCTTTCGGCATGATGGTGAGCATGTCCCAGCCGAGGATGCCGCGGGCATCGCCAATGGCTGAGATCTTCTTGAAGCGGGTGTTGAGCTGTTCGTAGGCGGCGTTTGCAGTGGTCATGATTCCCCTAGGGTCGAACATCGAAGGCGGGCGATGGATAACCCTTCGAGAGGCAAAAGGGAACGAGATGAGACGGGAGCGCAAAATCCCGATGAACCTCCCGCGCATCGTTGACAAGCCAACGCCGCAGATGCAGTTCGCCTGTTGTCTCTAGCCAACGGAAACCGATGCAACTCACGCGACGCAGGCTGCTTATCCTCTCGGCCCTCTCGGTTGGTCTCATTCCCTTCGCTGGCTGCGCGGAGCAGAGCGACGACGCCAACGCAGGAGCGGGCTCAGGCAGCGGCGATGGCTCCGGAAGCGGCGAGGGCTCAGGCAGCGGCGATGGTTCAGGCAGCGGCGAGGGTTCGGGCAGCCCGGCTGCCACCCATCTGCGGGTGAAGGGCCCCTGGGTCATGGTGACGGGCGCAACACAGGTGCGGCTTCGCTGCGAGACCAACACCGATGCGCCGCTCACGGTGACGTTGCGCGCGCCGGACGGGACAGAGGTGGTCGGTATCACGGAGCAGGAGACCCGGGAGCTGTCGCCCGACTGGCCGCGGCCTGGCCTCCGCTCGGACTTCCCTGACCACGCAGGCGCTTCTACGCTGCACGATATCACGCTCTCCGACCTCACGCCCGGGCTGCAGTATAGCTACACGTTAACCGCGGCGCAGTTCGAGACCGCGTCGGGGACCTTCCGGGCGCCACCGGCCGCCGGCGAAGAGGTCCGCGTCCTCTTTGTCGCCGACACCATGTGGCCGGGCAGCGAACAGGTGGGGCCGGCTGTCGCGGCGCTCGGTGGCGACCTCTTCCTGCACGGCGGCGACATCCAGTACTACGAGAACCCGGTCGACACCTGGAACGGCTACTTCGCCTACTTCGGCGGCGTGATGGCCTCGATGGCCGCCCACCACGCGATCGGCAACCACGAGTACGAGGCCTTCGGCGAGTTTGAGAGCCACTTCGAGCGGCTGTTCGGCGGCCAGGGCGAGCCCACCGGGACCCTTCACTACCACGCCTTTACCTTCGGCAGCGCTCGGTTCGTCTTCCTGAACTCGGAGGCAGACTTTGGGCCCACCGGGACCACGCAGATGGCCTGGTTTGAGGAGGAGCTGCGCGCGGCTGACGGCGACCCCGCCATCCGCACAGTCATCGTGGTCTTCCACCGGCCCGTCTACACCTTCGGCAAGAGCAATCCCGACTTCACGGTGCGCGACTACTTCCACCCCCGCTTCCTCGCGAGCAAGGTCCGGCTGGTGCTCACGGGCCACAACCACGGCTACGAACGTTTTCTCGTAGATGGAATCCACTACGTGGTGGATGCAGGCGGCGGCGCCCTCCTCACCAACATCAACGATACGCGCGCAGAGGTACTGGCGGTCTACCCCGATGAGGAGGCGAAGCGGCTGGTCGCCTCGTCGAGCTACGGCGCCTCTGCGATCACCATCGCGGGCGACGGCAGCATCCGTGTGGAGCGGGTGACCGAACGCGGGGTGGTCACAGACAGCTACACGGTGAGCGCACCATGACGCGACCGCTGGCGCTCGTCACCGGCGCGGGCCAGCGTGTTGGCGCCGCGATCGCACGCCAGCTTGCGGTCGAGGGTTGGTCGCTGCTGCTTCACGCCTTCCGCTCCGGCGGGCCAGCCTCCGAGCTCGCTCAACAGCTGGAGCGGTCGACCGGGGTCTGTTGCGATGTCGTGACGGCCGATCTTCGCTCCCGTGAGGGCCGCGCCGCTCTCTGCGACCTGGTTCGAGAGCAGGCACCCGAGGGATTCGTCCACTGTGCGTCGCCCTACCCTGCCGGCCCTCTCGGCGAGAGCAGTTCGGCGATGGTTGAGGCCTTTGAGATCGGCCCGATCGCGGCGTCTGAACTGCTCCGCGCCGCCTACGATGCTGGCAACCTGCAGAGCGCCGTGATGATGCTCGATGCCCGCTCCGCTCGGGGCTGGGCAGGTCGCAGCGCCTACCTGGCCGCGAAGGCGGCGCTCGAGAGCGTGACCCTCACGGCCGCGATCGAGTTGGCGCCCCACACCCGGGTCAACGGGCTGGCGCTCGGCGCGGTCGAGCCGACCCCGTGGGACGAGGCGTGGGGGGAGCGGCTGCCCGAAGCGGCGCTGGCGCAGACGCTCACCGGGCGGGCGGTGAGCCCGGACGAGGTTGCGCGCCTCACCGCGCTCCTTCTGTCGTCGAGTACGGCCGGCGTGACGGGGAGCATCTGGCGGGTGGATGGCGGAAGAATGGTGCGGTGAGGGGGACTTGCGGGCAGCAAGTTCCCGACTAGTTTGGTCAAGAATCACCTCGCTGGGAGCCACGCCATGTCGGATTTCAAAACACTCATCGCCAAGGTCAAGAGCACCATCACCGAAGTCTCCGTCGAGGCCGCCAAAGCGGAGCTCGGTGGCAGCATCTTCCTCGACGTGCGCGAGCCTTCGGAGACGGCAGATGGCCATGTGAAGGGGGCGCTGCTCATCCCACGTGGCCTTCTGGAGCTTCGGGTCGAGGATCGCATCACCGACAAGGCGCGGCCCATCGTCGCCTACTGCGCGGGCGGAAACCGTTCCGCCTTTGCCGCCGCGAGCCTCCGTGAGCTGGGCTACACGAATGTGACCTCGATGATTGGCGGCTTCGCGGCCTGGAAGCAGGCGGGCCTCGACTTCGCGGTGCCGGTGACCCTCACCGCGGAACAGTCGGTTCGGTACAGCCGCCACCTGCTCATGCCCGAGGTGGGCGAGGCCGGTCAGATCAAGCTGATGCAGAGCAAGGTGCTGCTTCTTGGCGCGGGCGGACTCGGCTCGCCGTCGGCCTACTACCTTGCGGCGGCAGGTGTTGGCACGCTGGGCATCATCGACAGCGACGTGGTGGACCGGAGCAACCTGCAGCGGCAGATCATCCACAACGAGAGCCGCATCGGCATGCCCAAGGTGGAGAGCGCTGCCAAGACCATCGCGGAGCTCAACCCCGACGTGAAGGTGAAGGCCTACAACACGCGGCTGACGGCCGAGAATGTGCTGGAGATTTTCTCAGACTACGATGTCATCGTGGACGGCGGCGATAACTTCCCGACCCGCTACCTCGTGAACGACGCCTGCGTGCACCTCGGCAAGCCGAATGTGACGGGCTCGGTCTTCCGCTTTGAGGGGCAGATCACGGTCATCCAGCCTGGCGTGGGCCCCTGCTACCGCTGCCTCTATCCCGAGCCGCCTCCGCCGGAGTTCGCGCCGTCGTGTCAGGAGGCCGGCGTGCTGGGCGTTCTGCCCGGGACGATGGGGCTGCTGCAGGCCACCGAGGTCATCAAGCTGCTGCTCGGTCTGGGCTCACCGCTTGTGGGCCGCCTGATGCTCTACGACGCGCTGGAGCAGAAGTTCCGGGAGCTTAAGATTCGTCGCGACCCGGGGTGCAAGATGTGTGGCGACCATGCTACCTTCACGGGGTTCACGGAGTATGAGCAGTTCTGCCGACTGGAGCCTGCAACTTGAGACCGCCGCGCCGCAACGAACCGAACCGGAGACCCGCTCCACGCCCTGCCGGAGCACCCTCCCCGACCGGTTCCTACGATGCGGCGAAGGGCTGGGACCATGTCTCGACCTGGTACGATGGATTGGTGGGCGAAGGTCAGCACGACCACTTCTCCGAGACCATCCTGCCGGGGCTGTTGCGGATGCTGCCTACGCCGCTTCCGAAGCGGGTCTTCGACCTCGCCTGCGGGCAGGGCTATGTGAGCGAGGCGCTCGCACAGCGGGGGTGCGAGGTCGTGGGGCTGGATGCAGCAGCCGGGCTGATTTCGGCGGCTGAGGCGCGGCTGCGCACACGGGGCGAGGCGGGTCGCCGGAGCCGCTTTGTGACGGGCGACGCCCGGTCGTTGGAGTCGGTGCTGACGAACGCCAAGGTGAGCGGAAGCTTCGACGCGGCGCTCTGCATCATGGCGGTCATGAACATCGACCCCATCGACGGAATGTTTGCGCAGCTCGCGGGGCGCATCGAGGCGGGCGGAACGCTGCTGTTGGTCATGCTCCACCC
The DNA here is from genome assembly GCA_947496715.1 of Myxococcales bacterium. Taxonomy (GTDB): domain Bacteria; phylum Myxococcota_A; class Bradymonadia; order REDH01; family REDH01; genus CAIWGR01. The sequence goes on from CANMDT010000001.1 coordinate 86,033, forward strand.
TGCCTTTCGCGCGCCGGCGAAGAGCGGCTGGATGTGGCGCGACTCCATCGCGCAGGGGTCGGTCCAGCTCCGGACCATCGAGAGCTATCTCACTCCGTTCGGGAGCGAGATCGTGATGAACCCGGGCCAAGTGGCGCGGGGCGCAAAGGCGGTGGTGACGAAGACCTATCACCGGCCGCTGGGATTCTATGTCGCGGCGCTGGCACGGGCCGGATTCGCGGTGGATGGCCTCGAAGAGTGGGCCAGCAACCGCCGCAGCACGAGCGGTCCGCGCTCAACCGAAGAGAACCGCTCGCGCGCAGAGATCCCGCTCTTTCTCGCAGTCAGAGCCAGGCGGCTCTGACGCTCGAGCGCTGCCTTAGAGGCAGGGCCCGAGGTAGTTGTAGAAGTTCCACGGGTCGATGCCGGAGCTCCACGCATCATAGATGATGTAGTAGGTGGTCCCCGCGACGGCGGTGAATCCTACGACGGGATCGAGGCCGATGCTGTCGTCGTCGCAGGCCAGCGCCGAAGATGCACGGTTGCAGGTGGTCCGAACCTCGATAGCGATGTCGTCGAAAGTGTCGTACGCCGTGATGCAGACTGGGCCGCTTACGGGCGAGGTGAATGCGATAATCCACTCCTGTCCAAGCGTCGAGCCGCAGCCAGGATCCTGTCGATCGACAATACTTGGCTCAAGCGAGTAGTGGCCGAAGCCGCCGAGCGCGAAGGGGTCGCCGCAGGTACCGGCAGAGCCCGTCGGGAGGCAGTTGGCAGCGGCCTGGCAGTCGAGGTCATCGCAATCGATGGCCACATCACCGTCGTCATCGACTCCGTTCGCGCAGTTTTCGCCTGGAGAATTGGTCGGAGGCGGGCATCTTGCATCAAAGATGCAGTCACCGTCGAGGCAATCGGTGAGGCCGTCTCCATCGTCGTCGAGGCGGTCACTGCAGGCCGTCTCGAATCCGAAGGGACCGCCGCCTATCCCCCCGCCGCCGCCGAAACAGGCGATGTCGAAGTCGCAGTCGTCGTCGATGCAGTCGGTAAGGAAGTCGCCGTCGTCATCAAGGCGGTTTGTGCAGCTGGTCTCGAAGCCGCCGCCACCGCCGAAGCAGACGGGGTCGAACTCGCAATCGAAGTCGATGCAGTCCACATCGAAGTCGCCGTCGTCGTCGACACCGTTGGTGCAGCTGGTCTCGAAGCCGCCCGTGCCGGAGCAGGCGGGTTCGAAGATGCAGTCGAAATCGAGACAATCGGTGTCTAGGTCGCCATCGTTGTCGCGGCCATCCGAGCAGTTTGTCTCGGTACCTGTGCCGCTGGTGCAGATGGCGAGCGAGGCGCACTCGGTGTCGATGCAGTCGGTGGCGCCGTCGCGGTCGTTGTCGAGGTTGTCGTCGCAGACCTCGGTGGCGGAGTCGCAGCCATCGGGGATGCCGTTGCCGTTGCGATCGAGGTTGTCGTCGAAGCCGGCGCAGATGTCGTCCGCGTTGCAGACGCCGTCGAAGTCGTTGTCGTTGCCGGTGCCGCACTCGATGGTGCAGTTGAAGGAGCAGCCGTCTCCTGCGCGGCGGTTGCCGTCATCGCACTCTTCGCCCGCATCGAGGATGCTGTCACCGCAGATGGCGGTGCTGGTGTCCGCGGCGGTCGTGGTGTCGGTGCCGGTCGTGGTGTCGGTGCCGGTCGTGGTGTCGGTGCCGGTCGTGGTGTCGGTGCCGGTCGTGGTGTCGCCGCCAGCACCTGTGTCGGAAACGCCCGAGCCCGAGGTTCCGGAGTCGGTCACATCACCATCGGAGATGGCGGGCCGGCTCGTGTCTTCGGTGCTTTCTCCCTCGTTGCGACCGCTGGCGACAGTCTCAGAGCCGGCGCAGGCCGTGAGAAACAGTGCAGAGAGAATGACTGGGGCAGTGAACTTCATGGCAGGCTCCACCAACGACGCTCCGTGTCGAACCACGGGGGAGACAGTGTAACAGAGCCGACTGCGTTGCCAAGTGGCAGGCCGCTCGGCGCTAAGGACAGGCCGGGTCGGTGGCGCAGTCGGGGTCGGCACAGTCGACGAAGGTATCGGTATCGTTGTCGAGGCCGTCGATGCAGGAGGCCTCGGAGCCGTAGACCTCTGCGCAGGTACCGCGTGAGATGGTGAGGTTCCAGGTCCCGCTGTCGCCAGCGCCAAAGGTGTCGGCGAAGAGGAAGTAGGAGCTCGCGTTGGTCACAGCGAGGTCGATGCGGGCACCGTAGGAGGTCTCCGAGAAGTCGTCGCTGCAGGCGAGTTCGGAGGTGTCGTTCGAGCAGCTGGTCCGAGCATAGAGCACGGCATCGAAGTTGGCGCGTCCCTCAAGCTGCACGCAGATGTTGCCCGTCAGCGGCGAGCGCCAGCGGATGGCCTCCTCTTCGCCAAGACCGCCGCAGCCGCCCTCGCGGTTGGAATAGCTGGTCGTGCCGGTGAAGGTTCCGAAGCTGCCGATAGCGGTCGGCGTGGAGCAGCTGCCGTTGCCCGTCGGGGTGCAATCAGTGGAGGTGCACTGCGAGTCGTCGCAGTCGATGTCGCCGTCGAGGTCGTTGTCGAGGCCGTCATTGCAGACCTCGGGGGAGGCGATACAGACGAGCTGTGCAGCGCAGTCGGGGTCGGAGCAATCAACGAAGGTGTCTAGGTCGTTGTCGCGGCCGTCGGTGCAGACCTCGGGGAAGGGGATGCAGTTGAGGGCATCCACGCAGTCGGTGTCCGAGCAGTCCTCAAGACCGTCGAGGTCGTTGTCGAAGGTATCATCGCAGATCTCAGGCTGCGAACCGCAGGCCGGGCTGCCCGTGCAGGAGCTGTCTGCGCAGTCAATTGCCCCATCGGCATCGTCATCCACGCGGTTGTCGCAATACTCGGGCAGGGTGGCTGGGCAGGCGCCCGACTGGACCAGCAGGCGGTAGGTTCCGAAGGCGCTCGCGGTGTTGCCGTCGACCGACAGAAAGACAGTCCGGCCGGCTGTGAGCGAGGCCTCCGCCATCGACCAGGTGGAGGGGCCGTCGTTGGAGTCGCAGGTGATGAGGCTGCTCGTCGTGAGGCAGGCGCTGGTGAGGTAGACGGTGGTGTCGAAGGTGGCCTCGGTGATGATGAAGCACCAGTTGCCCGTGGTAGGTACGGTGACAGACCAGACGTCGTCGAGGCCGCCTGCGCCGGTCGAGCAGCCGGTGCGGCCCAGGTCAGAGGCACCGGTGGTGTCACCAGCATAGGTACCTGCGCCCGTGATGAGGTTGGGCGCCGTGCAGGTGCCGTCGGTGGGGGGCAGGCAGGCGGGCGCGGTGGAGCAGAGCGGGTCGAGGCAATCTACGAGACCATCGCGGTTGTTGTCTGCGGCGTCCGTGCAGTTCTCTGCGCAGAGGGGCGAGGCGGTGCAGAGCGGGTCGAGACAATCGACGAGGCTGTTGCGGTTGTTGTCGGTGCCATCGTCACAGACCTCTGCGCAGAGGGGCGAGGCGGCGCAGTCTGCGTCGGCACAGTCGGTGGCGCGGTCTCGGTCGTTGTCGAGGCTGTCGTCGCAGACCTCGGGAAGGACGATGCAGTTCGCATCGAGCGCGCAGTCGGCCGTGTCGGCACAATCGGTGAGGCCGTCGCGGTCGTTGTCGCGGCTGTCGTTACAGACCTCGGGCAGGACGATGCAGTCAACATCCGTCGCGCAATCCGCCGCGTCGGCGCAATCGGTGAGGCCGTCGCGATCGTTGTCGCGGCTGTCGTTACAGACCTCGGGAAGGCTGACGCAATAAGCATCGGTAGCGCAGCTCGTGTCGGCGCAATCCACCAGGCCGTCGGCATCGTCATCGAGGCTGTTGTTGCAGGTCTCGGTCAGCGTTGCGGGGCAAGAACCCGGGCGCACAAAGAGGCGGTAGTCGCCAAAGTCTTCAAGGCGGGAGCCGGTGACGAAGACGAAGTAGTCGGTCGTCGTGTTGAGGTTTGGCTCGGTTCGCGAGAGAATGCGCCCGGTGGGCGAAATGTCATCGTTGCAGGCGACCTCCGCACCGGCGTTGGTGCAGCCACGGCGGATGTCGATGACGGTATCGAAGTTGCCCTCCGTCACCCAGAAGCACCAGGTCCCCGCGCTCGTCGCGCGAAAGGTGAAGACCTCGTCGGGGCTGTCGGGGTCGAGGGCACAGATCGGGCTGATTGCGTCGGAGAGGCCGATGGTGGAGCCGTCGTAGATGCCGGGACCGGCAATGACGCGGGGGGCAAGGCAGGTGCCGGCGCCGTCCGCGGGGCCGCAGGCTGTGTCACCGATACAGTCGAGGTCGATACAGTCGGTGTAGCGGTCTAGGTCGTTGTCGATACCGTCGTCGCAGATTTCCGAAGTAGCGCCCCCCGTACAAACGGGAAGTGCGGAGCATTGGGCATCGGCACAATCGGTGGCGCCATCGAGGTCGTTGTCGATGCGGTCGTCGCAAATCTCGGCGGAGGCCTCGCAACCGTCTGGGATGCCGTTGGCGTTGGTGTCGAGGTTGTCGTCGAAGCCGGGGCAGACATCGCTGCCATTGCAGACGCCGTCGAAATCGGTGTCGTTGCCGGCGCCGCACTCCAGCGTGCAGTTGAACGAGCAGCCGTCGCCCGCGAGACGGTTGCCGTCGTCGCAGGCCTCTCCGGCCTCGATCGTGCCGTTGCCGCAGATGGGGGGGCCACTGGTGTCTACCGTGGTGTCTACCGTGGTGTCGCCTGCCGTGTCGGCGGCGGTGTCACCGGGGTCTGTGTCTGCGCTGGAGTCGGGGTCGGTATCAGCCGCAGTGTCTGCTGCGGTATCGGTTGGGTCGATGTCGGCCGTGGAGTCTGCAGCCGTATCCGCCGTCGTCGTGTCCTCAGCGGTGCTGCCGGTATCTGCCGTGTCGGCGCCAAAGATATCCGGACGACCTGCATCTGCCTCGGAGGTTTCGCCGCCCGTGCAGGCTGCGACAGTAAGCGACAGGAGCGAGGCGCCGAGAAGGTGAGCGGAGCGGCCGAGCAGATTCATGGAGAGATACCGAGTTGGGACGGCTTTCGCCGCCGTCAGTTGCCGAGGCCTCTAGCCACCGAGTTGATTCAGAGACAAGTGGCTGCTCCGCCGCACAGCCGCCTAACCTCAGTTCGCAGACTCCTAGGTCTGTCTTGCAACAGGGGCGAGACTTCAGGGTCACCCGAAGAAGTCGAGCAGCCCCTGCGAGCCCGGTTCGAAGAGGCGGCGGTAGAGCCGGAGCGCCCCCTCATCGGAGAGGCTGGCGACATGATCGCAGATGAGTCGGAGCTTCTCGTCGCCCTGATAGTCGTCGGAGCGGACCCGTTCACTGACGCCACGCGGCAGCAGTTCGGCGTCGTTGGCGAAGGCCTCGAAGAGTCGCCGGACGACCCTGCGGGCCGCAGCATCGAGGGTGGTCAGACGAGGGTCTTTGAGGATCTGTGTACGGGTGACCGCCTTGAGGACAGCCACCTTGGCAAGCGAGTCGGCCGGGAGGTTCGGGAGTTCGCCCTCAGCCGCGGTCACCGCGTGCACGAGCTCGCGGTGGAGTTTGCTGGCGAGCTCCTTGCTGGAGGCGAGCCGAAGGAACTGGCGGCTGGTACCCGGCAGTCGCCTCGCCTCACCCTTGGCGAGTAGATCATCGAGGAGCGCAACGACGGAGCCGACGATGGCCTGCACCTGCGACGGCTGCCAGGAGGGGTCGGTCTGCCGGAGGAAACGGACCACATCGTCGATGAAGCCGCCGCCATGCGCCGTCTGGCGGAGGTCGCTGACGGCGAGGAAGCCCATGCGGAGCCCATCCTGAAGGTCAGCGACGCAGTAGGCGATGTCGTCGGCGAGGTTGAGGATGCGGCACTCGTAGCTCTCGCGCCCCTCTGTGCCGCGCGCCGCTGCGACCCGCTGGGCGAAGGCCCAATCCGCATCGTAGACACACTTGGGGGCGTGAGCCGGAGCGAGGAGGTCTGCGCTCTCTTGCGAGGCAAAGCGCGGCTGAAGCACAGCCTCGTGTGGCATGCGGCTGCGGGCCTCGGCGTAGGGGACCTTGTACTTGAGCACGCCGTCGAGGGTTGCGTAGGTGAGGTTGAGCCCTTCGTAGCGGAAGCCTTTGACCTCGACGCGACGGACAATGCGGAGGGTCTGGGCATTTCCTTCGAAGCCTCCATAGTCGCGCATGCAGTCGTTGAGCACTGCCTCGCCGTTGTGGCCAAAGGGAGGGTGGCCGAGATCGTGGCAGAGGGCGATGGCCTCGCAGAGGTCGGTGTTGGCGCCGAGTTTGCTGGCAATGGCCTTGGCGATCAGCGCCACCTCCATCGAGTGGGTGAGGCGGGTACGGTAGCTGGCACCTTTGGCCCCGTAGAAGACCTGTGTCTTCTCCTGCAGCCGACGGAAGGATTCGGCGTGGAGCACCCGAGAACGGTCGCGCTCGAACTCTGTGCGGGTGTCGTGGTCCTTTTGCGGGTCGGCATACTCGTGGAGAATGTCTTCAACGCAGGAGAGTCGAGCGGGTCGTGCAGGTAGCTGTCTCATGGCCCGCTCCTAGCCGTTTTGCGACCTGGGATCGAGAACGTCGCGCAGCGCCTCGCCGACCACATTGAGCGCAAACAGCGTGAGGGTGAGGATGGAGCCAGGGAAGAGCAGCAGCCAGGGATAGGTCACCATGACGCCGGCGCGGGCGCCGTCGTTGGCGAGTGCTCCCCACGAGGTGTAGGGCGCCTGCACGCCGAGTCCGAGGAAGGAGAGGAAGGACTCCGTAAGCATCGTTTCGGGCACGGTCAGCGTGGCATAGACGAGGATGGGACCGAGCGCATTGGGGAGCAGGTGCTTGAAGAGGATGGAGGTGGTGGAGGCGCCAACGGCGCGGGCCGCCTGAACATACTCGAGGTTGCGGAGCGCAAGCACCTGGCCGCGGACGATACGGGCCATGGTGAGCCAGCTCATGGCGCCGATGGCGATGTAGAGCAGCCGGATGTCGCGGCCGAAGACGACCATCAGCAGGATGACGAGGAACATGAAGGGCAGCCCGTAGAGCACATCGACAGTGCGCATCATGAGGGCGTCGATACGGCCGCCATTCCAGCCGGCGACTGCGCCCCAGATGAGGCCGATGACGAGCGAGACGAGGGTGGCAAGCAGGCCGACCATAAGACTGACGCGGGCGCCGTAGACGAGTCGGATGGTGAGGTCGCGGCCGAGGCTGTCGGTACCGGCCCAGAAGGTGGCAGGGCGCGGGAGGCCAGGGAACTCGGTGGCGGAGAGGCGGCCATCGGCATCGGTGTCGAAGCGGCGGGTCCAGGCGGTGGCCTCACCGATGGGGAAGAGGTCGATGAGGGCACGGGCCTCCTCGAAGTTGAGCGTGCCGCTGCCATCCTTGTCGAGGCTCTTGAGGATGGCGGCGGCAGGTGCCGAGAGCGCTCGCGGCGCAGCGTCGAGTTCGGCCGGGTTGAGGGCGCCGTCGCCGTCGCTGTCGAGCATAGCTAGCTCTTCGTGGGCAAGCGCCTCCGAGAGTTCAAGCGCGGTCCACTGCCCATCGCGGTTGAGGTCGGCGCGGGCGGAGGCCGCATCGGCGACGGGCGCGAGGAGGAAGTTGTCGCGCGGGATGCCACGCGCGCCGGGCGGCAGGTAGCGGTGGCAGGGGTGGTTCTCGACCACGGTGAAGCGGGTGAAGTGGCGTTCGACCAGCGGCTGCATGATGGCGAGAAGACTCACGAGCAGCAGGAAGACCAGACTGGCCATGGCCAGCCGGTTCCTCTTGAAGCCGCGCCAGGCGCGTGCCGAGGGCGACTCGGGCTGTGACTGCACGGTGCCGCTCATGCCTGCTTGCCGTCGAGGGTGATGCGGGGGTCGATGACTGAATAGACGAGGTCGACCGCAAGGTTCAGCATGACCAGGAGCACCGAGTAGACGAGGATGGCGCCGAGGACGAGGAAGTAGTCGCGGTTGAAGGCCGCATCGACAAAGAAGGTGCCAATGCCCGGCACATTGAAGACCCGCTCCACGACGACCGAGCCGGTCAGTACGGCGGCGAAGGCGGGGCCGAGAAAGCTAACGACCGGGAGCAGTCCGGCGCGCAGGATGTGGACGAGCACAACACGCGTTTCGCTCGCTCCCTTGGCACGGGCGGTGCGGACATGGTCGAGTCGCGAGACTTCGAGCATGCCCGAGCGCGCAAGCCTTGAGACGTAGGCCATGTAGAAGCAGCCGAGGCTGATGCTCGGCAGGATGGAGTCGCTCCAGCCAGCCCAGCCGCCGGTGCGGGTCCATCCGAGTCCGAGGGCGAAGACGAGGATGAGTAGCGGTCCGAGCACGAAGTTGGGCACCGAGATGGCGAGGGTGGAGATGGCCATTGTCGCGTGGTCCCAGAAGGTCCGCGGGCGCATGGCGGCGAGGATGCCGAGCGGGATGCCGACGAGCAGCGCGAAGGCCATGGCCTGCAGCCCGGTGATGAGCGAGTAGGGGAGCGCGGCGAGGAGGATGTCGGCGACCGGCGCCTCCTGCTTAATGGAGGGGCCGAGGTCGCCGTGGGCGAGACGGCCGATGTAGTCGAAGTACTGCGCGGCGAGGGGCTTGTTGAGGCCATACTGCTCCTCGAGCATGGCCTCAATCTCGGGGGGCAGGTCGCGGTCTTTGGAGAGCGGGCTTCCGGGCGCCAGCTTCATGACCAGGAAGGAGAGCGAGAGGACCACGAACAGGACTGCGAGGTTCTGCAGGAGGCGTGCGCCAAGGGAGCGGAGCATGTTAGCGCCCTGCTCCGGCCTGCGGCCGTTTGCGGATGTGGCGTGCGAGGTGGACATCCCGCAGGTTGGCGTGCCAGCCGTCGATCTAGACT
>CANMDT010000002.1 GCA_947496715.1 Myxococcales bacterium
CCGCGCCCGCCCTCACGCGCCAGCCGGGCAAGCAGCCCATCGAGCTCGACGGCCGACTGCAATCCCACGGCGCCCTCCGCGACCGAGGCTGCCAGCAGCGCCCGCTCGAAGCTCAGCTCATCGTCCTGCAGCGCAGCCACAGCCGCCGTCGCCCGCTCCACGATGGGCCGCGAAGGCGAGGCGATGCTGACCATGCCGAGCGCGCTGCCGAGCCGTGCCCGCTTCCAGGCTGCGAGGCCGGCCGCGCCCACCTCGATGCGCCGCTCTCCAAGCCGAAAGGTTGTGCCCGGCTCGAGCCGCGACCAGGCCCGCTCCTCTGCCGTTGGTGGCTCGGCGGCGCCCAATGGCGCCGACGCACAGAGCAGGGCCACCATCAGAAAGTATGAGACGCGCAGCCACATGCAGGTCGCTCGATTCGCTTGCCCTCTCCGCGCCCTGTGCCTAGCCCCTGTGGGCGAGGCCGTCGAGCCTCGCGATCCGGCCACCGCGGCCGCACCCCCCGACGAGTCAGCCCATGACCCTCTCGCTTGGCGAGCGCTTCAAGCCAGACTTCCCGATGCTCCAGCAGCTGGTGCACGGAAAGCCCTACACCTACCTCGACACGGCGGCGACGGCCCAGAAGCCGCAGCTGGTCATCGACCGCATGGAGCGGTTCTACACTACCGAGTATGCGACCGTCCGGCGCGGCGTCTACGCCCCCTGTCAGGTGGCGACGCAGATGTATGAGGCGGCCCGCGAGCGCTGCCGCGCCTTTGTGAACGGCCGCTCGGTCACCGAAATCATCTTCGTCCGCGGTAGCACCGAGGGGCTCAACCTCATCGCCAGCAGCCTCGGCCGCCTCGCCCTCAAGCCAGGCGACGAGGTCGTGGTCACCGAGATGGAGCACCACGCCAACATCGTCCCCTGGCACATGGTCTGCGAGCTCACGGGCGCTACGCTCAAGGCCATCCCCATCACCGATGCGGGCGAGCTGCAGCTCGAGGCGCTGGCCACGGTCATCACCGACCGCACCCGCATCGTCTCGCTCACCCAGGTCTCCAATGTGCTCGGCACCCACAACCCCATCGAGCTGGTCGCCAAGCGGGCCCGCGAGGTAGGCGCCTATGTGGTGGTCGACGGCGCGCAGAGCTCGCCCCACCTCGACATCGATGTGCAGGCGCTCGACTGCGACTTCTTCGTCTGCTCGTCGCACAAACTCTACGGCCCCTCAGGCGCCGGCTTTGTCTGGGGTCGCGAAGAGATCCTCCGCCAGATGCCTCCCTACCAGGGCGGCGGCGAGATGATCGACCATGTCTCCTTCGACCGGGTCACCTACGACGAGCCCCCCTACCGGTTCGAGGCCGGCACGCCGCCCATCGCGCCGGTCATCGGCATGCATGCAGCGCTCGACTACCTCGACGCCATCGGCAAGCCGGCCATCGCCGCCTGGGAAGATCACCTGCTCCGCTTGGCAACGGCGGAGCTGGAGCAGATCCCCGGCCTCCGCATCTTCGGTAACGCGGCCCACAAGTCGGCGGTCATCGCCTTTGTGATGGAGGGGGTTGCCTCGATGGACATCGGCATGGTGCTCGACCGCGAGGGCATCGCCGTGCGCGTAGGCCAGCACTGCGCGCAGCCGCTGCTCCGCCGGCTCGGCGTCCATGCGACGGCACGCGCCTCCTTTGGCCTCTACAACACCGAGGAGGATGTGGCCCGGTTCGTGGAGGCGGTGCGCGAGGCCAAGGAGCTGCTCGCCTGAGCCGCCCGGAAGATCCTCGTCGCTGCCAAACCGGCCCGCAAGGGCCCCTGCAACGCCAGAAACGGCCCCGAACAGGCCGCCAGTGTCTTGACTTCGCCCCCCGCTCTCCCCTAAGACCCGCCCTCCCGAACGCACCGCTTCCGGTGTGATCTCGGCCCAGGACCGGTCCCTCGCGACCCCTCCACATTGTGATTGCCATGGCCCGTAAGTGTTCGCTCACCGGTAAGCGCCGCAACGTCGGCATGAATGTTTCGCACTCGCACGTCCGTACCAAGACCGTGCAGCTGCCCAACCTTCAGACCAAGCGCGTCTGGTTCGAAGACGAGGCCCGCTTCGTCCGCATCCGCCTCTCCTGCCGTGCCCTCCGCACCATCACGAAGAAGGGCCTCTCGCGCTTCCTTCGCGATGAAGGGATGACCATCCGCGACGTGGCCTAAACCGCCGCACGGCGCGCAACTCTCCGGAGTCTGCACGCTGCACCGCAGGCCGATCTCACCGATCGGCCTTTCGCGTTTTTGCTCCCGCTCCCGCAACCCCATGCAGCTCCAACACACCTCCTCGATCGCACCCGACGCAGGCGGCTCACCGCCCCTGCTCCTGCAGACCGATGCCGTCGCCGCCTGTGGCTGGCTCGCGCAGCAGCAGCTCCGCCCCGACCTCATCTACATCGACCCCCCCTTCGCGACCGGCCGGAACTTTGCGCTCGCCCACCGCGACCACGAGGCCTCCGCCCACCTCGAAGGCGGCACCCTCGCCTACCGTGACGCCTGGGCCGGCGGCCTCGACGGCTACCTCGACGAGATGGAGCGCTGGCTCATCGCCATCCATGCCGCGCTCGCCGACGAGGGGAGCCTCATCCTCCACTGCGATCACCACGCGGCCCCCTACCTCGCCCTGCTCTGCGACCGGATCTTCGGCTTGGGCGACCGGGCAGGCGGCGGCCCCGGCTTCCGCAACGAGCTCATCTGGAGCTACGGCCTCGGAGGCTCCAGCCCCCGCTGCCACGCCAAAAAGCACGATACCCTCCTCTGGTACAGCAAGGGGAGCCGCTGGTTCTTCGCCCCCCACATGGTCCCCGCCACCTCGCAGCGGCTGGCGGGCAAACTCAAGAAGGGCACCTCCATCTGGGAGATCCCCTCCATCAACAACATGGCCAAGGAGCGAACCGGCTACCCCACGCAAAAGCCGCTCGCGCTGCTCGCGCGCATCGTTGCCTGCCATGCCCCGCCCGGAGGCCTGGTGGCAGACCTCTGCTGCGGCTCGGGCACCACGCTGGTCGCCGCCGCAAGCGCCGGCCGGAGAGCCATCGGCGCCGACCTCGGTGCCCTCGCCCAGGAGGTGGCCGGAGGGCGGCTCCTCGCTGCCGGACTCGGCCTCGAGCGCTGGACACCTGCCACAGATTGACACCCGCGGGGGGCGCTCCTAGACCCGCTGCCGCAATGTGGACTGTTTTGGTCCACAATCCTGCCGCACAGGTCGGCAGATACCCTTGTGGCAGGTTCGCATGGAGACACTCGAAAGCGTCATCGCCGCCGACTACAAGCATGGCTTCGTCACAGACATCGAGGCCGACACCTTCCCGCCCGGCCTCTCCGAAGACACCATCCGTGCCCTCTCGGCCAAGAAGAACGAGCCCGAGTGGATGCTCGAGTACCGCCTCAAGGCCTTCCGCCACTGGCTCACACTCGTCGAGCCCCACTGGCAGAATGTGACCTACGAGACGCCCGACTACCAGGGCATCTCCTACTACTCCGCCCCCAAGCAGAAGCCGGTTCTCGACAGCATCGACGCCGTCGACCCCGAGCTCCTGGCCACCTTCGAGCGGCTCGGCATCTCGCTCTCCGAGCAGAAGCGGATCATGAATGTGGCCGTCGACGCCGTCTTCGACAGCGTCTCCGTCGTCACCACCCACAAAGAGAAGCTCGGCGAGGTCGGCGTCATCTTCTGCTCCATCTCCGAAGCGCTCCAGGAGCACCCCGAGCTGGTCCGCCAGTACCTCGGCTCCGTTGTCCCCTACACCGACAACTTCTTTGCGGCGCTGAACGCAGCGGTCTTCACCGACGGCTCCTTCGTCTACATCCCCAAGGGCGTCACCTGCCCCATGGACCTCTCCACCTACTTCCGCATCAACGCGGCAAACACGGGGCAGTTCGAGCGCACCCTCATCATCGCCGACGAGGGCTCCTTCGTGAACTACCTCGAGGGGTGCACGGCGCCGCAGCGGGACGAGAACCAGCTGCATGCAGCAACCGTGGAGCTCATCGCCCACGAGCGGGCCACCATCAACTACTCGACCGTCCAGAACTGGTATGCGGGCGACGCAGAGGGCAAGGGCGGCATCTACAACTTCGTGACGAAGCGGGGGAAGTGCGCGGGCCGCGCCTCCAAAATCTCCTGGACCCAGGTTGAGGTGGGCTCCGCCGTCACCTGGAAGTATCCGAGCTGCATCCTCGCCGGCGACGAGTCGGTGGGCGAGTTCTACTCGGTCGCCCTTACCCGCGACAAAATGCAGGCCGACACCGGCACCAAGATGATCCACCTCGGCAAGAACACGCGGAGCACGATCATCAGCAAGGGCATCTCGGCCGGCGAGTCGCACAACAGCTACCGCGGCCTGGTCCGCGTCGCGCCCGGCGCCGACAACGCCCGCAACTACTCGCAGTGCGACTCCATGCTGGTCGGTGACCGCTGCAGCGCCAACACCTTCCCCTACCTCGAGGTCCGCAACAACACCGCGACCATCGAGCACGAGGCCACCACCACCCGCCTCGGCGCAGACCAGCTCTTCTACCTCGCCTCGCGCGGCATCGACCAGGAGAAGGCCATCTCCATGCTGGTCAACGGCTTCTGCGAGCAGGTCTTCAACAAGCTCCCGCTCGAGTTCTCGGTCGAAGCCGTCAAACTGCTCGAGCTCAAGCTCGAAGGCTCCGTCGGTTAACTGAACGCCCATCCCATCGAGAGTCCCCCGTGAACCTGCTCCACATCAAGAACCTCCACGCCAGCATCGACGGCAAGGAGATCCTCCGCGGCGTCAACCTCGAGGTGAAGCCCGGCGAGGTACATGCCATCATGGGGCCCAACGGCTCCGGCAAGAGCACCCTCTCCAAGGTCATCGCCGGCCATCCCGACTACGAAGTCACGGGCGGCGAGGTCATCTACTCGCCCCAGTTCCGGCCCAAGGACCTGCTCGAGATGGAGCCCTTTGAGCGGGCCCGCGAAGGCATCTTCCTCGCCTTCCAGTATCCCGTCGAGCTGCCCGGCATCTCCAACGAGCTCTTCCTGCGCGCCTCCTTCGACGAGATCTGCCGCGCCCAGGAGGTGCCCCTGCTCTCCGACGCCGACTTCCACGCGCTGCTGCTCGAGAAGGCCAAGCTGGTCGAGATGGACCCCTCCTTCCTCAGCCGCCCCGTCAACCTGGGCTTCTCGGGTGGCGAGAAGAAGCGGAACGAGATCCTCCAGATGGCCATGCTGCAGCCCCGCGTCGCCTTCCTCGACGAGACCGACTCGGGCCTCGACATCGACTCGCTCCGGCAGGTCGCAGGCGGCGTCAACAAGCTCCGCAGCAGCAGCAACGCCTTCGTCATCATCACCCACTACCAGCGGCTCCTCAACTACATCACCCCCGATGTGGTGCATGTCTTCTGGAACGGACAGATCATCAAGAGCGGCGGGCGCGAGCTCGCCCTTGAGCTCGAAGAGAAGGGCTACGACTGGCTCAAGCCCGAGGCGCAGGACCCCGCATGAGCGCCCCCCTCTCTCCGCTCCTTGAGGCAGCCGCAGCACGCGTGGCCGACGGCGGCAACAGGCCAGCTGCGGCCGCCGCGCTCGAACGGCTCCTGGCCACCGGCCTGCCCACCCGCCGCGACGAAGACTGGCGCTACCTCCAGCTCGCGCCGCTTGCAGCGCTGGCACCCGTCGCCGGCAGCGAGGCTCCGCTCCCCGAGCTCCCCGCTCCGCTCGACGGCGAGCTCCGGCTCGTCTTCGTCGACGGCCAGCTTGCCACAGCGCTCTCCTCGCCCGAGACCGCCTGGTCTGGCTGGAGGTCCGACCGCTCCGTGGAACCGCTCACCGCCTTCGGTGAGCTCGCCGCAGCCATCGCGCCCGCAGCCGTCGGCCTTGCGCTCCCGGCCGGCCTGCAGCTTGCCGGTCCGCTCCACCTGCTCTTCCTCCACACCCGCGCGGGCGCCACGCTCAGCGGTGCCACCTTCGCCCTCTCGCTGGGCCGCGGCACCGAGGCGACGCTCGTCGAGAGCCACCTCTCCGCCGACGGCGCAAACGGCCTCGCCACGGTCGCCCTCGACCTTACGCTCGCCGACGGCGCAGCCCTCACCCATATGAAGTTCCAGGAGCTCGGCCGCGGCCTCTCCCACCTCGCCGACACCCGCGTCACAACCAGCCGCGACGCCCGCTACAAGAGCGTCTCGCTCACGGGCGGCGCCCTGCTCTCGCGCGACACGCTCGCCGTCACCGTGAACGGCACCGGCGCCCACACCGAGCTGCAGGCCCTCTTCCTCCCCGGCGAAGGGCAGACACACGACCACCACACCGCGCTCGACCA
The DNA here is from genome assembly GCA_947496715.1 of Myxococcales bacterium. GTDB lineage: Bacteria > Myxococcota_A > Bradymonadia > REDH01 > REDH01 > CAIWGR01. The sequence goes on from CANMDT010000002.1 coordinate 6,297, forward strand.
GACGCAGCCCGACTGCACCGCGCGCCAGGTCTACAAGAGCATCCTCCGCGGCAACGGCCACGCCATCTTCAACGGCAAGGTCTTTGTCCGGCAGGCCGCACAGCGCACCAACGCCGACCAGTCGAGCAAGAGCCTGCTCCTCGACAAGGCCTGCCGCGTCGACGCCAAGCCCCAGCTCGAGATCTTCGCTGACGATGTCCGCTGCACCCACGGTGCCACCGTCGGCCAGCTCGACCCGGCCGAGCTCTTCTACCTCATGTCGCGGGCCATCCCGCGGAGCCGCGCCGAAGAGCTGCTGCTCCACGGCTTCGCCGTGGACGTCCTCAACGAACTCGGCCAACCCGCACTGCTCGAGCGCGGACTGGCGCTCCTCACCCGTTTCTCGGAGGCGTAGTCATGGGCTTCTACATTCACGTTCAGGAGACACCCAACCCCAACGCGGTGAAGTTCATCTCCTTCTACACCGTGAAGTCGCACGGGAAGAGCAACTACCGGAGCGCCGAAGAGGGCGAGCATGTGCCCGTGGCACGCGAGATCTTCGCGGTCGGCGGCGTCGAGCAGATCTACCTCTTCGACAACTACATCACGGTCACCAAGCGGAGCGACCTGCCCTGGGGCGAGCTCTCCAAGAGCATCCTCGACCTGCTCCAGATGGCGCTGCCTGTGCATGACCCCGACTTCACCGACCCCGAGCCGCCGGCCTCGGAGAACCAGGTCGAGAAGACCCCCGAGATCCTCGCCATCGAGGAGATCCTCGACCGCACCGTGAAGCCCTACCTTGCGGCAGACGGCGGCGGCATCGAGGTCATCGAGCGCCAGGGCGACAAGATCTTCATCAAGTATCAGGGCGCCTGCGGCACCTGCCCCAGCTCGGTGGGCGGCACCCTCATCGCCATCCGCGACGTACTCCGCGACGAGCTCGGCCCCGACATCGAGGTCATCGAAGTGGGCGGCGCGATGTTCGGCTAGTGAGCTGAGCAGACCTCCAAAACGGCGAAGGGCCGGTGAGCGTGCCCGTGGTGCCGTCAGTGCTGCTGTCGACCACCTTCACGAGGCGGTTGTTCGCCGTCTCCGTGGTGGTGGCGAAGAGCGTCGCGGTGTTGGCGGTACAGGAGCCCGAGAGGCCGCGCAGGCTCCGGCCGTTGGCAACGGTGCAGGCTCGGATGTCGGCCGCGTTATCCCGCGTCATCTGCATGACCAACCCACCCGCCCCAGCCCCCATCTGCGCCTCTGCCTCGACAGCCCGACCGGCCCTGAGTAAGCCCGCACCTGCGCCAGGTCGGCGCCCGACAGACGGAGCAGGCAGATGGAACGCAAGGGTCAGATCGCATTGGTGGTAGGTGGTGCTTCGGGTCTTGGCGCGGCAACGGTCCGCCGCCTCCATGCAGCCGGCGTCCAGGTCTTCATCGGTGACCGCAACGCAGAGGTGGGCAACGCCCTCGCCGCAGAGCTCGGCGAAGGCGCCTCGTTTGTGCCGGTGGATGTGACCGATGAGGCCAGCGTGAAGGCTGCCGTCGCCACCGCCGCCGCTGCCGGCCCGCTTCGCATCGCCGTCAACACCGCCGGTGTTGGCATGGCCGCCAAGCTCCTCGGACGCGACGGCTCGCCGCACGACCTCGGCGTTTTCGAGATGGTCATGAAGATCAACCTCTTCGGCACCTTCAACGTGCTCCGTTACGCGGCCGCCGCCATGGCCACCAACGAGCAGCTCCCGAGCGGCGAGCGGGGCGTGGTCATCAACACCGCCTCCATCGCCGGGTACGACGGCCAGATCGGCCAGATCGCCTATGCCTCCTCCAAGGCCGGCGTCATCGGCATGACGCTGCCCGCTGCCCGCGACCTCATGAAGAACAACATCCGGGTGGTCACCATCGCCCCCGGCGTCTTCGACACCCCGCTGCTCGCCATGCTCCCCGCACCCGCCCGCGAGGCGCTCGAGGCCACGGTCCCCAACCCCAGCCGGCTCGGCAAGCCCGATGAGTATGCCAAGCTGGCCTGTGCCATCATCGACAACGGCTACCTCAACGGCGAGGTCATCCGCCTCGATGGCGCGCTCCGGATGCCGCCCCGCTGAAGCGGGCAGGCCGCGCGGGGCAAGCGGGAGGAGCGGCAGACAGAGGGCGGGTGAGGTCCTTCGCCCATTCCTGCCCCAACGGGGCAGAGCATACCAGTCCAGGGCAACGCCCTGGGGATCATGCGACGCACATTTCCGGACTCTAACGGAACGCCGCAGATCATCGCATCACCCACCCGCGCCCGAACGATTCCCCGCGCCCGAACGATGCGGCGCTTCTTCAGAGCGCATCCACAACCTCCACCCATTTCCCAGGGTTGCACCCTGGGCTGGTATGCGTTGACCCTTTGGGTCAAATGGGAACGCGGTGCTCCTGGCTGCTCCACCTCGGCGCCGGCGCCTCCTTCGTGGCGTTCGATATGACCCACGAGGCCAGCGTGAAGACCAACGTCCCTAACCCCAGCCGGCTCGGCAAGCCCGATGAGTATGCCCAGCTCGCCTGTGCCATCATCGAGAATGGCTACCTCAACGGCGAGGTCATCCGCGCAGGCGGCGCGCTCCGGATGCCGCCCCGCTGAAGCTGGCCTGTGCGCGGGGCAAGCGGAGCAGATAGTCGCGGTAGGCAGAGGGCGAGTGAGGTCCGTGACCAATCCCTGCCCCAACGGGGCAGAGCATACCAGCCCAGGGCAACGCCCTGGGGATCATGCCACGCAAATTTCCGCATGCTATCGGAACGCCGCAGTTCGTCGCATCACCCTCCCGCGCCCGAACGATTCCCCGCGCCCGAACGATGCGGCGCTCCTTCAGAGCGCATCCACACCCTCCATCCCATGCCCCGCGTGCATGCCCACCATTCCCAGGGTTGCACCCTGGGCTGGTATGCGTTGACCCTTTGGGTCAAACGGATCGCAGCCCTGCAGGGCTGCGCTACCGATGGCCCGCTTACAAGGGTCAAGGGTTCACTGCACCGCCCTCTACGGCACGGTCCGCGCGAGGCGAAGGCCGAGGTTGCCGTAGCGAATGGTCGGCGCGCCAGAGTATCGACCCCCGGCACGCGCGTAGCGTGAGGGGTTGGACCACGACCCACCGCGAAACGCCCGGGCGGAGCCTGTGCTGGCGCCGAGCGGGTCGGTCACCGTGCCAGGGTAGGTCACATTGTACCAGTCGCCCGTCCACTCCCACACATTGCCAAGCATGTCGAAGAGGCCAAAGCTGTTTGCAGTTTTGCCGCCAACCGTGCGCGACCGGTTTCCGCTGTTGATGCACCACCAGTCAATGCTTTCCAGATTGGCCTGTGCTGTCGTGCAATCGGTAGTCGCACCGCTCAGGTTCCCCAGGTAGGTGGCCGTGGTTGTGCCGCCACGCGCCGCATACTCCCACTCGCTCTCGGTGGGCAGCCTGAAGCCCGTGCAGGTGAGGCCCGCGAAGGTGGCACCCGTGCAACCGCTGTGGATGCCATCCCTCCAGCCGTTGGCCGCGTCGGTGCAACCTGTGAGCGTGTAGCAGGAGGCGTGCCCCTCTGCGGCGGACTTGGCGTTGGCAAAGGCCAAGGCTGCGTACCAATCCAGGTACTCCACAGGGCCGCTGTCGTTGGCGTTGGTGGTGGTCTGTACCGTGCCGGTGGTGGACTGGAAGAAGGAGGGGTTGGTGCCGCTGCTCAGCGCCTTCCACTGCCCCTGCGTCACCTCTGTCTGACCCATGAAGAAGCGACGAGAGATGGTCACGCTATGCTGCGTTTCGTCCGTGTAGCGGCCCACCTCGGTGGAGGGCGAACCCATGGTGAAGGTACCGGCGGGGATGTAGTTCATGCCGATAGGCGCGCAGCGGTCGTTGGCCGTGCCCGTCGGGCCGGTGGCGCAGTTGCCGGAGGCACACTCGGTGTTGAGCGTGCAGGAGGTGCCTACGAATGAGCCAAAGGAGCATACCCCAACATTGACCTCGTACCCGCTCGCGCAGGCCGATGCGATGCAGCTGGCGTAGACGCTCCCCGTCCAGGTCTGCGTGCCGGCCGTCGTGTTGGCGGGCAGGGTCGAGCAGCTACGCGTGTTGCTCAGGCAGGCGCCGCCCTCCACATGGTAGGTCGCAGCGCACGTCGTCGCTGTGCAGCTGCCATAGACGCTGGTGCCGCTGTTCCACGTCTCAGTCGCCACTGTTGCGTTGGCGAGCGAGCAGCTCCGGGTGTCGCTCAGGCAGGCACCGCCCTCCACATGGTAGGAGGTGGCGCAGGTCGTCGCAGTGCAGCTCCCATAGGCGCTGGTGGCGCTGTTCCAGCTCTGGGTGCCAGCCGTCGTATTGGCAGGCATCGGAGAACAGGTGCGGGTGTCGCTCAGGCAGGCGCCGCCCTCCAGATGGTAGGAGGCAGCGCAGGCCGTAGCCTCGCAGCTGCGCCAGCCGGTCGCGTTGGCCGCCTCGACGGCCGCGGTCGCGTTCGCGGGCAACGCTGCGCAGCTACGCGTGACTGTCCTAGCGAGGCGCAGGCCGAGCGTGTTGACGCGGTTGCTCGGCGCGCCGCGGCTGCGAAACGCAGCGCGTTCTTGGTTTGCGCTGTAGAGCCACGCCCCACCGCGACGCAATCGCTCGGAGCCCGTCGAGGGACCCGTCGGGTCGGTCACCGTACCAGGGTAGGTGCCATACCAGTCGCCCGTCCACTCAAAGACGTTGCCCAGCATGTCGGAGAGGGCAAAGCTGTTCACAGCTTTAAGGCCCACCGCTTGGGTACGAGATCCACTGGTCTTGCACCACCAGGCGATGCCATCCAGATAGGTCTGTGATCTCGTGCAATTGGTAACCGTACTGCTCAGGTTCCCCAGATAGGTGGCCGTGGCGGTACCGGCCCGCGCCGCACGCTCCCACTCGCTCTCGGTGGGCAGCCGGTAGCCCGTGCAGGTGAGGCCCGAGAAGGTGGCGCCTGAGCACCCGCTGTGGATACCGTCTTTCCAGCCGTTGGCTGCGTCGGTGCAGCCCGTGAGCGCGTAGCAGGCGGTGAGGCCCTCTGCCGCGGATCGGGCGTTGGCGAAGGCGGCTGCCGCATACCAGTCCATGTACTCCGCGGGGCCGCTGTCGTTGGCGTTGGCAGTGCTCTGTGTCCTGACGAGCGTAGACTGGAAGAAGGAGGGGTTGAGGCCGCCGGAGAGCGCCTTCCACTGCCCCTGCGTCACCTCTGTTTGATTCATGAAGTAGCTGCGAGAGAGGGTCACGCTGTGCTGCGTCTCGTCGGCAACGCGGCCTCGTTCCGTCGAAGGCGAACCCATGGTGAAGGTGCCGGCGGGGATGTAGTTCATGCCGGTCGGCGCGCACCGGTCGTTGGCCGTTCCCGTCGGGCCCGTGGCGCAGAAGCCCGAGGCGCACTGGGCGCTGAGCGTGCAGGCTGCGCCGAGGCTCCCAATGCAGGCGCCAGCGACAACGTTGTAACTGCTCGCACAGGTCGTCGCCGTGCAGCTCCCATAGGCGCTGCCCGTCCAGGTCTGGGTGCCGGCCGTCGTGTTGGCGGGCATGGGAGAGCAGGTGCGGGTGTCGCTCAGGCAGGCGCCGCCCTCCACATGGTAGGAGGTGGCGCAGGTCGTCGCGGTGCAGCTTCCATAGGCGCGGGTGGCGCTGTTCCACGTTTGCGTGGCGGCCGTCGTGTTGGCAGGCATCGGAGAACAGGTGCGGGTGTTGCTCAGGCAGGCACCACCCTCGAGGTGGTAGGAGGCCGCGCAGGCCGTGACCTCGCAGGCGCCCCAGCCAGTGGAATTGGCCGCCTCGACGGCAGTGGTCGCATTCGCAGGCAACACGGCGCAGCCGCGCGTGACAGTCCTCGCGAGGCGCAAGCCGACATCGCCGGTGCGGCCGCCTGGCGCACCATCGACGCGAAACGCAGCCCGCGCGTTGCTGGCGCTGTAGAAGTATGACCCGCCGCGAGCCACCCGCCGGGTGCCCGTCGTGACGCCGAGCGGGTCGGTCACCGTGCCTGGGTAGGTGCCATTCCAGTCGCCCGTCCACTCCCAGACATTGCCCAGCATGTCGGAGAGGCCAAAGCTGTTTGCCGTCTTGCCGCCTACCGCCTGCGTGCGACTTCCGGCGTTCTTGCACCACCAGGCGATGCCATCCAGATTGGCCTGCGCAGTGGTGCATCCTGTGACAGTTCCGCTCAGGTTGCCAAGGTAGGTGGCGGTGGTCGTTCCGCCACGCGCCGCATACTCCCACTCGCTCTCGGTGGGCAGCCGGTAGCCCCTGCAGGTGAGGCCCGCGAAGCTGGCGGCCGTGCAGCCGGTGTGGATGCCGTCCTTCCAGCCGTTTGCTGCGTCGGTGCAGCCCGTCAGCGTGTAGCAGGCGGTGAGCCCCTCTGCCGCGGACTTGGCGTTGGCAAAAGCCAAGGCTGCGTACCAATCTAGGTACTCCGCAGGGCCGAGGTTGTTGGCGTTGCTGGTGGTGCAGGCTGTGCCCGTCGTTGACTGGAAGCAGGAGGAGTTTGTGCCCCCGGAGATCGCCTTCCACTGCCCCTGCGTCACCTCAGTCTGCCCCATGAAGAAGCTTCGGGTAAGCGTCACGCTGTGCTGCGTCTCGTTGATCGCTCGGCCCACCTCGGTGGAGGGCGAACCCATCGTGAAGGTGCCGGCGGGGATGTAGTTCATGCCGGTAGGTGCGCACCGGTCGTTCTCGGTTCCCGCTGGGCCGGTGGCACAGACACCGCTGGCGCACTCGGCGTTGGCGGTGCAGGAGGTGCCGACGGATGAGCCCAAGGAGCATACACCTAAGTTGACATCGTACCCGCTCGCGCAGGCGGTCGCCGTGCAGCTTCCATAGGCGATGCCCGTCCAGGTCTGGGTGCCGGACGTGGTGTTGGCGGGCAGGGGCGAGCAGCTCCGCGTGTCGCTGAGACAGGCGCCGCCCTCCACATGGTAGGTCGCATCGCAGGCCGTGGCGTTGCAGGTTCCGTAGCTGCTCGTGACGCTGTTCCAGCTCTGCGCGCTGGCCGTTGCATTGTCGGGCAGGGGTGTGCAGCTCAGGGTGTCGCTCAGGCAGGCGCCGTCCTCGACATGGTAGGTCGCAGCGCAGGTCGTGGCGTTGCAGCTCCCATAGGCGCTGGTGCCGCTGTTCCAGGTCTGCGTGCCGGCCGTCGTGTTGGCGGGCAGGGGCGAGCAGCTCCGGGTGTCGCTCAGGCAGGCGACGCCCTCCAGATGGTAGGAGGTGGCGCAGGTCGTCACCGTGCAGCTTCCATAGGCGCTGGTGGCGCTGTTCCACGCCTGGGTGGCCAATGTGGCGTTCGGGAGCGAGCAGTTCCGGGTATCGCTCAGGCAGGCGCCCCCCTCCAGATGGTAAGAGGCCGAACAGGCCGTAGCCTCGCAGGCGCCCCAATCGGTAGCGGTGGCCGCCTCGATGGCTGCGGTCGCATTCGCCGGCAACGCGGCGCAGCCGCGCGCGACGGTCCTCGAAAGGCGAAAGCCGAGCGTGTTGAAGCGATTGACCGGCGCGCCGTTGCCCCAGGCGCGAAACGCGGCCTTCTCCCCGGTGGCGATGTACTGCCACGACCCACCGCGATACACGCGGTAAACGCCCGTCGTGGCGCCGAGCGGATCGGTCACCGTGCCAGGGTAGGTGCCGTACCAGTCGGCCGTCCATTCCCAGAGATTGCCCAGCATGTCGTAGAGGCCAAAGCTGTTTGCCGTCTTGCCGCCTACCGCCTGCGTGCGACCGCCAGCGTTGATGCACCACCAGGCGATGCCGGCCAGATTGGCCTGTGCCGTGGTGCAATTGGTAACCGTACCACTCAGGTTCCCACCGTAGGTTGCCGTCGCCGTACCGGCCCGCGCCGCATACTCCCACTCGCTCTCCGTGGGCAGCCGGTAGCCCGTGCAGGTGAGGCCCGAGAAGGTGGCCCCCGTGCACCCGCTGTGGATACCGTCTTTCCATCCGTTGGCTACGTCGGTGCAGCCCGCGAGCGTGTAGCAGGAGGCGAGCCCCTCTGCCGCGGAGCGGGCGTTGGCAAAGGCGACTGCCGCATACCAGTCCATGTTCTCCGCGGGGCCTGCATTGTTGGCGTTGGCAGTGCTCTGTGTCGTGACGGTCGTGGACTGGAACCAGGAGGGGTTGAGGCCGCCGGAGAGTGCCTTCCACTCCCCCTGCGTGACCTCTGTAAGATTCATGAAGAAGCTGCGCGAGATGGTCACGCTATGCTGCGTCTCGTCGGCAACGCGGCCTACCTCGGTTGCGGGCGACCCCATCGTGAACGTTTCGGCCGGGATAAAGTTCATGCCGGTAGGCGCGCAGCGGTCGTTGGCCGTACCCGCAGGGCCGGTGGCACAGAAGCCGGTGGCGCACTGGGCATTGGCCGTGCAGGAGTTGCCGATGATGGGTTGCAGGCCGCAGGCACCTGCGCTCAAGATGTAGCCGCTCGCGCAGGTCGTGGCCGTGCAGGCGCCATAGGCGCTGCCCGTCCACGTCTCGGTCGCGACTGACGCATTGGCGAGCGAGCAGTCGCGGCTGTTGCTCAGGCAGGCTCCCGACTCCACGTGGTAGCCCGAGTTACAAATCCCAGGGGTGCAGCTGCCGTAGCTGCTGGTATCGCTGTTCCATGTCTCCGTGGCTGTACCGTTGGCCAGCGTGCAGACCCGTACATTGGCCACGCAGGCGGCGCTCTCGAGGTGATAGGAGGCGGCACAGGCGGTCGCCGTGCAGCTGCCGTAGCTCTCTGTGTCGCTGTCCCAGCTCCGGGTTGCTGCGGTCGCGTTGGCGAGCGTGCAACTCAGCTCGTCGGCCTCGCAGCTGTCGACCGCGATGTGGTAGCCGTCGTTGCAGCTCTCAAGGGTGCAGATGCCGTTATAGGAGTTGCCGGTCCACTGCTCGGTGCCCTCGCCGTTGGCCAACAGGCAGCTCCGCGTGTCGCTTGTGCAGAGGCCACCCTCAAGGTGGACGCCGGTGCCGCAGGCGCAGGCATCGCTGCAGCTGTCTTCATTGTCTGTGTTTCCATCGTCGCAGACCTCGGAGGCATCGAGGATGCCGTCGCCGCAGATGTGGGTCGCGCCCGCCGCGATGGTGCAGGTCGCGCTGCAGACAGCGCAGGAGGCCGCGCCGTAGGCGCACTCCTCGGTCACCGTGTTGCCGTCGTCGCAGCCATCCACGCCCGCCTGCTCCACGCCGTCGCCGCAGGTGGCAATTGTGCAGACAGTGGTGCAGGCGTCGGTGGCGTCCAGGTTGCCATCATCGCAGGCCTCGCCGGCCTCCACTGCGCTGTTGCCGCAACCGGCTGCCACGCATGCCCCCGCGAGCAGGCTGTAACCCGCATCACAGCCCGTCGCCGCACAGGCGGTGTAGTCGCTGCCCGTCCAGCTCTGCGTTGCCGTCGTCGCATTCGCGACGGAGCAGCTCAGCGTGTCGCTGGCGCAGGCGCCCGCCTCCACATGGTAGGTGGCATCGCAGGCAGTCGCCGTGCAGGCGCCATAGGCGCCCCCGGTCCAGCTCTCGAAGGCTGCAGTAGCGTTCGCCGCCACGCAGCTGCGGGCGTTGCTGGTGCAGACGCCGCTCTCCACATGGTAGCCTGCCCCACAGAGGCAGCTGTTGGAGCAACTGTCGTCATTGTCTGTGTTGCCGTCGTCGCAGAACTCGGCTGCATCCAGGGTGCCGTCGCCGCAGAGGTCGGTCTCGCCCGCCGCGCTAACGCAGGTCGCATTGCAAATGGTGCAGGAGGCCGCGCCATAGTTGCACTCTTCGGTCAGCACATTCCCATCGTCGCAGCCCTCTACACCCGCCTGCACCAGGCCGTCGCCGCAGGCGGCCACCGCGCAGCTGGCCGTGCAGCCATCGGTCGCCACCAGGTTGCCGTCGTCGCAGGCCTCGCCAGCCTCCACCACGCTGTTGCCGCATCCGGCCGCAACGCAGGTTCCGTTGGAGAGGGTGAATGCACCGTAACAGGCGCTGGCCACGCAGCTGTTCCAGCTGCTGCCGTTCCAAGTCTGGTCGCCCGCGCCGCCCGTCAGCAAGCAGCTCCGCGCGTCGCTCGCGCAGGCGCCGCTCTCTACATGGTAGCCCGTATCGCAGCTGCTGGGCGCGCAACTGCTCCAGGCCGAACCGAGCCAGGTCTGGCTCCCCGCGCCGTCGGCGAGGGTACAACTCCGCGTGTCGAGCTCGCAGGCGCCGCTCTGCGCGTGGTAGCCGGCGTTGCAGCCCGTGAGGGAGCAGCTTCCCCAGGCACCGGCATTGTAGGTGCGGCTTCCCGTACCGTTCGCCACCGCGCAGGCGCCGGTGTTCGACACGCAGTCGCCACCCTCGAGGTGATGGGTGGGAAGGCAGCCCGACGCCGTGCAGGCGCCATACTCAGCGCCGGTCCATGTCTCCGTTGCGGCGGTAGCGTCGGCAGACGAGCAGGAGCGGGTGTCGCTCGCGCAGCTGCCGCTCTCCATGTGGTAGCCGCTGTTGCAGCTCACGATGGCACATGCCGCCCAGCTGCCCGCGGCGTAGCTCTGGCTGCCGATCCCGTTGGTGATGGAGCAGGCGCGCATGTCGCTCGCGCAGGCACCACTCTCCACATGTTCGCCGCTCGGGCAGCCACCGGGTGAGCAGAGGCCGGCCGTGCAGGCCAGGTCGGCGGCGCAGTCAGCCGTGGCCGCACAGCTCTGCCCCTGGGTGCGGCAGCCGAGCGCTTCGTCGGTGGCGCCGTCGCAGTCGTTGTCGAGGCCGTCACAGAGCTCCGTCACGTTGGCCACAACGCGACCGGTGAAGGTAAAGTTGCTGCCCGACCGGGCAAAGACCCAGTTGCGGACGCCGGCATTGGCGGGCGCAGACGAGGCTGGGCCTAGGTCGCCATAGGCCCAGGAGCCGAGGCCGCTCGAGGCACCAGGGATCACATCTCCGTTCTGCACGCCAAACCCTGTTGAGGGGACCAGCGCCTGGATCTGGGCAAAGACCTGCGTTTGCGGTGATGTGTAGAAGGAGCGGACCGTGACCGCGCCGCAGAAGAGGGGCGAGGCCAGATAGCCTTCGCATGCAGCGTCGAGCCCCGTGGTCCCCGTCACGAGCTCGAGCGAGTTGGCAGGCCCGGAGCCGGCCACACCGTCCTGCACGATGCTGAGGGTGCAGAGCCCCTGCGCCAGCCGACGGAGTCTCGGGTCGGACGAGGCCGCGGGATCGAGCTTCGTGAGGACCATCGCGCCATTGGCGGTTACGGTGCCGCGGAACTCCGCGAGCGTCAGCAGCCCAGACAGTGGCTCGGTAGCGGCCTCTGCAGAGGCGTCGCCCTGCCCGCCGTCTGGCAGCAGGATCGCCGCGTCGGGGATGAAGAGCCCACCATCGGGCGCCGTTGGCAGCGCGGCGGTAGGAGCCTCATCCTGAGCGCAGGCGCCGAGGAGGAGAGCAAAGGGCAGGAGGCGTGCAACAGAGCGCAGCAGCATGGGAGATCTTCCAGAGGCATGGTCCTAGCGCGCGAGCGAAAGCCAGATTGTAAATGAGGATTGGCTTACAAACGTAACCGAAAGGTCATACGGAATCAAAAAAGGAGCGCCGAGATAGTTTGATCGTCCGCAGTCTCGAATCAGATAAAATCTAGAATGACTCTCGAAATGTGTGTTCGAAAATCTAACAAATGTATGTAATTTTCCATTCTATCGTGGCTCCTTCAGAGCGCATCCATACCCAACATCCCATTCCCAGGGTTGCACCCCGGGCTGGTAGGCGTTGACCCTTTGGGTCAAACGGGACCCGGCGCTCTTCGCAGCTCAGCCTAGGCGACGGCGCCTCCTTCGTGGCAGTCGATGTGACCGACGAGGCCCGCATGAAAACCACCGTCCCCAACCCCAGCCGGCTCGGCAAGCCCGATGAGTATGCCCAGCTGGCCTGTGCCATCATCGACAACGGCTACCTCAACGGCGAGGTCATCCGCCTCGATGGCGCGCTCCGGATGCCGCCGCGGTAGGGCAACGCGTACCGCAGTTCTTGCGAACCGCCGAGTTCGACAGGTAAACTGCGGGCGCCATGACGACCCCTGTACATTTTGGACCCTTTCTGGTGCGCGAGCGGATCGGTGTAGGCGGCTTCGGCGAAATCTACCGCGCGGTGCATCAGGAGGCTGGCCTCGAAGTGGCGATCAAGGTTGTGACTGCGGAAGTAGCGCGTCATCCATCATATCTGAATGATTTTCGTAGGGAAGTTCGTGCCGTGGCCGGGCTGGACCACCCGAATATCGTTCAGGTCTTTGACTACGGCACCATCCCTTCGAAGGCCGCCGCTGCACTCCCAAGACTGGTCGCTGGTAGCCCCTATCTCGTGATGGAGCTCGCTTCGGGTTCCGTAGCCGACCTGCCGATGCCAATGGCATGGCAGACCTGCAGGATGCTCCTCCACGACCTGCTCTCTGCGCTCGGCCATGCCCATTCGAGGGGACTGGTTCACCGAGACATCAAGCCTGGAAACACGCTACTCGTCGATGGACGCGAAGGACGCATCGTCAGGCTCTCTGACTTTGGCATCGCCCAGAACTGGGGAGTCAAGGATGGCGGCGTTGAGCTGGACGCTGCGGTAGGCACCCCGTTTTACATGGCTCCGGAGCAGTTCGCCGCGCGCTGGCGCGACTTCGGCCCCTGGACCGACCTTTATCAGGTCGGAATCTTCGCCTTCGAGATGGCCTTTGGAGTGTACCCCTTTCAAGCTGACACCTTCATGGGTTTCGGGCTGCAGCACCTTCGCGCACCGCTGCCGCGCATGCCGGTTCCCGCCGGCTACCCGGCAGGTTTTGGTGACTGGCTCCAGACGATGTGCGCGAAGGAGACCCGAAGGCGCTTCGCCTCTGCGGCAGAAGCTGGTTGGGCGCTCGCAGCACTGGAGGACATGGGGCGGCCCGAGCCAGACGCGGAAGGCCGCGGGCGCACGGAGTTTGGCGTGTTTCGCAGGAGACGCGCAGACTTGGGTGCCTTCGAGGCGACACTGGGAGGTAGGATCGACGGCGGCGGCCAAACGCTGATGTTCGATCCGTCACTCACCGACAGCCTTGCAGATCATCCTGTCCAACAGGAACCGACGACCCATGGGATTCCGTGGCAGCCGGCGCCGATCGAGGGGCAGACGGGAAGCGCGGGCGCCCGTCTCGGCAGCGTCGGTGCGGGACTCTTCGGGCTGCGAACCATCCCCATTGTGGGTCGAGAGGCAATTCAACAGCAGTTGTGGGCGGCGCTGCGGAAGCGACACCTCAAGCGAGAGCCTGCCGCGGCGCTGCTTGGAGGCAGCGCGGGCGTTGGCAAGAGCAGACTCGCAGCGTGGCTCACCGACTCTGCCACGGAGCTGGGATTGGCATCATCCGTGGTCATCCGGAGCGGTCCCGAAGAGGGCAGCGGCCTGCTGGGCCGGACCGTGGCCGAACGCTACCGCTGCAATGGGTTGAAGCGGCTGGAGGCACGGCTTCGTTTGGAGCAAGTGCTCGCGGAAGAGGGTGTTACGGATCGTGCAGAGGTTGAGGGTCTGGTTGCTCTCGTGAGCGAGGGCCTTGCGGGAGTCGAACCGCCAGAAAGCAGCGCACGAACCATCAGGTTCGGTAGCCCGCTCGAACGACAGGCGGTCTTTGAACAGCTGCTGAGACGAGCCGCTGCGCGACAGCCGGTTCTGGTCTGGCTGGATGATGCCCACTTCGGCGGAGAAGCACTCGCAGCCATGGTTTCCATTGCGCGTCAGGCACGAGACCTTCCCCTGCTCACCCTGGTCACCTTCCGCGAAGACCTGCTCGAAGACCGACCGGTTGAACGGGCGCTGCTCGAGGAGCTGGCAGCGCACTCCGCGAGCACGACCATCATCGTGCCGCCTCTGGATGAAGAGGCGCAACATGAGCTGGTCGCTCGGATGCTGGGGCTGAGTGGAGCGCTGGCGGCGAGTATCCGAATGCGTGCAGCTGGCAACCCCCTGTTCGCGGTGCAGCTTGTCGGCGATCTCATCGCGCGAGGCGAGCTTGTTGGCAGGCCAGGCGGCTTCTCGCTGCGAACCGGGATAACGCTCCGACTCCCGAACGATGTTCGTTCACTTTGGCTCGGCCGCATCGAGCAGGTCGTGTCGGAATCGGGACCCGATGTGAAGGTTGCGCTGGAGCTTGCGGCCCTGCTCGGTGTCAGTGTCGACGGTCAGGCGTTCGCAGAGCTGAGCCGGCGTGTGGGGCTGATCGACGGTTCAGCGCTTCTGGGCTCGGTCGCGGGCACCGGTCTGATCGAACAGACCTCGGTCGGTTGGCGCCTCGCGCACCCGCTCCTGCGGGACACTCTCGAGCGCGAGGCGCGGACCCGGATCGACTGGATGGACTGGAACCACGCCTGCGCGGAGGCGCTCACTACCATCTACGATCGGGGCATGCGTGGCCTATCCGCGCGGCGGGCAGGCTACCTCGCCGAGGCCCTTGCGTGGGACGAGGCACTAGAGGCGATCACAGAGGCCGTAGCAGAGGCACTTCACGCGGGTGAGACACTACCCATCCCGGAGCTGCTCGACCGGCAATCCGAGATTTTGGACGCGCTCCGAGTGCCGAGCTGTGATCCTCGTCGGGCAGAGGCGCTGTTGACGCGGGCAGAGGCCTACCGGCTGCAGTGGAACTTCGGTGCAGCGGCAGAGTGGGCTGACCTTGCGCTGGCGGCGGCAGACCGCGCAAGCAGCCCCCGGCTGCGGGGCGAAGCCTACCTTTGTCGAATGCACATCGCACGCCAGCAGGGTGACAGCGGGCAGGCAGAGGTTCTTGCCACGGAGGCGCTGACGACCTTCCGCACCTTGGACGACGGCCGCGGCCTCGGACGCACCTATCTCGGCTTGGCCATTCTGCTCCGGACGCAGGGCCGTATCACGGAGGCCTTGGGAAACTACGAGCGCGCCCTGGCAGAGTTTGTCGAGATTGGTGACGAAGTGAGCGCGGCGCGCTGCCGGCTCGGGGTGGCCCACCTGCATCGCGGTCAGGGCAGGCATCGACAAGCATTGGCACTCTATGAAACTGCGCTCGAGAGGTTTGAATGCGAAGGGGTCCGGAACGAGGTGATTCAGGCGCGGGTGGGGCTCGCAGAGGTCGCCCGCTTTGAAGGTCGCCTCGAGGAGGCTCGGCAGGCCTACGAAGAAGCGCTAGGGCTTCAGCGAGCGATTGGGGATCGGAGCCTTTCGATCACCCGCTGCAACCTTGCGCTGGTCGCACTTTCGCAGCGTCAGTTTGCTGTTGCTCGCCGGCAGCTCGAACTGGCGGAGACCGAGATGATTCAGGCCGGACAGCGCGGGACACTGGTCTATGTGCAGGTCTTGCTGCTGGCCTGCATCGCCGCAGCGGGTGAAAAGGCGCTCTGGGAGCGACAGCTTGCAGCGGCAGCGAAGGCGTTGGAAGAGACCGGAACGGTGGACCTGGACCTTGCAAAGGCGCTGGAACTGGCCGGCGCATTGATGATGGAGCGAGGTCTGAAGGCACGAGCCAGAGATGGCTGGCGGCTCGCGCTAGCCCAGTTCAAGAAGCTGGAGGACGAAAAGGGCGCGGCCCGGATCGGACTGCTGCTCGTCTCGACGGAAAGCTGAGGAGAAAGCTTGGCCACGCAGCGAACCGGCGTGCTAGAACCCCTCCAACAGGCTCTGCAGGTGAGGACGATGAAGGGAACGAAGGCAATTGTTTCAATCTTCCTTGTGGCCGCTGCGGCTGGTTGTGCGGCACCTGACGATGGCCCTGCGGAAGTGGCAGGGGGTGGGCTGGCCGCGACGTGCACGAAGCCGTTCGAAGCGACAGACACAGTCTCGCCGGAAGCGCTCACCACGAGATTGGCGACCGCCGTCGCCGGCGAGGTGATTCGGGTCACACCGGGGACGCTGCAGGGGTCGATCGTTGTCCCCGCGGGTGTGGTCCTGCTGGGCGATGGCGTGGAGGTTGTCGCCGAGGGGGGTGCTGGGCTGCGCTTAACGGGCGGTTCGGCGACGCAGCCAACGGTGATTCGGGGCTTCACGGTGCGCACCATCGAAGGAGCGCCACCCGTAGCAGCCGTAGTCGCAGTCGGCGGCGACGCGCTGGTGCTCAGCGATCTCAAGTTAGCATTGAGCACCGGTGCAGGTATCATCAGCGAGGGGGTTCGAGATCTTCAGATCTGCGGCACAGAGATCGCTGGTGGGCTCGACGAGGCGAACTTTGCGGCACTGAGCGACCTCCCGACTGTTGCTGCAACAGACGCAGCCATTCTGGGGTTGGTAGTGACGGCGGGCGAGCGACTCACAAAGGCCGGGGTCGATATCCGCGATCTGGTCATCAGGAACATCGCCGGGTTCGGTGCCGCCTTTGTCGACACGGAGGCGGCGTGGGCACAGGGCCGCGTGGAGGGATGTGCGGGGACCGGCATCTTCCTCTCCCGCTCGACCCACGGCTGGACAGACGTCGTGGTGACCGGAGGCCGCGCCAGCAGCACGGGCAGCGCTACCTTCCAGACCGGGTGGGGGGTGGTGAATACCGAGGCCTCTCGGCTCGACACCGATGGTCTGCAAGTTGTAGGCATTCCCGGCTTCGGCGTCTTCCAATCCGGGTCGCGCAGCCAGCATCTTGGAGCTCGCATCGTTGCGAACACGATGCGGGGCGTCCTCGTGCAGGAAAGCCTCTCCAACAGTATCGACGACCCGGAACTGCTCTTTGACCAGGCAGTGATTGCAGGCAACGGCGGAGCAGGCATCCAGGTCATCGACGGCGGCGGCGTGGTCTTTCAGAATGGCATCATCGCGGAGAGCAGATCGCTGCCGACGCTGAACGGCGGATTCGGCGATCTCGTGGGCACGATCAGCGACGGAATCCAGCTCAATAGCGTCAGCGCGACGTCGGTCGGCACGCAGCTTCGGGCGGACCGAGCCGTCATCTACGGAAACGGCAAGGCCGGGATCAACGCGGCAGGGACGGGAACACAACTGCTCTCGGAGGGGAGCGCCGGACTGTCGGTCTGCGGTACCACCGAGCTCGACACGGCGCGCTGGACCTGCAACCTAACTGCCGAGGAAGGCTGGGACTGCCTCCGCGAAAGAGGGCCCTCGGTTTCAGAGGGTTGGCAGTGCAGCGACACAGGTGGCGCGACGGTCTGCAGCAGCAGCGACCCGGCACAGGCGGTGGCACAGACACCCGGCTTTGCTGTGGTTAGCCCGTCGGATGGCCTGCCCTCCTTCTGCCGGTCGGCGGCAGAGTCGATCGTGGGCGAAAACGGGCTGGTCGTCTCGACTGGTGTGGCAGCGGCCGGCAGCGCGACTGGGTTTCAGAAGGCTACGCCGGGAGCCGTAGGCGTTGGTTACGACTGGCGTTGCCGCAGCGAAGCCGGAGTTCGCATCTGTACGATGCAAGAGTTGGATCGTCTCGCGGTGGACGATGCCGACAACCCATCGCTCACCCAGGGATCGGGCTGGAGCTGCTCCTACACCGAGACCGGGCGCCGGTGTCTGTGGGGAGGTTTCGGGATTGTCACAGGGGGAGATGTCGTCGGGAGCGCCGGGTTTTTGGCCAATGTAGAGCCTCGGATCATTGATCGTGACCAGCTGGTGAGATCCGGCCTGATCGCGCCACCGGGCATGGAGTTGCGGCGCGATCCGACGACCGTTCCGGCGCTCCGCGGTGGCGCCCGCTCCATCGTCGGCGAGAATGGACTTGTAAATCCGGACGGGTCACTCGGCAGCCGTGCGATCGTCGGAGAGAACGGGGTGGTGGGAGAAGACGGCTGAGAGCTGCTCAGGGCTGCGTGATGCAGAACGGGCGAGGGGAGCACTGCTCGTCTTGGCAGTCGATCGTCCCGTCCCCGTTGTCGTCTTCTCCATTCGAGCAGTCTTCCCGCTGGCTCGCGAGCGGCTCTGCCTCACTCGGGTCTGCCGTCTGCAGTTCTGCAAGCGCTGCTTCGATGTCGGGAATCTCGAGTTCGCTCACACCGAGGTCGAGGCCGTTCTGCTCGTATCGCTCGTTGCGAAGGGCCACCGCGAGTTCGGTCCGGGAGAAATCACTCCCCATGACGTTGATGCCGATGAGATTGCCTCGAATCAGTGCATCACGAAGCTGGATCGAAAGTCCATTGCCATAGAGCTGCAAACCGCAGCGGGGATTCTCGCGCAGACGGAGCTGCGTGCCGTCGAGCGTCGCCCCATCGCCAAGGACCAGTCCGTCGCCGTAGCGGAGCTGGCGCTGCTCGTCTTCGACAGGGAGAGTAGCGTCGATGTCCAGGTGATCGAAACGAAGGGTCGCCTGGGCTCCGCGGACATGAAGCGCCGTCGCTCGGTTCCCGCGCAGGCTAGCCCCCTGAAGCGAGATGGAGGCATCTTCAGCGCGGATGCCTGCGGCACGACCGCGCTCGTCCGCGGAGAGGAGGTTCGCGCGCGAATCGACCGGGCCGATATCCTTCACCACGAGCCGTTCCCCGGCCAACGACGAGAGAGGGTCTGCAACGATCAGTCCTGACCGATCAAACCCGCGCACCAAGACATCTTCAAGCGAGAGACTGCTCCCTCGTTCAACCACAATCCCGTCTGCGAGCAGCTGGGTCTGCTCTTCGCGCCAGCCCCCCGTTCCGTCGACCAGCAGCCGCTCTCCGACCCCTACTGCCGGCAGGCCATCCGCTCCTTGCAGACGCCAGGCCCCGGCCGAGGAGCGGAAGACGACATCACGGAGCGTCAGGTCACTGCCCACTGTCTGCGCCGCTGAGGCCCTGTCGAAGCGGGCCGTATCCACAGTGGCCACCGCATCACCATCGAGCAGCAGCAGTGGAAGCTCAGGCAAAGAGGGCGCATTTCGGAGGAACAGACCGTCGATCGAGGCGCGCGCACCCAGGGTGAGCTGAAGCGGTGCCTCGCTCTGCAGCGAGCTCGCCGTCAGGTTGGCTCCCTCGAAGTAGAGGCGACCGAAACCTTCACCTAGAACTGCTTCGGCATCGGGTGTTGCAGCAAACAGGGCACGGCCGACAGAAACGTCGGTGAGCTGGACGGTACCGCCCATGGCAACGAGGGAGTCACGATTGTCTCCGAGGCGCGAACGTGTGAGTTCGAGGCTGCTCTCCGCATCCACAAACAGCGCCACCTCATCGTTTCGTGTAATGAAGGCATCGTAGAGGCGGAGGTGCGACCCGGTTTCGATGCTCACTCCACGGCCAGCAGAGCTTGCTCCTGCATCAGCGGCGAGGTGGTCGACCCTCGCCCCGGTTATGGTGACCTCACTGTCGTAGAAGATCGCCGCCGGCCGAGCATTTTGGAGCAGCGTGAGTCGCTCGAAGACTGCTGAGCTTAGCGAGAGATCGAGCAGGCTCTGGGTGTTTGGTGATTCACCCGCGCCGCCCTCCGTGATGGCAATCCCCGCTCCATCGGCGTTGCTGCTCCAGAGGCTCAGGGCCGCCCCTTCGCTCCCGCTCACGACCAGATCGAAGAGGTGCAACGAAGATCTGTATGCGTAGAGTGCCACAGCCTGCTGCCCACGCAGGAGAGCGGTCTGCAGCGTGACGTCAGGGCCAGCGAATTCGCTGCCCCACGGAAGGAAGAGATGGAGTCCGTCGGCGCCACCAAGGACGGTTAGGTTCTGAGCGGTCATGATGATCGGCAACAGCGACGGTTGCACGTAGATCGCAGCCTGCCCCGCGCCGGCCATGAGCAGGTTCTCAAAGCGAGTCACACCGCCCGAGATCTGCAATCCAAACCACTGGCTCGCCACCACTGCAACCTCGGTCACCGGCGCTTCAAGGTCGATATCGATGACAACCCCGTAGGCGGTCTCTGCAACAAAAATCTGCGTGAGTGAAACCTGCGCCGCGAGCTCCGCTGCGTCTGCCACAACCACCGCCGTGCCGTCTGTTTGCCGGACCACCGCTCGGCGCAGGCTCGCCTCAACACCATCAAGCGCGAGACAGGTAGATGCCGATGGATCGGTTGCGCAGCGCTCCGCCGCGAATTGGTTGAGCTCGAGCTGACCCCAGACGGCTGAAAGGGCTGCACCTTCGACGTCTCGCACGACAAGGTCGTCGATGGTCGCACTCACATCGCTCAGCGAGAGGCCGTCAAGCCGGTAGGGACTCGGGCCAGCGCCACGCACTTCACAGCGCTCCAGCGTCAGGTTCATCGGAGCCGCAACCAGCCCGAAAACGGTGTCGTTGGCGGTTGCGGAGAAGCCCGCGTCGAAGAGCGCCAGATCGCGCAGCGCGACCTCCGTTCCCCCCATCAGGCCTACGCCTATCGACCACGGAAAGGTTGGATGAAGCGATGGGCTGTCGACCACCAACCGCGAAAGATCAACGCGCGTCACCCTCCCGTCGGGCGCGTCGACCCACAGACCAGCATGCTCCAGGCGATCAATCAGGATACCTTCGCCCGTCACAGTTGCACCATAGCTTGCAACCAAGCCACCTCCGGAGAGCACGCCGGACTCGAGATAGACCGGATTCAGATCCAATGTGACGCCGGAAACGCGGATGTTCGTGAGGTGCAGTCGGCCTGCATCAGTCACAGCGATACCACGCTGAAAGGCGCGCGTGACCTGCAGATCGTGGAGACGATGAACGACTCCCTCTTCGGGAGACCCACGCACAACAACACCGTTGGTGGCTGCATCGATGGCGAGGTTGGCCACAAGCGACCCGAGCGCGCCGGTCATCGAGACCGCACCAACATCGACGTAGTCTCCTTCGGGCACAAGGCGCGTGCCGCCCACACAGGCACCCACGAGCGCCACTCCGTCGTCGAGCTCCACAATGTCAGGATAGTCACCGAGCGCCATCGCAATGATGGCACCTGGAGGGACCTCATTGAACAGGTAGGTAGCTCGGTTGAGGCTCATGGGATCGAGCCGGCTGCCGTCGCCCGAGCCATCGGGGGAGACGAAGACGATGGGACCATCGAAGCCGGGGGCCATCGCTCGTAGGGCTTCATCCGTGGGCCAGCGCTCGGCTGCCGTCGGACAGGGTTGGCCGAGGGGGAGGCAGGCAGTGTCGCCGGGGAGGGCGATGGTCCCGGGAGGGCAGTCGCGAGGTACATCGGGAGGCTCACAGCGACGAAACGAGATTCGCTCGGCTCCGGCCACCGGCAGCCCGGAGTCGTCGAGGGTTGCGTCGATGGGCCGCCAGCCAACCGGGCAATCCCAGTCCTCGAGGTTGGGGAGACAGGTGCCAGTACCCGGCGCGAAGCCCGAATCTTCGAAAATCTGACCGCTGCTGCAATCTTCGGGTCGACTGCCCGTCGGGCGGAGATCACAATCGTCAGTGGCGCAGCTCGATGGTGGTACGGGCAGGCAGAGTCCGGTTCCAGGTTCGAAGCCCGATCCATCGTCAATCTCGCCGCTCGCGCACTCATCGGGCCTGAGCCCCTTCGGTCGCGCGGGGCAGGCCGCCGCCGCGACTCCGTCAATCCAGCAGGAGCCCTCGTCCACCTCCTCGCCGGAATCAATCTGCGAGTCGCCAAGGTCAGTATCGGCCGTCTCGGTCGGACCGGTATCAACCGTTGCCCCGGTATCAGCTTCGACGCGGTTCGATACCGGCTCATCACAGGCCGACAGCAGCAGGCCAAGGATCGTCGCGGTGAAGCGGAGTGAGGCGGAGCAGAACGCAGTTCGCTTAAACATCATGCGGCTCGGGCTGAGATGCGGGAGGGATGCAGGAGACCACAGCCCACGCGCCGAGGCAAGCGCCCTGCTCCTATCTCTGCGCTCGGCCCCGATCCAAAGGCGAGACGGGTTTGCCCAACCTCCACCGTTGCCCCGCGACGCGCCTTCCGACTAGGCAGGGCGCATGGCCGCTCCCATTGCCCGCGATCTGCTCAAGACCACCGCCGACTTCCTGCAGTCGCGCGGCTCCCGCTCGTCGCGGCTCGATGCCGACCTGCTCCTCTGCCAGGTGCTCGGCCTCTCACGCACCCAGCTCTACATGGACCTCATGCGCCCCCTCACCACCGCAGAGGTGGATGGCTACCGGGCGCTGGTGAAGCGGCGGGCCAAGCTGGAGCCAATCGCCTACATCGCCGGCACCAAGGGGTTCTGGAAGCATGACTTCGCCGTGGACAAGCGGGTGCTCATCCCACGCCCCGAGACGGAGCGGATTGTCGAAGAGGCGGCGAAGTCGCTGGCGGCCCGCAAGGAGGAGCCGCTGCGGATCGTCGATGTGGGGACGGGTTCGGGCTGCATCGCCTGCTCGCTGGCGGCAGAGTTCCCGCAGGCCACCGTGGTGGCCATCGATGCCTCGGCCGATGCGCTGGAGGTGGCCGCAGCCAACGCGACCACGCTGGGCCTGCGCGAACGGGTGAAGCTGGTGCGGGGCGACCTGCTCGCGCCGCTGCTCGCGCGGGGCTCCAAGGTAGATCTCATTGTCTCCAACCCGCCCTACATCGGCACCGGTGAGCGGGAGCGGATGGATGAGGATGTGAAGCTGCACGAGCCCGAGCTGGCGCTCTTTGCGGGGCGCGACGGGCTCGACCTCATTCGGCGGCTGGTGGTCGAGGCGGCACAGCTGCTCGAGCCCGAGGGCTACCTCTTTGTGGAGCATGGCGATCTGCAGGGGCCGGCGACCCGCGCGCTGGCCGAAGCGGCGGGGCTCGAACAGGTGACGACGCTCAAGGATTACAGCCACCTCGACAGGCTGCTGGTGGCCCGCAAGCCGCCCGCCGCCTGAGCCAAACGCAACGACTTCAGCCCACCCCGGATGCTGCGATGAGACCCCCTCGTCTTGCCCTGCTCATGCTGCTCACCACCGCCTGCGGCGCCCCCTGCAAGCCCGCGCAGGGCAGCACGGTGGTTGCAGCACCAGCACCAGCCGCGACGACGCCCGCGCCCGAGGTTCGTGGGGAGGCGAGCGGCGACGCCGACGGCAGCGGCGATGGCAGCGGCGACGGCAGCGGAGCCTGCGGCCACTACGCCGATCCCATCCGGCGGGGCGAGCTGCCTGCGGTGCTCGACGAGGCCTCGGGGCTTACGAGCAGCCGCTGGTCCGGCGACCGCATCTGGGCCCACAACGACTCGGGCGACAGCGCCCGCCTCTTTGCCCTCGACCGCTCCGGCAAGCTGCTCGCCACCGTCTCGCTCGAAGGGGCCAAGTCGAAGGACTGGGAAGACATCGCGCGCGGCCCCTGCGCCCCCGGAGAAGCGGCTCGCAGCTGCCTCTATGTGGCCGACATGGGCGACAACAAAGAGAAGCGGGATGAGGTGCGCTTCTACCGCTTCGCGGAGCCCGAGAAGCTATCTGCGGAGATGACGGTGAGCGCCTTCGAGACGATGGAGCTCCGCTACCCCGGCGGGCCGGTCAACGCAGAGGCAATGTTTGTGGATGAGCAGGCGCGGGTGGTCATCCTGAGCAAGGAGGAGGACCAGACCAGCATCTTTGTGGCCCCCTTCGCAGCCGGAGGTCCGGTGACAGCAACCAAGGTTGGCGAGCGGAAGCTGGCTGGGGGGAACCTCTTTGTGCGGGAGCTGGTGACGGCTGCCGATTACGATGCATCGCGGCGCCGGGTGGCCTTCCGAACCTACCACCACGCCTACGAGTGGCGGCTGCCTGCAGGGGCTGGCGCAGAGGCGCTCGGCGCGCTTACACCCGAGGCGCTGCCGCTGGCGCTGGAGCCACAGGGCGAGGCCATCGCCTACCTGCCTGGCGGGCTGGTGACGACCTCGGAGACGGCCGGTTCGCCGCTCTTCTACTACGACTGCCGGCCCTAGCCGTCGGGGCTAGTAGCCCGACTTCCAGGAGAGCAGCGCCATGGGGGTTCCGTCGACCACCTCGGCGCGGAAGCGGAGGGTGCGGCTGCGCTCGATCATGGCGAGGCAGGCGAGCGGCATGACCTCGTCGCCAAAGGCAGCGAGTCGGTCTGCAGAGGTCCCCTTCTCGCCGAGCGCGCGGGTGAGGAGCTTGACGAGGGGGCGGCCGGAGAGGGGGCCGGAGGGGCGCTCCTCCTTGGACTCGGCCTCGGGCGCGGCGCTCTCTTCGGTCTCCGTGATGGCGGATTCGTCGCCCTCGGGGAGTTCGCCGGCCTGAGCCTCGACGGCTTCGGCCGCGGGCTCTTCGCCTGTGACGAGCGTGGGTGCCGGCTTGGGCTTGCTGGCCCGGAGCAGCGGCATGCAGATGGCGTTGCGGCGGAGCTCCATCTTGGGCTGCAGCTCGTGCTTCTGCTGCACGGCGACGAGCAGCGAGATCCAGACGGCGAGGTCGGTGCGGTCGAGCTCCACCCACTCCTGCTCGAGGTAGTCAGTGGTGAGGAGGTGGTGGGGGTCTGCGAGCCGCATGCCGGCCGTTGCGGCGGTGGACTCGATGACGGGGATGATCTCGCGGCGGAGGTCGAAGCTACCGGGCGCAAAGTCGCGCACGCGGCGGAGCATGGGCAGGGTGGCCCAGACGATGGTCGGGTCGACCTCGCGGAGGAGCGAGAGGGCGAGCGCGACACCCTTGGCGAGCTCCTTGCGGGCGCTCTTGCGGGTGCTGCGGGCCAGCTTCTCGTCAACGGTGACGGCCTCGTTGCGGCGTCCGCGCGGGGCGCGCTGTGCAGCAGCGGGAGCAGCTGCATCGGTGGTCTCTTCGGCGGGTGCGTCGGAGGCAAAGGATGGCTCGTCCGTGGAGGCTTCTGCGGTCTCGGCGGAGGCCTCGACAGAGGATTCCTCGGCGGGTGCGTCGGAGGCAAAGGATGGCTCGTCCGTGGAGGCTTCTGCGGCCTCTGCAGCGATTGCTTCGGCAGAGGCGGCGCGCTCCTCTTCGACCTCTTCGGCCGTCTGATGGGCAACAGGCGCGTTCGCAAGCGCCCGCTCGAGCGCCTCCAGACGAGCGATGAGCGGAGCCACCTCGGCGGCCGGCTCTGCGGCATGCTGGAGTACGGCGGTGACCGCCTTCACAACGGCACGCTCAAGGGTTGCAAAGCTGCCGGCGCCGGTGATGGCCGAGGCCACCAGGCGGGTCCCGGCGCGCTTGCCCTGCGGGCCCTCGAAGTCGGCGTAGGGGAAGCTCTCGGAGGCCAGCGCAAAGGGGAGTGCTTCGAGCGCAGCGAGCAGCTCCGACTCGGCGTTCCCAGCGGTGAGCTGCTGCTCGAGGAGCGGAGCGATGGTCGCGGCCGTGCGCTCATCGGTGAGCCAGGCGAGGAAGCCGACGAAGTGGCGAGAGCCGTTGTCGAGCGACCAGCGGAGCGCCTGCGATGCGAAGCTCTCGACCGTCTTTCCGGAGGTTCCGAGCTGGGCGAGGCGCCAGCCGTCGAGCGCCTGCGCGAAGCCCTCGGGCAGGTAGCGGGCGGGGCGGTAGCGGGCGAAGGCCTGCTCGAGCGCGGCGCGGGGGGCGTCGAAGCGGTCGCCCATGCGGCCTTCGAGATCGCGGAGGGCGACGGCGGAGGTACGAAGAGCGGCGCCGCCCTGTGCGGTGGCGAGGGCAGAGGTCCAGAGAGCGAGCGCAGCGTCGCGTTCGCCGAGCGCGTGGCGCTGCATGAAGCCGACGGCGGCGGCGGGCTGGTTGCCCTCGAGGAGCAGGTTGAGCCGCTCGGATGCGGGCCACTGTGTGTGGGCCGCGATCTGGTTCATGACGAGGTCGCGCTGGGGCTCGGAGAGGCTCTTTGCGGCGAGCTCCAGGAGCATGATGACGGCGGCCTCGGGGGCGGCGATGCACTCGCCGCGGGAGCTGTCGAAGAAGCCTGCGAAGGCGGCGCCGCAGGACCAGTTCTGGTCGCCGGCGGGCTCGAGGAGCCAGCGGACGCTGACAGCATTCTTGGCTCGGTCGATGGCGCAACGGACCCACTCAACGCGGGCGCGGGCAGCAGCCAGCGAGGTGGCTGGGGCGAGGGTGTGGCCGAGCTCGGCGAAGGCTTCGCTGCGGACCATCTGGCCTCGGGCAGGGCTGCGGCGGATGCTCTCGAGGAGGCGGGGGAGTTCGTCGACCGGCGTGCGGGCGATGAGCTGCGGGAGCCGTGCGGCGAGGGCGTCGCCATCGAGCTCGGCGAGGTTGATGACGAGGTCGTGGTAGCGCTCCGCGCCGGGCGTTCCCGGTGCTTCGGCGAGCAGGCCGTCGAGCGCGGTGGCGGTGGCGGTGCCCCAGACGGGCGAGCCCTTCACCTCGGTCTGCGCCTTGCGGGAGACCTGGCGGGCGAGCGAGCCGACCTCGATGAGCTGCTTGACGGAGAGGTCGCCGGCGCTGGGTGCGAGCCGCTCGAGGAAGTCGAGGTAGCGGGCGCTGTCGCTGGGGTCGATGGAGCGGCAGAAGGCGCGCCAGTAGAGGAAGTGGCGGAGCAGCGGCGAGCTGCCGGCGAGTTCGGGTGCGCGGAGCGGGAGCCCGATGATGGGGTTGCCGGCGGCCGCGCGTGCGACGGCGTGGTCGACGATGGCGGAGGAGAAGGCGAGCGACTCGCGGGAGATGGCCTTGGCGGCGACGGCGGCCTCGAGGCGCTGGCTGACTGCCGCATCGGAGGCGGCGGCATCACCGGTGGCGGTGAAGAGCTCGCCGAGCTGACGCATCATGGGATGGTCGGCGTGGAGCAGCGCCTCGCAGAGGCTGGCAGCGGCCGGGTGGGCGCCGCCGGCGACGCGACCGTAGGCGCGGCAGATGCCGATGGTGGGCATGTCGGTGATGAGGTTGGCCGCGAGGTGGCGCGCATCGGCGCGACGGTCGCGGAGCTCGGCGCCGCGGTAGCTCCAGGCGGTGAGGAGGTGCTCATAGCGGGCGAGCCAGGTGCGCGCGGCAACGGGGAAGCCCTTGAGCCGGGGGATCATCACCTTGAAGGCGCGGAGATGGTCGAGCTTGGGGCGGGGGAGATCGCTGGCGACCTCCGCTGCCGCGAGGGCGCGGAAGACCCGCTCGAGATCGCTCTCTTCCTGCGGGAAAAAGCCGAGCTCGCGGAGCGCCCGCTTGAAGCCGGCGCGGGTGAAGGGGAGCTCGGGGAGCGGCGCGTCGGGGTGGCCGTAGAGCTCCTGGCGACGGGAGATGTCGCGGAGGTAGCGGGCCGCCGCAAAGAGGGTCAGCGCAGGCCACTGGCCCATGCGATCGGGGCGGGGTCCGAAGAGGCCGACGAGCCAGGTGATGAGGGTGCCGAGGTGGGGACCGGTCTTGAGGGGCGACTCGGCGCGAAGGAGCGGGTGGAGGGCGTCGAGCAGGGTGCGGGTTGCGGCGCTGGTGGCGGCCCGGTCGGCGGGCGGCGTGTGCAGCAGCGCGAAGAGGGCCTGCAGGAGCGGCGCGACCTCGGGGACGAGGTTCAGGACGGTGCCGGCGAGGTGGCTGCGCTCGGCGTGGGTGGCATGCATGAGGCCGATGCCGGCGCGGTGCAGGCCGTGTCCGTTCTCAACGAGGGCGCGGCGGGCGAGCTGGTTGGGCGCGCTCTGATCGTCGGCGACCTTGGCGAGGTAGAGGAGGGTCTCGGTGATGGCGCTGGAGCCGTGCTCCTCTTCGGCAGCCTTGGAGCTGGCGACCATCATGCGGTCGTTGCCGGGCTGCAGCGTGGCCTTGAAATGGATGCTGGTGACGGGGTCGAGGAAGGGGGCAAGGAGCCCCTGGTCGAGCTCGGCGGCGGTAGCTGCGATACCGGCAGTCATGGGCAGCCAGGGCGGCCCCTCGGCGAGCGGCGACTTGACGAGGAAGGCGGCATGGAGGCCGGGCTGCACGAAGTTGTCGGGGCCTGCGCGGAAGAAGGCGGCCGGGTCGTCCCAGAGGGCGTAGAGCGAGGCCTCGTTGAAGACGAGGTCGCGTCCGATGAGGTGGAGGCTCCCTGCGTGGCGCAGGTAGAGACCGGGCCGGAAGAGGGCGACGTCGCGGTGGGGCTGCCAGCGGAGGGGGAAGTAGCCGAGGGTCACGGGTGCGACGAGGCAGGCACCGGGCCGGATGAGGAGGAACTCGAGGTCGGGCGGCGGCGGCTGGCGCTCTTCGCGCTGCGGGGGACGGCCGCCGTTGCGGTTGTCGCCGTTGCGGGGGCCACGCTGCTGGTTGCCCTGCTGCTGGCCGCCGGGTGCACCCTGGCGGGGGGAGTTCGAGGCGGGGCGATCGGAGCGGTCGGTGGGCTTTGCCATGAGACTGCGTCTGCTGGTTCGGGTGTGTGCGCGCGGCACGGGAGCGGCGGTTGCTAGCACGAAGGGTGGGAGGTTGCGAGAGCGGCGGTTCTGCTTGCGGTTGGCGAGGCAAGCGATCATGCACGCAAGACTCTTTCACCCCGTGCGTCCTCCCCGATGCCAGCCACCTTTTCACACCCGGCGGCCATCCTTCCGCTGCGTCGCTGGGCGCCCCGCTGGTTCGACACCGTAGGACTCGTCATCGGCAGCATGGCGCCCGATCTGGGCTACTTTTTGTTGCTCTTCGACGGTGCCTCGAAGGCCCATACGCTTGCGGGACTCTTCTTCATCACCCTGCCCTCTGCGCTGGTTCTTTGGGGGCTGCTGCAGCTGTCGTGGCCAACGCTCAGCCGGGTCTTTCCACCGGCCCACGCCGGCTTCCTGACGGAGTCGCTGCTGGCGCAGGGGCCAGTGCGTGGGCGGCAGTTTGGACGGCTCGCGCTGTCGATGCTCACGGGCGGTGCGACACACCTGGTGTGGGACTCCTTCACCCACAAGCAGGACTGGTTTGTGGCGGCCGTTCCGGCGCTCCGGACGCAGGTTCCGCTGGCCTTCGGCTTCGAAGCACCGGGCTACTATCTGCTGCAGCACGGCTGCTCGCTGCTGGGGCTGGTGGCCTTGGTGGTGGCCTATTGGCGGGCGATTGCGGCAAGCGCATGGCGGCCTAAAGCGGGGCTCCGCGCCTGGCAGCCGCTGCTGCTGGTTGTGCTCGTGGCGGTGGTCTTTGGGAGCGTGAGCGCGGTGCCGATGGCTGCCGGTTATGAGGGGTCTCGGGCGGTGCGGGCGTTTGCCTTCCGGACCGTGATTCACAGCATGGCGCTGGCGCTGCTGTTTGCCTGGCTATGGGGCTGGAAAGTGGGTCACCGTGAGCGGCAGCGGCGGGCGGAATCAAACGGTTGATGGACCGGATTGCCCTGCAAAAGGCCTCGTTGAAGCGGCGTCACAGGGCATGATCTGGCGCGAGGGGAGCAGCCACAGGCCTGTGCAGCAGGAGACCTATCAGGTCTCTGGCGAGTAGGTTTCGGAGATGCTTCAAATTTCTTCACCTCGCGCGCTCGGCGTGGTAGAGGGCGACAGGTTTGCATTTAAGAAAGCTGTGCGCGTGGGCGAGTTGGTTGCTCCCGAAGTGCAGTGGTGATTGTGATTCCCCTACCCCTTTGAGGTAACCATGAACCGGTCGACTGCTCGTTTCTCGTTCTCGATTCTGACCGCTGCTGTCCTCGGCATCTCCGCGCTCAGCGCCGGTTGCCAGCCCCCCGCGCCGCCCGCTGAGGCCGTAAAGGAGGAGTTCGACGCCCGCGCCTGGTACGAGAAGTACTCGAAGGAGGTCGTTGAGGGCCGCAACCTCGACAAGGCCGTTACGGACTACTGGACCGAGAATGTTGTCTATCACAACATCGACAAGACGCAGGGTGGCGCGGCGGTCAAGGCTGCCCTTACCCCCTACTACGACGCCTTCTCGGACGTGAAGATCACGATCGACGACGTCATCTACCAGGGCAACACCGTTGCGGCGCGCGTGACCTTCGAGGGCAAGCACACCGGCAAGGTTGGCGACATCGCCCCGACCGGCGCGACGGTCAAGCAGCAGATCACCAACTGGTATGTCCTCAAGGAAGGGAAGATCAGCGACATCTGGTCGCTGGCCGACTCGGCGCAGGTCCTTTCGGCGATTGGCGCGAAGGCGGCTCCGGCCCCCGCTGCTGAGGCTTCGGGTTCGGGCGCTGTCCCGGCCCCCGCTGCTCCGGCTGCTCCCGCCGCTCCGACCGGAAAGTAAGAACAGAACAGAGCTCATGATTCGACTCCTCGACCACTTGGTGGCGGGCGGGCTCTCCGCCGCAGACGCCAAGCGGGCGTTGTCCTCCGGCAAAGTTTTCTACCGCGGTATCCCCGTGGGAGATCCTGTTCGGATGGTCGAGGGGCCGAGGGTGAAGCTCAACATGAGTGCGCCCAAGACGCGCCCCGGCAGTGAGCCCCACATCGTCTTCTCCGATGACCACCTGGCGGTCATCATGAAGCCGTCGGGCATGCTCTCCGTGGCCGCTCCTGGTCGCCGCGGCGAGCCCGAGCTTCTCGGCTGGGCCCGTCAACGGCTCGGCGAGGTGCACCGCGTGCACCGGCTCGACGAAGACACCTCCGGGCTCATCCTGGTGGCGCGGAGCGAGCGGGTGCGATCCTTCCTCATCACGCTCGTGTCGCTGCACCGCATGGAGCGGGGTTACCTCGCCTTTGTGGCGGGCAACGTGCCCAACAAGCCGCGCAAGATCGTCTCGGTGATTGCGCGTGATCGGGGCGACGGCATCCGAGGCGCCAACGAAGAAGAGGAAGGCAAAGAGGCGGTGACCCACCTCTTGCGGTCGCAGCCCTTCGGCATGGCGAGCCTGGTCGAGCTCCGGCTCGAGACTGGGCGGCAGCACCAGATCCGAATCCACATGTCGGAGGAGGGCCACCCCGTGCTCGCCGACAAGCTCTATGGCCGGCCCATGCCGCGCGCCCCGCGGCTTGCGCTGCACGCCTTCAAGCTGGGCTTCCGCCACCCCGTGACCACAGACGACGTCCGGTTCGAGGTTCCGCTTCCTGATGATCTCGAGCGTCTCAAGTGCCAGCTCATGGCGCAGGCCGAAGAGAAGGCGGCGGAGCGTGCTGCCCGGGCCGAGCGGTTCTCCAAGCCGCCGCAGGGCTAGGCGCGAGCCAGCGGCCTTGCGCTGTTGTTACTCGCCGCCCGCAAGGCCGAGCGCAGCCTCGGAGGCGAAGATGGTCTCGCCGTGCTGGCTGCGGTCGAGGCCCTCCTCTTCGTCGTCGGCCGTGACACGCATGGGGGTGATGAGGTCGACCAGCTTGAAGATGCCGTAGGAGACCACGAAGACGTAGGTCGAGACGACGACCAGCGCGAGCAGGTGCACGAGGAAGAGCTTGGTGTTGCCTAGCAGCAGGCCATCGGCGCCAGCGCCGTTGACGGCCTTGGTGGCGAAGACCGCGGTAGCCAACATGCCGACCATGCCGCCTACGCCGTGGCAGGGGAAGACGTCGAGGGTGTCGTCGAGCGCGGAGTTGCTGCGCCAGTGGGCGATGGCGTTGCAGGCGATGGCAGCGATGGTGCCGATGGCCATCGCGCTACCGACGGAGACGAAGCCGGCGGCGGGGGTGACCGCCACGAGGCCTACGACCGCACCGATGCAGGCGCCGAGCGCGCTGATGCGGCGGCCGCGGACAGCGTCGAAGAAGACCCAGGCGAGGGCGGCGGCGGCGGCGGCGGTGTTGGTGGTGAGAAAGGCCGAGACGGCGAGGTCGTTGGCGGCGAGCGCGCTGCCGGCGTTGAAGCCGAACCAACCGAACCAGAGCAGGCCCGTGCCGATGAGCACATAGGGGATGTTGGCGGGCGGGTGGCTCTGGCCCTTGGCGTAGTCCTTGCGCTTGCCGAGTGCGATGGCACCGGCGAGGGCGGCAACGCCAGCCGACATGTGGACGACGGTTCCGCCGGCGAAGTCGAGCACGCCCCACTGGCGGAGGAAGCCGTTGGGGTGCCAGGTCCAGTGACAGACGGGGGCGTAGACCAGGAGCGAGAAGAGGATCATGAAGAGGAGGTAGCTGGAGAACTTGACCCGCTCTGCGAAGGAGCCGGTGACGAGCGCCGGCGTGATGATGGCGAACTTCATCTGGAAGAGGGCGAAGAGGGCGAAGGGGATCGTGGCCGCGAAGGCGGGGTTGGGGGTGCCGCCGACGCCGCGGAAGAAGGCGAAGGTGGCGGGGTTGCCGATAAGGCCCATGCCCTCACCGCCGAGGCTGTCTCCGAAGGCGAGCGAGAAGCCGACAGCGACCCAGAGGATGGCGACGATGGCCATGGCGATGAAGCTCTGGAGCATGGTCGAGATGACATTCTTCGGGCGGACCATGCCGCCGTAGAAGAAGGAGAGTCCCGGGGTCATGAGCAGGACCATGGCGGAGGACATGAGCATCCAGGCGGTGTCGCCTGCGCTGATGGCGCTGAGGTCGGTGGCGGTGGCGCCGGGCGGGGTGATGGCGCCGGCGATGGAGAGGAGGACAAGGAGAGCGAGGGCAAAGGTCCAAGGCTTCATCGGCGACTCCACGGCGAGAGGATCTACTCCCGCCGTTTATGACGCAACCTCGCTATCTGGTCAAACGTTTTGTGACGCAGCGCACTATTTGGATCACTTTGACGCAGACTGATGCGTCAAAGCGTAAAAATCAATCTCCGTAGGCCACCGCGACCGCCGAAACGCGCCAGCCGCCCGACTGCGCCACTGCCTCGATGAAGAAGCCAAAGCTGTGCTCGCCCGCCGTCGGCATGGCCACCTCGAAGAGGCGGGGCGGGGTCACGCTGCCCGGGCACCAGTTGGCCCGGGGCGCTCGCACGCTGCTCATGGAGCCCATGGGGTTCTCGAGGCAGAAGGTGATGGGCTGGCCGAGGTCGCTGTTGGTGGTCTCGGTGCAGAGGGTGTCGCAGTCCTGGCGCCAGGGGCGGTAGACGGTCTCGTCGCCGTCGACCAGGACATGGTGGTAGCGTTTGCAGAACTCCTCGGCGGGCCCGATGCAGGTGGAGGAGGAGTCGGCCGTGCCGCCGTGGCCGGTGACCCGATACTGGACCTCGGCGCGGGTGGTGCCCTCGGGGAGGGTGAAGGGGAAGTCGAGCTGGTCGTAGGGCTCGGGGTAGGTGGCGTTGTAGAGGGGGAAGACGCCGAGCACCTTGCGGGGGGCGGGGCCGTCCTGGATTTCGAGGCGGCCGGTGACGTTCCAGCCGCCGTTGCTGCCGCTCACCTGCCCTGCGCCGTCGGCGTAGGTGGTGATGTGGGTGCGGAAGCGGTGGCTGCCGGGCAGACCGTTGGCGATGTCGGTGACGTCGATCTCGAAGCGCAAGGGGCCGCCGAAGGGGGTGATGGCGCGAACGAGCTCGATGGCGGGGGGCGCCTCGGGGTTCTCCGGGTCATCCATGGTGACCTCGTAGTTGCGGTCGAAGGCGTCGCAGAGCGGGGGCCAGTTCTGGCCTGCGGGCGGGCGGTCGTCGAGCCAACGGGAGAAGGGGAAGCAGGTGGTTTCGAGCTCCATGACGAGGGTGACCCGCTCGAAGGGGCCGGTGCCCCAGTCGGCGGTGGCGACCACATTCTGGAAGTTGGGCTGGGAGCCGTCGCTGGTGATGCGGGCGCTGTCCCAGAGGGTGAGGGTGCGGGGGGCGACGGTGGTGTCGGCCTGCGCGGAGCCCTCGGTGTCGGCGGTGGTGTCGGCGGCCGAGCCCTCGGTGTCGACGGTGGTGTCGGCCGCGGTATCGGTTGTGCTGGCGGTTGTGTTGGTCGCTTCTTTGGTGTCGCCGCAGGCGGCGAGGAGCAGGAGGGGCAGGACGAGCAGACGACGCATGAGTGGCTCCGCAGGGAGTGGGTGGGCGTGCAAAGATGGGGCGAGCGTGGCCGCATGGCAAGGCTGGCAGAGAGCGATGCCATGTTTCGGGGCAGGCCAAAAGTTTGCTCCGATCGGCAGGCGCGGGCGGCGCTGCGACCGTTCCGCCGCCCCGCTCCAAAAATCTGCAGGCCCATCCGCAACAACGGGCCGCAGACGCCGATAACCGACCATCACAACTTCGTGAGGTCACATGTCGCGTCCACCCTTCCCCCCGTTTCCAGCTCCACCTCCATCTCCGCCGCCGCCGCCGTCTCGCGCCGAACGCAACCCGCACGAGCGGCGGAGCGTCACCGTCACGCGTGCAGCTCTGCCGGCCGGCGCGCTGCACGAGCAGTATGTGGTGCCCCGCAACAGCCTCTTCATCGACCTCGTCGTCTGGGGCAGAGCGGCCAACTCGCCCGTTTGGGGCCCCTTCCGCCCCTTCTTTGCGGGGCGGCGGGTGGCAGTTGAGTTCTGTAGCGGCCACCTGAGCCTCGAGATGTTCAACAGCTACCTCGGCGAGGCGCAGTTCGTGCGCCCCAAGCGTACCCTGCCAGGCGAGGCCCGACTCTTCATCCTCTGCAACAGGCGGCCAAAGGCCCGACTCAAAGAACTCGCGCGCTTTGTGACCCCCGGCCCCGTCGCCGGCTCCTGGTTTCTCGACCTCGGCCCGGCCGGCCAGGTCATCATCGCGGTGGCCACCGAACTGCCCGTCCAGCCCGGCACAACCGCGCTCCGCTTCAC
This sequence comes from Myxococcales bacterium, assembly GCA_947496715.1. Lineage (GTDB taxonomy): Bacteria > Myxococcota_A > Bradymonadia > REDH01 > REDH01 > CAIWGR01. The sequence continues at coordinate 40,376 of CANMDT010000002.1, forward strand.
CGCCCCAAAAACCTCGCAAGCCGAGTATTTTCAACGTTATGATGACCTCTTGAACGATCCGACATTGTCGGTCAAACTACGCAACACCATCTTGATGGAGGAACACATGTTGAGCAGCGATCGCACCGATCCAACCGTTGACAGCAAAGCCCGCCGCGAGGCCCGCAGCTTGCTGGACCAGTTCAAAACCTGGAAAGCGAAAGAGACGAAACGGTTGAAGGCGGAGAGCAAGGCCGAGGGCAAGGCCGAGGGCAAGGCCGAGGGCGTGGAGGACCTCCTCGCAGCGGCCGCAGCCTACCTGCCGCCCGAGACGATCGAGGCGCTCCGCAAGCAGCGCGATCCCGTCGCGATCGCCTTGGCGATGGCAGGGGCGGCGCGGTAGGTCTCAATCGCACCGCTCCCTCGTGCTCCGCCTCCCACGGGGCCAGCAGAGAGCGATGCCATGTTTCGGGGCGGGCCAAAAGTTTGCGCCGATCGGCAGGATCCGTAGAAGTTGGCAGACCGATTTCTATCCCCGCACCGTTCCGCTGCCGCATGCGATCCAACCTCACCCGACTGCTGCGCGCCGGTACGCTCTCCCTCACGCTGCTCGCCGGCGCCTCGCCTGCGGCCGCCGCGGAGGTGAACGACCTGACAGCGGTGGAGCTGCGGCATGCGCCGGACGAGACGGTTATCCGGGTTCGGGGCGACGAGGCGCCGACCTATTCGGTCTTTGCGCTGCGGAGCCCGCTGCGGCTCTTTGTGGACATCTCGCGGAGCACGGCGGCCGGTGCGTTGGCGCTTCCGAAGCCCGACGGCATCCGGGTTTCGGCGCTGGAGCTGGAGCGTGAGCCCGACGGGCAGCGCGACACGCAGCGTCTGGTGCTGACGCTGGGCGCGGGCGTGCTGTATGATGTGACCGGCGCGGGGAACGACCTCATCATCAAGCTGGTGGGCGGGCCGGTCGCGGGAGGCTCAGAGCAGTCGGCGGCGGCGCGCGAGGCGGCGGAGCGTGTTCGGGCGCTGGAGCAGAAGCTCGATGGCGAGCAGCGCGAGCTCGCCGAGCGTCGGGCGGAGCTGGCCGCGCGGGAGCGCGACCTGGAGGCTGCGCTGACGGCCAGCCGCGAGAAGGAGAAGTCGGCGAGCGCGAGCGCCGGGTCGAACGCAGAGGAGCTGGCTCGTCTGGCGAAGGAGCGCGAAGCCTTGGCAGCTCGGCAGCAGGCGCTGGAGGCGGAGCGGAAACAGACGCAAGAGCGGGCCTCGGGGCTGGCGCGCGACAACGACGAGCTGGCGCGGCTCAAGGGCGACCTAGAGAAACAGCGGGCGGAGCTGGCCGCGCGCGACCGTGAGCTCAAGACGGCGTCTGCCGCGCTGGAGAGCCGGAACGACGAGTTGACGCGGCAGCAGGAGACGGTTCGGGCGCAGCAGGCGGAGCTGGAGCAGCAGAGGCGGGCCCAGGCTGCCGGCGACCAGAAGCGGACGGCGGAGCTCGCGCAGGAGCGCGACCGGCTGGCGGCCCAGTTGGCGGCGCGCGATGCGCAGATTGCTGACCTGGAGGCGGCACGTTCGCGGCTCGAGGGTGAGCGGAACGCGCTGGTGGTTCGCTCGAAGCAGGATCAGGCGACAATGGCTCGTCTGGGGACACTGCAGAACGAGCTGGCGAACCGCGACGCGGAGCTCCGGAAGCAGGGCGAGGCGCGCGACGCGCTGGCGAAGCAGTCTGCGGAGGCGGAGCGGAGCGGCAAGCAGGCCTCTGCGAGCCTGATGGAGGAGCTGAAGCAGCGCGACGAGGCGATCGCCAAGCTGCGCGAGGAGCGTGAGTCGCTCGCGGGTGCACGGGCCGAACGGGATGCGCTGGCGGGACAGCTGACGGCGCTTCGGTCGGAGGTGGAGTCGCTGCAGGGCGAGGTGAAGCGGCGCGAGGAGCAGCTTGGTTCGATGGACCGGGCGCGGTCGGAGGTTGCGGCGGAGCGTGAGCGGCTGGTGGCGGCGCAACAGTCGCAGACGACGCAGGACACGGCCGCGAAGCAGAGGGCCGACGAGGCGCTGGCGAAGCTGACAGCCGACCTCAAGCGGCGCGACGCGGAGATGGTGTCGCTGCGGAACGAGCAGACGGTGCTGCGCGACTCGATCGCGACGCGGGATGCCGACCGAACTCGGCTGGCACAGCTCGAGGCGGCGCTGAACTCGGAGCGGGCGCTGCAGGCGGAGCGGCAGAAGGCCGACGAGGCTGCGAAGCAGGAGAGCGAGCGGGCGAAGACCGAGGCGGAAGAGAACCGCCGGTTGCTGGAGCAGGCGCGGCGCGATGCAGCGCAGGCACAGGCGGAGCGGCAGAAGGCCGAAGAGGCTGCAGCGGCGGCGCGGCGCGATGCGGAGCGGGCCCGGCAGGAGGCTGGCGCGGGCGTCAAGGAGCGCGACGCGCGGGTTGCCGAGGTGGAGCGGAGGCTCGGCGAACAGCAGGCGGCTGCGCTGACGGCGGAGGCCGAGCGGGCAAAGGAGCGTGAGCGTGCGGCGCAAGAGCAGGCACGGTTGACGGAGGAGGCGCGGAAGGCACGCGAGCAGGCCGATGCGGCTCTTGCAGATGCAGCGCGGCAGCGGTCTGGCGCGCTGGCAGCGAAGGAGCAGGCGGAGGCGACGCTGGCGGCGCGCCGGAGCGACGAGGCAAAGGCGAAGGCCGAGGCCGAACGGGCCCAGGCGGAGGCCGAGCGGGTGCTAGTGGAGGCCGAGACGACGCGGCGTACCGCGAAGAACTCGGCCGACGAGGCAACCAAGGTGCGCGAGGCCGGCGAGCGCGAGCGGCTTGCGACCGAGGCGACGCGCAAGGCTGCCGAGACGCTAGCGAACGCTGCAAAGGCGCGTGATGAGGCGGAGCGTGCACAGCGTGATGCGGCCGAAGCGCTGGCGCGGCGTACCGATGCCGAGGCGACGGCGGCGCGCGAGGTAGCCGCGAGCCGCGCTGAGGTAGAGCGGCTGCGTCGCGAGCTGGAGGTGTTGCGGGCAGGACGAGCAGCGGCAGAGGCTGCGTCGGCGCAGCAGATGGCGGAGGCCAAGGCGGAGGCGGAGCGGGCCAAGGCGGAGCTCTCCGCGGCGAAGTCGGCGCAGGCCGAGGCAGAGCGCCGGGCCGCAGCGCAGGCGGAGCAGTCGAAACAGGAGGCGGCGGAGGCCAGGGCGGAGGCAGAGCGGGCCAAGCGGGAGACCGAGGCACTCCGCGCACAGCAGGCGCAGGGCAGCTCGAGCAGCCAGGCGCAGAACAGCGCTGCGAAGGCCGAGACCGAGCGGGCAAAGGCCGATGCCGACAAGGCGCGCAGAGAGGCTGCAGCGGCACAGGCGGAGCTCGAGAAGGCACGCAAAGAGGCCGAGGCGCTCCGCGCACAGCAGGCGCAGGGCAGCTCGAGCAGCCAGGCGCAGAACAGCGCAGCGCAGGCCGAGACTGAGCGGGCAAAGGCCGACGCCGAAAAGGCGCGCAGAGAGGCTGCAGCAGCGCAGGCTGAGCTCGAGAAGGCGCGCAAGGAAGCCGAGGCGCTCCGCGCACAGCAGGCTGAGCTCGAGAAGGCACGCAAAGCGGACGAGGCACTCCGCGCACAGCAGGCGCAGGGCAGCTCGAGCAGCCAGGCGCAGAACAGCGCTGCGAAGGCCGAGACCGAGCGGGCAAAGGCCGATGCTGACAAGGCGCGGAAGGAGGCCGCAGAGGCGCAGGCTGAGCTCGAGAAGGCACGCAAAGAGGCCGAGGCGCTTCGGGCGCAGCAGGCGCAGGGCAGCTCCAACAGCCAGGCGCAGAGCAGCGCTGCGAAGGCCGAGACCGAGCGGGCGAAGGCCGACGCAGACAAGGCGCGGAGGGAGGCTACAGAGGCACAGGCGGAGCTCGAGAAGGCACGCAAAGAGGCCGAGGCGCTCCGCGCACAGCAGACGCAGGGAAGCTCCAACAGCCAGGCACAGAACAGCGCTGCAAAGGCCGAGACCGAGCGGGCAAAGGCCGACGCCGACAAGGCGCGCAGAGAGGCTGCAGCGGCACAGGCGGAGCTCGAGAAGGCGCGCAAAGAGACCGAGGCGCTTCGGGCGCAGCAGGCGCAGGGCAGCTCCAACAGCCAGGCGCAGAGCAGCGCCGCGCAGGCCGAGACTGAGCGGGCAAAGGCCGACGCCGACAAGGCGCGCAGCGAGGCTACCGCGGCACAGGCCGAGCTCGAGAAGGCACGCAAGGAGACAGAGGCGCTCCGCGCACAGCAGGCTGAGCTCGAGAAGGCACGCAAAGAGACAGAGGCGCTCCGCGCACAGCAGGCTGAGCTCGAGAAGGCACGCAAAGCGGACGAGCAGGCGCGGGCAGCAGAGCAGCGGTTTGCACGGGAGCAAGAGGCCAGCAGGCTGGAGCAGGAGCGGGCAGCGCGCGCAGCGGAGGCGAGCAGGCTCGAGCAGCAGAAGTCCTCGAACGGTCAGATGAGCGCTAGGGAGCAGTATGAACTTGAGGTCCGGGCGCGGATCGAGGCGGAGGAGCGGGCCGGTGAGGCAGATCGCAGGGCACGCGATGTAGGCGGTGCAGCGCCCGCGGCCGGTGGCCAGCAGGCGGCGCCGCTCTACCCCACAGGCGGGCGGCGGCGGACCTGCAAGGCGGTCTCGTCGGACGGCACCGAGCGTCGGATTCCCTGTCCGCGTAACTGATGGGCAGCAGCCTGTAACCCGACTCCGTGGGAAGGGTGTCTCCCTCACACGAAACCCGCGGCGCACTCGTGCTGAACCCGCGGTAGGATGGGCGACCCATGGCAGCACCCCACAACGCAGATGAGACCTTCACGCAGTTTGTCGCAGCCCATGGCGCGATGGCGCGGCGGGTTGCCTGGCGGCTGATGGGTGGCGACGGCGCGGCGGCCGACGATGTGGTGCAGAACGCCTTTGTGAAGGCGCACGCCAAGTTCCACACGGTGTTGCAGGAGGGGGCGCGCGAGGCCTGGTTCCGGCAGATCGTGGTGCGCGAGGCGCTGAACCAGCTCCGGTGGCTCGGGGTGCGGCGACGGGTCGCGCAGCTGGCGGGATTCGAGGATCGGGCGCAGCCGGCTGTGGCGCGCGACAGCGGCGCGGTGGCCCGGATCGAGGCGGCGGTGGCGGCGCTCTCGCCGCAGCAGCGGGCCATCTTTGTGCTCGTCCATCTTGAAGAACAGACCGTCGCCGAGGCTGCGGCCCAGCTCGGCATCGCGGAGGGGACGGCGAAGAGCCACCTGCACCGCGCCCTCACCTCTCTGCGAACCCAACTCGAGGATCTCCGATGAAGCGAAACGAAGACGAGGCAGTGACTGCAGCGCAGCTCCGGCAGCTGCGTGATGGCTGGCAGCCGGCAGGCGAACTTCCCGCCGACTATGCTGCGCAGGTGGTGGCGGTTTCGATGCGGCGGCGGCGGGTGCAGCGCATCTCGCTCTCGGTGCTGCTTGCGCTCGTCGCAGTGGTCCCGGTGGCCTGGCAGCTCCGTGATGCGCCCGAGGTAGTCGCGGAGGCATCGGCGCCGGAGATCGCGCCGATGGTGGTGACAGGGGAGGTTCTCGAGGGGCCAGAGGTTGTTTCGCCGGTGATCGCAGCGGTTGCTCCGCAGCCACCGGAGCCGGCCGCGCAGGAGCCTGCCCGCAGCCAGGAGCCCGACCTGGTGGCAGAGGCGGTGGTGCTGCGCCCGGAGCGGTTGCTGACGTCGCGCCGGAGCTACCGCGACTCGTTCCGCGAGCTGGGCGAAGAGTATGACGGGATCGCCGATATCTATTTTGATGACACAGCGAGGTAACCCGAAAGGGTACCGAGCGTTGTCTTCCTGTTGTTCAACGAATTCCGGGCCGATGGCCCACACTGCTCGAGGAGGAATCATGCGTCACGCCACTTTCCGTACTGCTTCGCACCTGCTGCTGGGTGCCCTGCTCTTTTCGGCTGCAGGTATCTCGACGGCCGAGGCCGGCCAGCGCCGCGGGCCGCCCCCCGCTCCGATGGGGCCTCCGCCCGGCCAGGCTGAAGGTCGTGGCCAGGGTGAGATGAACCCGCGCGAAGGGCTCCGTCTGCTCAAGGAGCATGCGAAGGAGCTGGGCATCAGCGAGGCGACGCTGAACCAGATCAAGGAGCTGGCGCGGAAGGGTCGCGACAGCCGCGGCGCGCTCGACGACAGGCTCGACGATGCGCGCGACAAGATGCGCGACCTCATGCAGAGCGACAGCCCGGATCGGGCGAAGGTGATGGCAGCCATCGAGGAGGCGGGCCGCGCAGAGATTGCGCTGCGCCAGCACGATGTGGAGGTGCTGCTTCAGATCCGCGCGCTGCTGACGCCGGCGCAGCGGGAGGCGATGAAGAAGCTGATGCAGGAGGAGCGGGGCGGACGGGGCCCGCGCGAAGGCCGAGTCGATGGGCCGGGACGGGGCGAAGGGCGCGGTGATGGACCGGGACGGGGCGAAGGGCCGCGCGGAGAGGACGACAACTAGCGGAGGTCGAGGACCGGCTCCGGGAGCGCGAGCTGCTCGGTCGAGATGTCGGTTCCGTTGCCTTCGAACTGCTCGTCGCGGAGTGATGACCGGAGTTCGGTGAGGCCGAAGCCGGGCCCTTGAATGGCAATGCCCACGGCGTTGCCTGAGATGGTGGCGCGGTCGACGTCGAGGTAGAGGGCGTCGCCCGCGAGCTGCAGCCCGCAGAGGCTGTTGCCGGTAAGGGTGAGGTCGGCGCCGACCGCTGCACCTCCGCCCGTGAGTGCGAGGCCGGTGCCGAAGCCGCCAAGGGGTTCGGCGCGGGGCCTCGTTGCCTCGATGGCGAGCGCGGTGAAGCTGAGTCGGCTGCGGGCGTCGGTGACGAGCAGCCCGACGCCCCTGTTGCGCTGCAGCAGCGCCCGCTCGAGCCGCAAGGTGGCGCCGGTCTGGACCTCCGAGCCGCCGCCGTGGAGGCCGTTCGCGCGGGGCTGGGTGTCTGCAACGACCGCGTCGCGGAGCGTTGCGGTGGCGCGGCCGCTGACGAGCAGTCCGAGCTCGTGGTTGGCGAGCAGCGCGGCTGCATCGAGCTCTGCGGTAGCGCCCTCTGTGACGAAGAGGCCCATGCCGCCGCGGCCGTCGCCTGCCTGCGGGAGGGTTCCGCTGACGACCAACTGGCTCACGCGCGCGGTGGTGCCGGCGCCGGTTGCGTAGAGGCCGGCGAAGCGGTTGCCGCGGAGCAGGAGGCGGTCTGCGACGAAGGCGGCGCCCTCCTGGAGCCAGATGCCGAGCCCGGCGCGGCCGTCGGAGGGGTTGGAGCGGGTGGCGGTCGCGGTGAGGTCGTCGAGCTCGACGCGGCTGCTGCCGGTCGCAAAGAGGGCTGCCTCGGTGTTGCCCGACAGCAGGGTGCGGTGGAGGTCTGCGATGGCGCCCGACTCGACAGCAATGCCGTTGCCTGCGCCGTCGCTGTCGGGCTCGGTGCTGTCGACGAGGCTGTCTGCGAGGGTAAGGCGGGTGCGGAGGCCTGAGGCGAGGAGGCCTGCGCTGTGGCTGCCCGTGATGAGGGTGGAGGAGGCCTCGAGCGCGGCGCCGGCGGTGATGCTGACGCCGTAGCCGCTTTCGCCCGTGCTGAGCGCGCCGCGGGTGTTGCGCACCACCACCTTCTGCAGTGTCGCGCGGGTGCCCGCGCCGTCGACCGAGAGGGCGAGGTCGAGGTGGTCTGCGAAGGTGGCGCGGGTGAGCGTGGCGGCCGCGCCGTCGGTGAGCTGGAGGCCGCAGCCTGCTGCGCTGTCGCGAGCACGGGCACGGGTGGAGGAGACAAAGAGGTCTTCAGCGGTGAGCGTGGTGGCGGTGCCGGCCGCGGCAATGGCGACCTCGCGATTGTCGAGCAGGGCGGCCTCGCTCAATACCACGCTGGCGCCGCCGCGGAGGTCGATGGCGCGGCCGAAGAGGCCGTCGGTGAGCCGCTCGATGGTGGCTCCGACGAGGAGCCGGCTGGCGGTGATGTTGGTGCCGGCGCCGTCGAGCGAGAGGGCGATGTCGCGGTTGCCGAGCAGCGTGAGGTCCGAGGCCGTTACGGTGGCGCCATCTGTGAGCGCGATGGCCCGTCCGAAGGTGCGGGCTTCGGCAGCGCGGGTGCCCTCGATGCGGAGCTGTGCGAGCGTGACGGCCTGTGCGCCGTTGACCAGGAGGCCGACGGTTCGGGTGCCGACAATGGCGAGGGCAGTGAGGGTGTGGGGGGCATCGGCGCCAGGGGCGGTTGTCACGCCGGGCCGCTCGCCCGTGATGGAGAGGTTGGCGAGGGCGACGGGTGCGCCGGAGGCGATGTCGACGACGCCGGCGCTGTCGGAGGGTTGGTCGGTGGAGAGGGTGGTACCGGCGGCACAGGCGCCGACGAGCGCGACGCTGCGGTCGAGTCGGACGGGCGTGTTGTAGGTGCCGAGCGCGAGCGCGACGAGGCCGGTCTGGGCGGCACGGATGGCTGCCGCGCCGAGCGGACGGGGGCTCTGGCGGGTGCCGGCGCCGTCTGCTGCAGCGTCTGCGGCGGCGTAGACGATGGGGCCTGTGAAGGCCGGCGCGTGGGCTCGGAGGGTAGCCTCATCGGGCCACCGATCAGCTGCAGCGGGGCAGGCGGTTCCGAGCGGCTGGCAGGTTGCGGAACCCAGGCGGGCGAAGGTGCCGGCGGGGCAGTCGGCGGGGAGCGGAGGGGGCTCGCAGCGGTTGAACTGCGGCAGCCCTTCGGGCGGGTTTTCAGCGCCGGAGCCGTCGGTCAGGGCCGGCACCGCGGTCCACCCTGCAGGGCAGTCCCAGTCGGGGAGGTGGGGCTGGCAGGTGCCGGTGGCCGGCGCGAAGCCGGAGCCTTCAAAGATGCGGCCGCTCGGGCAGTCTTCGGGGCTGCTGCCGCGGGGCTGCGCAGGGCAGAGGCCGGAGCGGCTGGCGACCCAGCAGGTGGCGCTTCCGGAGCCTTCGCCGGAGCCGCTGCCTGTGCCGCTTCCAGCCTCGTCGACAAGGGCCTGTTCGGGGCTGTCGCAGCCTGAACAATGAAGCGCCACAATCAGCGCACAGATGGTGCTCAGCCTGCTGCGGTTTCCGCGCCTCATTCCGTCCTCCAGTCGGCCTCGTAGGGGTTCGTGTAGGGCGCGGTTTTGCCGCGGCGGCGGCGGCGCTGTCAAGCCTCAGGTGGCGGGGGCGTTCGACGTCACGGAGAGGCACCTGGGTCGCCGCCCTCGGGGACAGGCAGATCGAGGAAGAGGAGGTCTTGGGCGTTATCGACGAAGCGCTCGTTGCGGAGGGCGGCACTCAGCCGGTCTCCGACGAGGCCGGCGACCTGGAGGTTGGCGCCCACCTGGTTGCGGGCGATGAGGGCGCCATCGATGTCGAATGAGGTCAGGTCGCTCACCGCCTGGAGACCGCAGAGGGCGTTGTCTTGGAGCGTCAGGTTGGTGGCCGTGGTCTGCGAGCCTCGGTAGAGGACGAGGCCGCTGCCGAACCTGCCATCCCGCGCTGAGGGGAGCGTGCCTTCGATGGTGATGGAGCGCAGGTCGGCCACCGTCCCCTCGGACTGGATGAGCAGGCCGTGGGCGTGATTGCTGCGGAAGAGGGTCTCGCTGAGCGAGAGTGCTGCGCCCTGCTGCGCGGTCATGCCCACGCCGTAGGCACTGTCTGCGGCTCTGGGCGCGGTCTCTTGGATGCGGAGCCGGCTGCCGGTGAAGCGGGTGCCGGCGCCATCAGCAAAGAGGCCCAGGTCGTGGTTTCGCCAGATGAGCGCATCTGTGACCGTGAGTTGCGCGCCCTCCTGCACATTGATGCCGCGCCCGAACTGGCTGTCCGACGTGCGCGGGAGGGTGCGAGCAATCACGGCGCGGGCAAGGTCGAGCCGGGTGCCAGCGCCTGCGACGAAGAGGCCCATGTCTCTGTTGTCGGTAACCCAGAGGTCGCTCAGGTCGGCGGTGGCGCCGCCCTGAATGGCGAGGCCGCGCCCCCCCAGCCCGTTTGCTTCGGGGGCACCCGTGCCAACGACAAGCAGGCGGTCGCCGGTGACGGTGGTCTCGGCTGCGTCTGCGACGATGCCATGCTCAAGGTTGGAGCGGATGGCGAGATCGCGGAAGGTCAGATGCGAACCAAACAGCACCGCGAGCCCCGCGCCGAGGAGTCCGTTGCTGAGCGAAGCACGGGTGGATTCGATGGTGGTCGTGTCGAGGTCGAGGGTTGCCTCCTCGGCGGCAACGATCCCGTACTCTCGGTTTCGCAGCAGGAGCGACTGGGCGAGCGTGGCGCTGCCGCCGAACTGAACGGATACCCCGCGGCCGTAGTTGCGTGTGACGGGGCTGGCTTGCGTATCGGCAACGAGGAGCTCTGAGGCCGTGACGGAGCTGCCGTCGCCATCTACCGAGACGCCAAACTCGTGCGCGTGGAGGATCTGCGCCTTGTCGAGTTTGACGGCTGCGCCGGCCTCGATGCTCAGTCCCCATCCCATCGTGCCATCGCCGGGCCGCGGGGCCACGCGCTCGACGGCGAGCTGGTGCGCATCGAGCTGGCTGCCGGCGCCGGCGACGCGGATGCCCCGCTCGGTGCAGTCGCGCATCAGCACCGTGTCGAGCGTGGCTATGGCTCCCAGCTCCACGCCTAGACCCCACCCTGTGGGGGGCTGAGAGGAGGAGATCGCGACGCGGTCGACCAGGATTCTGGCTCCGTCGAAGGTAGCGCCGCGACTGAAGAAGAGCGCGGAGTCATTGACGCGCCGGACCAGCGCATCGCGCAGCGTGAGGGAGGCGCCAACTTCGGCGGCAACCCCCATCGCAACACCTGAACCGGTGGCAGATGGCTGGGTATCTTCGACAAGCAGGTCTTCGATGGTGAGCTGGGTGCCAGCATCGGCGACCACGAGGGCTAGCCCCATGGAGCGACGGATGACGGCTCCCGTGATCGTGAGCTGGCTGCCGGCGTTGACCTGCAGCGCGCGGCCACGCTTTCGGTCGGAGGGGGTGGCCTGCATGTCGGTCGCGAAGAGGTCGCGGAGCTCCGCGCGGGTGCCCTCGGTGACGAAGAGACCGCGGCCCTGCAGGGTGTGGAGGCGGAGCGCGTGGAGGCTGTGGAGGGCCTCGGTGATGCCGGACAGCGGCGCGCCGATGACCATGCCCATGCGCTCGCCTTCGAGCCGGATCTGGGCGACCGTGACGGGCGCCTCCGAGCGAATCTCAACGATCGCGGTGGTCTCGCTCGTCGTGGGTGCGTGGAGCAGGGTGGCGGAGGCGCAGGCGCCGACCAGTGCGACCGCTCGGTCGAGCAGCAGTGCTGTCTCGTAACGGCCGACAGCGGCGGCGATGATGCCGCCCTCCGCGCGGGCGACCAGCGCATCGTCGAGCAGGCAGGGCTCCGCGCGGGTGCAGGGGGCCGCTGCGAGGCCGTCGGGTGCGGCGTAGAAGATGGGGCCCGCCAGGCCGGGTGCTTCGCTGCGAATCGTGGCCTCGTCGTGCCAGCGGTCGGCGAGCGAGGGGCAGCTGGCGCCGAAAGGAGCACATGCTGGGTGGAGCGGTGAGGCGACCTCTTCGGGGCCGCAGTCGTTGGCCACGGCGGGGGGCTCGCAGCGGTCGAAGTCGTCGATGTCGGCCGGGGCTCCGCTGCCCATCGTGGGCACCGCAGACCAGCCTTCGGGGCAGTCCCAGTCGCGCAACGCAGGCAGGCAGACGCCGGAGGTGCCGGGGAGGTCGGGCGGGCGGGCGATGCGCCCGCTGGCGCAGTCTGCGGCGACGCTGCCGCGCGGCTCGTCGGGGCAGAGGCCGCTGCCCTCTTCGAACCAGCAGGCGGGCGATGCTGAGCCCTCTGCGCCGCTGCCCTCTGCGCCGCTGCCCTCTGCGCCAGAGCCCTGGCCGGAACCGGCGTCAGCCTGCGGCTCGCCACCGCCCTCATCGCAGCCCATCGAGAAAAACAGTGCGAGCGAAAAGGCTGTCTGAAAAATCCTCTGACGGCCCATGCGTCCCCCCTGCAGCCCGATGTCTGCTCTGGGCCACAGTGGGCTCGAGATCTCAAGCAATTTGAGGCAGCCGGAGCGATTTTGTGGCGCTTCCGACGTATCGCGTTACCATGCGCGCAAGCCGACGGCGGGGTGTCTGATGATGCAAAGCCCGCCGCAGGTCGCACAGATGGGAGGGACGATGGGTCAGCGATGTGGTGCACTGATAAACGGGCGACCTGAGCTAAAGCATGGCTCGAGCGGGGCGCTCGCGCGCCTGATGGCGCGGCTTTCACTGGCCCTGATGTTTGCCAGCTCGCTCGGCGGTTGCTCTGGCGACGCACGCTCGGAGACGCCTGCGCCGGTTGCGGCCATCGAGGCCAACGATGGCTCTGCAGCGCCCGTTGCGCCGCCGGTCGCTCCGCCCCCAACGCCCGCGCCCATCTGGACCGAGAGCGGGCCGCTGACGCCGGAGGCCAAGGAGATTCTCCGCTCCATTGTCGCCGATCCGGCGCCGCCGGCGCTCGTGCTAGGCTCCCACTACTGGGTCTCCAACGAGTCGGCCCACGATGTGTGGCGAGAGACCATCGGCAAGCTCGGCGGTGCACTCGCCGGCGTGGGCACAGACCAGCTCTACCTGCTCGCAGGCTGGCAGGAGACGTCGCTGCTCCTCGCGCTCGACTTCGATGCCGAGGTGGTGCGGGTGCATGAGCTCTACGGTATCGCCTTTGCGAAGGCCGAGACGCCGGAGGCCTTCCTCCAGCTCTGGCGGGATGCGGCGCGGGATGCGGGGTCGTGGGACGAGCTGCTGGCCGCTGCCGATAGCGCCGAAGCGGTGCGGAAGCGGCAGCACCGCACGCTCGACGTCGCGGGGACCATCATCTCTGCCCGGTTGGGTCAGGTGAAGCGCCGGTATGCGAAGCTCGGAATCCCCTGCTTCCTCACCGATGCGGCGCAGTATGCGAAGGTGCGGACGCTCTGGCAGGAGGGCCGCGTGGTCGCCCTCCGAGGAGACCTCACGGCAACCTCGGCCATGCTGACGGCTGCGGCAGCGATGCGGAAGCTGGGCGTGCCCCTCCGCACCCTCTACCTCTCCAACGCGGAGAAATACTTCGACTACAGCCCGGACTTCCGCGCCAACATCATCGCCCAGCCCTTCGACGAAAAGTCGCTCATCCTGCGCACCCGCCACTCGCCGCGGATGGGCGCCGTGGAGGGCGATGTCTATCACTACAACACCCAGACGGGCGCCAACTTCGTCGCCTGGATGAGGGACTCGACCATCCCAACCTCCTTTGCGCTCCTCAAGCGGCGGGTAGAAGAGACGCCGCCCGGCAAGAGCCGTATCGATGCACTCCCCACAGCGCCCGCCTCTCCTGCAACACCGACCAAACCATGACCCAGCGCCCGCTTCGAATGACCGCACGCACCATCGTCCCTTCGTGCGCCGCCTGGGGGACGCTGCTGCTGATCACGCTCGCGGCAGGCTGCGCGTCGAGCGTCGGAGAGACACCGCCACCCGCTGCCCAACAAGCGCCGGAGGCGCAGCCGACCGTTGCAACAGGTACAGGCTCGGGAGCCTCCGTTGCGCCACCCGCTGAGAAGCCGTTGGAGGGCCCGCCCGGCGTTGCGGCGCCCGCGGTTGTCGACTGTGGCGCTACGCCTGCAGACATGGCCTGCGTGCCAGGTGGTTGGCACCCGCGCGGCGTCGACGAAGATCGCGACGGCTGCAAACAGGCAGACGAGCCGAGGTCGGGGCCTGCCTCGATGCCCAAGGCGTTGGTCTGGAACCAGAGCTTCTGGATGGACAGGTATGAGGTGACCATCGGCGACTACGGCCAGTGCATGCGCGCGGGCAAATGCCCCAAGGCAGCTCCGCTCTATCAGGACTTCAGTGACCCCAAGCAGCCCATGACCGGCGGCAACTGGTACGACGCAGCAGCCTACTGCACATGGCGTGGCAAGCGGCTCCCGACCGAAGCGGAGTTCGAGCTGGCGGCACGGGGACCGGAGGGTGAGAAGACGCCCTTTGGAAACGAGCTGGTGAGTTGTGAGAACGCCGTCATCAAGGACGAGCGCGGACGCAGCTGTGGCATCACGAAGCGCGGCTCTCAGCCCGAGAAGGGGAAGGTGCTTCCGGTCGGCTCACGCGCGGCGGGCCGCTACGGCATCTTCGACCTCGTCGGAAATGCGGAGGAGTGGGTCGCCGACTGGTGGAGCCCCTCGTGGGAGTCGTGTGGCGAGGCCTGTCTGGGCATCAACCCCACGGGGCCCTGCGGCGGCGGTGCGGCGCCCTGCAAGGGTCACTCGAACAAGACGGTCCGAGGAGGGTCGTGGTACTGGGGATCGGAGTGCGCAACCGGCATCCGGCGGCGGCGTCATGTGGCCTCCAACAGCCCTCCGCATCACTTTGGCTTCCGCTGCGCGGCAGACCAGGGCAGCGCGGTGCGGCTGCCGAACGGCGGGACGAACTAGGCCTTCTACGCGGCGCGGGCGCGGAGGCGCTCGAGCAGGGCGTGGCCGCCCCAGGCGCCGGCAAAAAGCAGCAGCCCGAGCATGGGCAGCAGCCGCTGCGCCAGGCCGGCCTCGGCATCGGTCGCGGCCTGGTAGAGTGAGATCACGACCACAATGAGGCTGGCTGCAAGATAGGCGATGGGAAGCCAGGGGAAGCCGATGAGGACCAGCCCGGTGCGGGCCTGTTCGGGCCTTCGCAGGAGGCGGAAGAGGCCGATGACGGAGAGCGAGCCGAGGAGCATCATCGCCAGGCTGGTGAGCGCGACCAGGTCTTCGAAGCGGCCCGAAAGAACGAGGATGGAGGCTGCAAAGAACTGGACGACCAAGGCACGGACGGGGGTTCCGAGTTTGGGGTCGAACTTCGCCAGCCAGCGGGGCGCGAGGCCATCTGCGGCTGCGGCTGCGGCGACGCGGGCACCGGCGAGCACACAGCCGTTCAGCGAGCCGATCAGGGCGGTGGCGATGAGGGCGGCCATGAGCATCCGAGAGCCGTCGCCGAAGAGGGCGGCCGAGACGGCGGTGCCGGCCTCGGAGGTGGTGCGGAGCCCCTCGATGCCGAGCACCGAGACGAAGCCGGCGCACATGAGGAGGTATAGGAGCGTGATGACCAGCGTGCCGACGATGAGGCTGAAGGGGATGTTGCGCTTGGGGTCCTGAATCTCGCCGCCGACATAGGCCACGGCGTTCCAGCCAGAGTAGGCAAAATAGACCGCAGAGGCGGCCTTCACATAGCCGGCCATGGAGTCGGAGCGGGTGAGGTGGGCCGGCGAAACAGGGGCAGACCAGAGGTCGCCGGAAAAGACCGCGTAGAGCGCGCCGAGGAAGAGGAAGGCGAAGGGGACGACGGTGAGGAGCACCTGCACACGGGAGGATAGCGTGGTTCCGACTGCGTTGATGATGGTGAGCGCGCCGATGAGGCTGATGGCGCCGAGCGACCGCCAGGAGGGCGACCAGGCGAGGTGGGAAAAGATGGGTTCGGCAGAGATATTGAGGCCCGAATGGGAGGCGATCTCGGCGAACTGAAACTCAAAGAGCGGGACGGCGGTGGTGGCGATGGAGCCCACGAAGACCCCGAAAAACAGGAGCAGGCTGGCGGAGAATGAGATGGAGGGGCCGAACGACTCGCGGAGAAAGACATAGTCTCCGCCTGCGCGCGGAAAGAGGGAGCCGAGGGCCGCGTAGACGGAGCCGCCGGCGAGCGCGACAGCGCCACCGAAGAGCCAGACCGCGAAGAATCCCGTGAGGCTCCCCACATGAGAGGCCACAAGCCCCGGCATCAGGAAGATGCCGATGCCGAGCATCGAACCGACCACGATCGATAGCGCGCCCGTAGCGCCGATCACTCTGGACGAATGCTCTGTTTCAGGAGCCTGCTGCACGCTGTTCTCTTCCCCCGGACACTGCCGCGCCGCGCAACCAGATCGGGCGGCCGGAGAGCCATAATTCCACGGATCGAATTGCGCCAATTCTCTGTGGAGCGACCGACGGCGCTACGGAGCTGGTACCGGTTTCAAACCGAAGAGTTTCGAACCGACCATCGCACCCAGCGCGCGGAGCGCGGGAAAGGAGAGTGCGTCGTAATCGTAGCGGTCGTCGTTGAAGACGCCGTCGCTGTTGGCGAGCATCCCCACGGTCACATAGGCGATACGGTCGCCGATGCGGATGCGGGCGTTGTCGAGGTGGAAGCCGTAGGCCCGACCAGCCTTGTTGGTGTAGTCGATCTGGGCGCGCGCGAGGCCGAATCCGAGCAGCCCGGGCAGCATGGGTTTGAAGCGGGCCTCGCGGCTCTCCGCAGACACGCCATCCTTGTCTGAGAGCGGCCCGCGCATGAGGCTGAGCATGAGGCTGGTGGCCTCGGCCGTGAGCGCGGGGAGGCGGGCGGTGTCGGTCTCGGGGAGTTCGTGGAAGAGCGTGGCAAGCAGCCGCTGGAGGTCGGCGAGCGTCACCCCGTTCTTCATGCCGAAGGGCATCGGAGCCTCCACCCGAAGGCCGGAGTTGGCCTCGAGGTAGCCGATGCCAATCTCTTCGCCTGGCAGGCGGATCGTGGAGGTCGGCAGCGAAGTGACAGCACGCTCCGGCAGCCAGACAACCCGCTCGCCACCACGCATCCAGGCGACGCTGGGCAGATAGGCAGCGAGCTCACGCGGGAGGTTGTAGCCGGAGAGGCGGTGGATCACGCGAATGCTCGGAAAGCCGCCGCGATGAAAGGGCTCGTTCTGCGCCAAGGGCCCGGCCAATTCGTAGAGCGCGTTGAAAGAGCCATTCGAAGACTCGACGAGCATCGCCTCGAGGTGCTCGGCGAGGGACTGCGGCTGGTAACCCCCGACGCGGAGGGTGTGGCCGAAGGCGTCGTCGGCCCGCCTGTCGGAGAAGAGCAGCGGCGCATCGAGCGGCGGGGTTCCCGCGCCACCCTCCGACCAGTGCGAGAGCACCGCGATGGCGGGTACGATTTTGATCGCGCTCGCCGGGTAGAGATACTCGGCATCTTCGCGATAGGTCATGAGCCGGCCGCAGGGCGCCTCGTCGGAGGGCGGCAGATAGATGCGGAGCTGCAGCCGCGTGGCACTCGCCTGCGCCGCGACCGGTCCGAGCACAGCATCCTCCTCCACCCAGCGCTTGAGCAGCGCGTCGCTCCGCTCGGGGCCATCGGCGCAGGGTGACGGCGGTGGCGCCGCTGCTGCGGGCTGTGCGCCCATCGCCAGCGCGACGGCGCATGCTGCGATCGCGCTCCATTTCCACTCTCTCGGCATCGCACCCTCCGGCCAATCAAATCTCCGCGGCGACGAGATGCGATCTCGCGGCAGATGTCCAATCTCTCGCCGCGTGGCTTCTCATTGGCATTCGCGCGGGCGGAGGGTATTCGCTCCAGCAGCTCGGGGGGTCCTCGGCGGCGGCACCATCACAGGGAGAGTTCGTGAATCTGCGCATGAATCGTTTCAGGCGGTCGGTTTTGGCGATGGCTGCGGCGCTGGCGTGGGTCGCCATCGTCGCGACGGGCTGCACCCACATCACCCAGGGGATGCGCGAGGCGATCGACGCCGACCAGTCGGAGCAGGCCATCGTGATGGGCGAAGCCTGGATCGCCGGTGCGGCGGCGGAGACGACGAGCGACGAGCGGCTCGCGGTGATGCTGCTCATCGCAGAGGCCCGCTTCCGCGAGGCGGCGAAGGCCGACACCGACGACGCCTACCGCGAGTTTCAGCTCCGCTACCGCAATGAGGGCTGGGCGAAACAGCTCCGTGATCGGGCCTACGAGGCCGAGGCGGCCGCGACCCTTCGCGACGCGGTGATGCCGAGACCAACGCCCGAAATCCTGCTCAAGTTTGCCGCCTTCTATCCGTCGACCTCGGCGGCAGGGCAGGCGCGCGTGTTGGCGGCAGCGAAGGCGCTCGATGAGGTGGCGGCCAACCCGTCGGTGGAGGCGCTGCGGGACTATCGGGCGCAGTATGCCAGCTTCCCGGGGACGGAGCGATTCGTCGCGGAGGCCGGGGTGATGGAGTTCAAGCTGGCGCTCCGCGATGCGCTCGAAAGCCGGCGTGTGGCCAACCTGCGCGCCTTCCGTGAGCGGTACCGCCCGGTCGACGGCTCTGAGGCCGATCTGGCGACGCGGAAGCTCGAGCTCGAGCTGGCCTATGACGAGGCGCTGCAGTCGCCAACGGAGACGAGGTGGGTGCGGTTCATCGCCACCTACCGCGGCTGGCCGGGTGCAGCGCAGAAGGTGGCGGCGGCCGAGGAGGCAATCCTCGAACTGAACTTCACAGAGGCCGTGCGGGCCGGCATCGAAGCGCTCGAACGCTTCGGCGCGGCGCACCCGAGCGAGCCCTGGCCCACGCGGGTGATGACCGCCATCAACACGATCCTGCTGGTGCCCATCGGCGGCTACCTCTCCGGTCACCCGCTGAGCCACGAAGACGTGCTCGAGCTCTGGAGCTCGTTCGCCCATCGGCCCGGGCTGCCCGAGGCCTTCGCGGCAAAGCGAGAGGCCTTTGTTGCGGCGGCCAGCGAGCGGAAAGACTCCGGCGGTCTGCTCCTGCTCTACCTGCTCGCCTCGCCCTGCCCGCTCGACGCCACCGAGGCGACCGACCTCGAGACGGCGCTCTGGAACGAGGCGATGGAGGCCGACACGGTTCCGGCCTGGGAGAGCTATCTCACGCTCGCGCCGCCGCAGCCGCGCCGCGGAGAGGCAGAGGACCGCTTCATTGCGCTGCGCGACATCGCCCGCGCCAGCAAGCGGGGGATGAGTGCGCAGGTGACCCACACCGTGGTGCGGCGCGACAGCGTCGACCTCTACGTGAACGTGACCGACTGCCACCAGGAGCGGGTCTCCGGCCTGAGCAAAGAGGCCTTCCGCCTCTATGAGGGCTCGGTCGCGCGGCCCATCAGCGCCTTCCTTGGCGTGAACGACGACAGGCCCCTCGACATCATGTTCGCCATCGATCTCTCGGGCTCCATGTCGACCGAACAGGACGCTGTCCGTAGCTCGGTGCAGCAGTTCGCAGACCAGTTTAGCTTCCGCTGGCGGAACCTCTCGCTGGGCCTCATCACCTTCAACGAGGAGCTGGTTTCCAAGCAGCGGCCGCAGCCGAGCGCTGCAACCTTTCAGAACTGGCTGAGCGGCATGACCCGCACCTCCGGCGGCAACGGCGAAGACAGCGTTGGCGCGCTGGTCGAGTCGAGCAACCTGTTTGGAGGCCGGGCGGAGCGGGTGGTGATCGTGATGACCGACGAGGCGCTGCAGGCCAACCGCACCGGGCGGGCGCTGCTCAAGCACAAGCCGGCGGCCGACCCCTGCCTGACGCTGCAACAGGCCTCGAGCTGCTTTCAGAAGGCGACCTCTGCGGGCGGCATGAGCCGCTGCGCTGCGCAGGTGGATCGCGCCGATCCGGGCCACAAGATGGAGCGTGCGGTGCAGCAGTGCATGGCGCGCGCCGGTGTGCGCCAGTGTCAGTCGGCCGTCGCGAATGAACTGGCACAGGCCGCCCAGCAGTGCGCTGTGCCCACGCCTGCCTGGTCGCCCGTCGTCGACGAGATTTCCGAGGAGCTCAACAAGCGAGGCACCCGCGCCTTCTTCATCGTTTCGGAGGGTCCCGAGACCTTTCACCGGCTCGGCGCAGAGCTCGGCGGGAAGGCCTACGAGGTGCCCGACGACACCACCAGCGAGGCGCCCTACACGGCCGCACTCCTCGACATCGCAGACCGGCTCAGCTCACAGTATGTCATCACCTTCAAGCGGAGCTCGCCCGACCCGGTTGACCTCTCGAAGCTGAACGTCGTGGTGCACCCGGAGAGCCTGCTCCGGACGGTCGCGACGCTCGCTGCCGAGCGCACCCGCGCCCTCCATGTGGGCGGCGATCTCACCTGCCCCGCAGCCACCGCGATCGCCGGCAACGCCACCCGCTACCGCACCACCCAGTGCGGCGCGCAGTGGGAGGCGGTGGAGGAGCTTTCAGAGGCAGGCGCCAACATCGACAGCGTCGTCCTCACCGACAGCGCCGAGTTTCACCTCTCGAGCGACCACCTGCTCACCATCCGTGGCTGGCCCTCGGATACGGTTATGGCGACGGTCGCCGACCACAACATCACCGCCATCTACGCCGATGGCGAGGGTGGCGTCTGGGCGGAGGGGAGCTTCGAGGGTGTGCAGGCCTTTGCCTCGATCGACAGCAGTGGGGTTGTCGGAGCCCTGCTCCCGCTCGACGCCGGAGCCGCAGCGCCCATGCTCGTCCTCAACCTCCCGAAAGGGCCCGGTTCGCGGCTCTGCTACACCGCCGATGGCCTCTCGCGGCGCTGCCGCAGCCCCAAGGAGACGGCCTGGGTGACGGAGCCCGTGCAGGGGCTGGCGACCGGCGCAGGCGTCGCGCGGACCCGGTTTGCCGGCATGGGCAGCGGGCGGCCGCTCCAGCTGCTGACGACGGAGGAGGGCGCCCTGCTGCGGAGCATCGATGGCGGGCGGAGCTGGGCCACCACGCTCCGGCTCCCAGGCGCAGGCCATCCGATGGTGGTGCTCTCGGACGACGGCATTGTCTGCGCCAGCACCATGAGCCAGATGAGCTGCTCCGAGGATGACGGCATGAGCTGGGCAGAGGTCGGCGGGCTGGCCGGCGCCTCTGCGACCCATCCGGCGATCTACCGCGGCAAACTCTTCGCGCTGGCCGGAAGTCAGTTCCTGCGCGCCGACCGTGTGGAGGCCCGCGAGGTCCCCTCGACCAAGGCCTTCTTCGACACCGCGTCGGCGACGCCGAACAACCGGATCATGCCCTTCCTCTCGGAGATCGCAGAGCGGGCGAAGGGCGACCCTGCGCTCATGATTCGGGTCGAAGGTCACGCCGACAAACGGGGCGACGCCGACAAGAACCTGACCCTCTCCGCAGACCGCGCCGAGGGCGTCGCCGCCCTCCTCCAACGGCTCGGCGTGCCCGACGCACAGATCGAGACGGTGGCGCTCGGCGAGACCAAGCCGATCCGCGACTCGCGGGGCAACATCCAGGACGAGCGGAGCCGGCGGGTGGAGCTCATGCTGCTCCGCTCCGCGCCCACGCAGACCTGGTTCACGAGCCAGTGCGACGACGAGTGAGACGCGCCGCAGCGGGATGATGTAGCGGCATGATGTAGCGGCCGCGACACAGAGCGGATCGGGGTTGACAGCAGCCCCCTCGCGCCGCTCCGTTGCCGCCACCCTTTGCCGGAGTTCTCATGCGCCAGTTTCCCCTCCTCCTCCTGCTCGCAGCCTGCAGCGCCGACACCTCCAAGACGGTCGAGGCCACAGACAGTTCGGATGAAGGGAGCTCGGATGGATCGGGCGCCACAGACGCCGGTGCAGATGCTTCGGCGGACGCCTCGGCAGACGCAGACGATGCCACAGACGGGAGCGGAAGCGGCGAGCCGGTCCTCACCGAAGAGGAGCGGCTCCGGGCCCTGCTCGACCCTGCGCCATGTGTGGTCGCGGAGCCTCTGAGCTGGAGCCCGCTGCCGCCCACCGAGGCCTTTGCTGGCGAGCGGCGCTACAGCCCGCTCTCGGCCCTCCGCGTCGACCGCGGCGTGGCGTCGCTCTTCGCTACGCCCGAGCATGAAGCGCTGCTGGCCGACCGGCGTGCCCGCAGAGCCACAGCGCTCGAGAGCTGCGGCGTCGACATCGACTGTCTGCGTACCGGGCTCTCCTGGTCGGTCGAAGAGAGCGACCGGCTTGCCGCCATCATCGCACCCGCGCAGGCCGCCGTTGCCTCGCTCCGCAACGAGGCGCTGGCGACGGGCTACCCCTTCGGCCTCGCGGTTCCGCCGGAGGAGAGCTTCCTCGACGAGCTGGTCGCGCTGCAGGTCTTTTTGCAGAACCAGGCCATCTCTCGCGCGGTGGGCGAGGCCGATCCAGCGGCGATCGCAGCGGTGATGGCCGAGATCTCGGGCGTTGGAGCCACAGTCGATGCAGACAGCGGACTGGTCACCACGGCCCTGCTTCAGGCGGCCGGCCGCGACGAGGCCTTCCGCTACGGTCCGGATGGATCGAACGAGAACCCGGCGGCCATCGCGGCCATCGCCAGCATCGACTTTGCAGCCTACCCCTACACCGCCATCCTGGTGCCGGGTCAGGGCCCGACCGACGACACCACTGCGCTGAACCCGGCCGGCATCAACCGGATCAACACCGCCGTCGCCCGCTGGCGCGCCGGCCTCGCGCCGCTGCTGCTCGTGTCGGGCGGCCATGTGCATCCCGACAAGACCCCCTTCTGCGAGGCCATCGAGATGCGCCGATACCTCATCGACACGCTCGGCGTCCCGGCCGCCGCCATCGTGGTCGACCCCTACGCCCGCCACACCACGACCAACCTCCGCAACGCAGCCCGTATCCTGCAGGGCGTGGGCGTGCCGATGGACCGCCCCATCCTGGTCACCTCCGACCTCCTCCAGCTCGCCGGCATCGTCTTCGGGCTCGCTCCACGCTGCGAAGAGGAGCTGGGCTTTGTGCCCTGGCAGTCGCTCGAGCGGCTCGACGCCACCGATGCCTGCGCGGTGCTCACGCCCGACTCGCAGCGGCTCGACCGGGGCGACAGCCTCGACCCCTAGTCAGCGTGATGCAGCGAGCCTGCGCCGTGGCGGCCATCGAAGACCACCCGCCGAACACCCAACCGGCAGCGTAGCGGCGGCGATCTGATGAGAAGGTGGAAGGGGGCGGGCCGCTGTGCGATAGACTGGCAGCACGACCTCGGGAGAGAACCATGACCACCGCTCGCTTTGCCCTCGCTGCTCTGCTCACCGCGCTCGCAGCCGGTTGCGGAGAGAGCCAACACAACACGACCGTGGCAGACGGCAGCGGCAGCGGAGATACCGCAGCAGACACGGGCGCCGGAAGCGCAGACACGGGCGACGACACGAGCCTGGCAGACACCCTCGACGACAGCGGAAGCGGAAGCGCAGACACCGGCGCAGACACCGCGGTCGACACGGTCGATGACGACGCATGGATGGCCGACTGCCCCGAGCCGCCACAGGGCGACCAGCCGCTCGCGGGCCGCTGGAGCCTGAGCCTCTTCCACTTCAACATCCAGTATGTGGCCGGCGGCACGACAGGCTTTGCCGATATCGCCGCCAATGCGCCGGCCTCGTCGCGGCTGCTCGACATGACCGAGCAGGAGACCGAGGACCGCATCGTAACCGAGTCGATCGTGCCGCTGCTGGAGATCCTGGAGCGCCACCCCACGCTCGCGCTCACCTTCGAGCTTCAGGGCTACGCGGTCGACGTCATCCGTGAGCGCCACCCCGCCGTGCTCGACCGGATGCGCGCGCTCGTCGAATCGGGCCAGCTCGAGCTCGCCTCCATCCACTGGAGCGACCAATTCTTCCTCGCCTTCGGGCGGCGCGACATGGAGCGCTCGTGGGAGATGACGCAGGCCAGCTTCGCGGCCGCCAACCTGCCGCTTTCGCCCGTCGTCTTCACCCAGGAGGGGCAGTTCGGCCCCGGCTTTGCGGCCTGGCTGGCGGAGCGGCGCCCCGACGCCATCATGGTCATCCCGAGCAACCTCTCCCGCTTCTACGCGCAGTCCTTCGCAGACGCGCCGCTGCTCTCCTACGGCGCGCTCACCGCCATCCTGCCACGCGGTTACGGCAGCGCGATCGTGCAGCGCGACTTCTCCTTCTTCGACGACGGCGAGCTGCTCGCGACCGCCAACCTCAACCCCTATGTGGGCCGCGCCTTTGCCCGCAACGCAGCCTCGATTCGCACCTACGAGAACGAGCTGCGCTGCGCAGAGCGGAACGGCGCCCGCGTAGGCCGCATCGCCGACTATGTGGCGGCGGTCCGCGAGGCCGGCGTAACGCCCGTCGAACACCCGCCGCTGCTCGACGGCACCTGGCAGCCCAACTCCACCCGCGGGCCACTCCGCTGGATGGGGGGCGCGGGCGACCTCTGGAGCAAGCATGAGCGCGACCTCGAGGTACTGCGGGCCTGCATCGGCGGGCGCTACAAGGTGCTCGAGCTCGAGACGCTCCTGGGGCAGCCCGGCGGCGCCACCGAAGCGCAGACTGCTGAGGCGGCAGCTGCGCTGAACCAGGGCTGGCGCGACCTGCTCTGGGGCGAGGTCTCCGACGCACGCGGCGTCAATCCGTGGCACGGCGAGGTCAACTACGGCCTCGACCACTGCAACGCCGCAGCAAGCGGCGCCGACGCAGCCACCGCCCTCCTCGCGCGGGTCGGCTACCCCGGCGAGACTGGGCTGGAGATCGACACCGACGCCGGCACCGTCACCGTGAGCGCCGCACCGGAGCCTCCAGCGAAGTCGAGCGTCGAACCACCCTTCGCCATCGAGCTGGACGACAACGGCCGCGGTGCGAGCGCCGCCTGGAGCAGCTGGCGCGACGAGGCGGGCGACGAGCTCTTCGAACTCACCGTGGCTTGGCCCGCGCTGCCCGACGCGTTGGCCCGCTTCGACAGCTGCATCGGCGGCGACCCGACCCGCCGCTGGCGCTGCGTCCAGAGCCCGCTCCCCATGGAGCTTCGGCTGCCGCGCGCGCCCGGTTTCGTCGGCCTCCGCCCGGCGCTCTCCACCACCATCCTCCGCGCCACCGAGGCCAGCTTCGACCTCCAGCCCAACGCCAGCGCCGACGCAGCCTGGGTCCCCGTCGCCAGCGGCCTCATCGACCTGGGCAATGGCTGGTTCGCCATCAAGGAGGTCGCCACCACCCATGTCGCCGTCGGCTGGACCGCCGGTGCGCCCGCCAACAGCTGGGTCCGCCTCCGCGATGAGACTCGTCAGGCCAGCGAGGCAACCAGCTGGCGCATCTGGCTCACACAGTCCGAGGCGGCTGCCATCCGGCGCGCCGACGCCAACGAGTCGCCCCGCCTCTGGCGGGCGGTGACGGGTCGCTAACCGGGCCGTTGCTGGTTCGCGCCAAAGGTGTCGCATATTGCACAATTGATTGTCGCCATCTGTCGAATCGTCTGCTACCTGACGCGCAGTCTTCCGCTCGGAGCCCCGCCGATGTCTCTCGTCGCCAGCCGTTCGATGCTCATCCGACTCTCCCTCCTCACCCTCCTCGCATCGTCGGGCTGCGTGGTTGATGCCGCCGGTTCGCTGACCAGCGAGCAGCTCGTCTCGGAGCTCTCCACGCTCCAGCCCGGCGACACCCTCACGCTCCCCGCCGGCACCTTCGCGGGCAGCTTCACCGTGCCCGCCGGCGTCACCCTGCGTGGCAACTCCACCATCCTCGTCGCAGAGGGCGGTGCAGCCCTCCTCGTTGCCGGCGGAAGCGCCACCCAGCCCACCCGCATCGAGGGGCTCACCCTCCTCACGCCGGCCGTCACCGAAAAGGCCGTAGCCGCACTCACCGCCGTCGGCGGCGAGGCCCTCGAGCTCCGCGACCTCACCGTCATCGCACCCACGGGCGCAGGCATCATCGTCCAGGGCGTCGCCAACCTCACCGTCGAGCGGGTCACCATCGACGGACAGCTCACCGACGCCTCCTTCGCGGAGCTGGCCGCCCAGTCCACCCCCGTGAGCGCCAACGAGGTCTCCATCGCCGGCCTCATCGTCGCGGCGGGCGACGGCATCGTCCGCACCAACGCGACCGTCACCGACCTCACCGTGCGCAACGTCGCCGGCTTCGGTGCCACCTTCATCGACAGCATCACCAACTGGACCCGCGGCCGCGTCGAGGGCTGCGCCGGAACCGGCATCTACCTCTCCCGGTCGGCCCACAGCTGGCAGGGCGTGACCGTCGCGAACGGCCGCTCCGCCTCCAACAGCGGAGCCTTCGTCACCGGCTTCGGCGTCATCGCCACCGAGAGCAGCAGCCTCGATACGACCGACCTCGAGATCGCCTCCATCAAGGGCATCGGCCTCTTCCAGTCGGCCTCCCGGTCGCAGCACCTCGGCGCCCGCATCGTGGGCAACGACAGCCGCGGCATCTGGGTGCAGGACAGCCTCGCCACAGACAGCATCGACCCGGAGCTCCTGCTCGACCAGTCGGTCATCATGGGCAACCGCGGCGCAGGCATCCAGGTGCTCGACGGCGGCGGCCTGGTCTTCCAGAACGGCCTCATCGCCGGCACCCGCACCGCACCCGTGTTCGGCGGACTCGGCGGCTCCGGTGTGGTCGGCGACGCCATCCAGCTCGGCGGCGCAGGCGGTATCGGCAACCAGCTCACCACGGCCGGCTCGGTCTTCCTCGGCAACGGTCGCGCAGGCATCGCGGCAGAGAATGCCAACAGCTCGCTCGAAGCTTTGGGCAGCGACTCGCTCTTCATCTGCGGCCAGGGCGAGACGCTCCCGAACTGGAGCTGCAGCGAGACGGCGGAGGGCGAGCAGCAGTGCATCCGCACCAGCGGTCCGCTTGTGGAAGCGGGCTGGAGCTGCGCAGACGGCGCCTCCGGAACAACCTGCACCACCACCGAGGCGGCGCTCCTCGCGGCAACGCCGCAGCGCATCGCCAACAGCGCCACCGGTATTTCCGATTTCTGCGGCGACGCCCTCACACAGGTGATCGATGCCAACCGGCTCGTGGCCTCCGCCGGCCTCGCCACAGCGGGCGCAACGCCGGGTTGGACGCCGCCTGTGGCCGCCGCCTACGACTGGAGCTGCACCACCAGCGCAGCCACCCGCACCTGCACCGAAAACGCCAGCGACTTCGATGGCCAGTCGCTCGACAACCCGACGGCCGTCGGTGGAACAGGCTGGAGCTGCGAGGCCACAGACGAGGGCCGGCGCTGCACCTGGAGCGGCTTCGGCGTCGCGGCGGGCGCAGAGGTGGGTGGCGTGGCCGACTTTGCGCCCAAGCTCGAGCCCCGCATCGTGAGCCGCGACAACCTGCTCCGGCAGGGTGTGATCAACAGCGTGACCTTCGATGTCGCGCCCACCCGGCTCCCCTCGCTGCTCGGCGGCGCCCGCTCGGTGGTCGGCGAAGATGGGCTGGTCGGAAACGACGGCGCGCTCGGCACCCGTGCGGTGGTCGGCGAAGATGGCGTGGTCGGCGAAGACGGATAGAAGTCCTTCAAAATCATCGCTTCGTGATGCACAAGAAGGGGTGGTGTAAACCGAACAGGGATCTGCGGTGTCACAGGAATACTGCGCCACGAACGGCCCATGCACCAGGACCCTTGCCATGACGAACCGCCTCACGCTGCTGCCCCTTCTCATCCTCGCCGCCTGCTCCAGCGACACCGCCGCGCGGAGCGCAACCGGTGACAATGGCGGCGATACCGCGACGGGCTCCGGTGCTGATACCGGCACAGGGTCGGGCACCGAAGACAGCGGCGTGACCGACACCGGCGCGGAGGCTGACGCCACCACCGATGCGGAGTCCGATGCCGGCGGTTCGGCTGACGCCACCACCGACACGGAGTCCGATGCCGGCGGCTCGGCGGATGCCACGACCGACACGGAGCCCTCGACAGACACCACCGCGGACACGAGCACCGACAACTGCCCGGACGAGCTATTTGTGCAGTCCGACCCGGCGCCCGAGAACAGCGCCTACCCCGACCCGTCGCTGCGCGCCTACTGCGACGCCGACTACCTCAACGTCGAGTCGAACGGCATCATCGGCTACCAGTTCGTGCCCATCACGCCCAACGCGCTCCGCGCCCAGACCCACCTCTGGCGCCTGCCGCTCGTGCCGGAGTTCACCGACACCCTCACCACCATCCCGCTCCTCGGCGTGGTCGCGGTCGCCATCAACGGCATCCCCATCTACGGCGCCAACGAGGCGGCCATGCCCGACAACTTTGGCGACCCCGTCTACAACGCCATCGTCGACTTCTGCAAAGGCCACACGGGTGGCGGCGGAGACTACCACTACCATGCGCTGGTTCAGGAGTGCCTCGCCCAGGCCGCGCTCGAAGGCGTGCCCTCGCCCATCATCGGCTACGCGCTCGACGGCTTCCCCATCTATGGCCCCAACGGCTGCGTCGATGCAGCCTGCACCGAGGTCGTCACCTTCCAGAGCGGCTGGCAGCAGACGGGCGACCCGAGCGAACTCGCCTGGGAGCGCCATGCCTTCACGCCGAGCAGCGACCCCACCAAGCTCGACCAGTGCAACGGCCGCATCGGCCCCGATGGCAGCTACGGCTACCACGCCACGGCAACCTTCCCCTACACCATCGGATGCTACCATGGCGTGCCCGGCCCGAGCGTCGTGAACGGCGGCGGTGGTGGAACCGGCGGCGGCACGGGCACGGGCCCGACGGCCTGCACCACGCAGACCGACTGCGACGCAGCGGGCGCCTGCCCCAGCGAACTCGGCTGCGAATGCACCACTACCCCGATGGGCCAGGCCTGCATCCCCACCTGCACCACCGCGGCAGACTGCCCGGTCGTGACCGGCCGCACCTTCACCTGCTCCGCCGCCGGCCTCTGCGTCCCCGCCCGATGAGGGCGGCCGCCTGGCTCAGCCTGGCGCTACTTGCAGGCTGCGACAGCGACCCCGACCTCCTGCAGAAGAGCGACCTTTCGCTCCGCTGGAAGGTCGACTGGGACACCACGGGCGTCACCGCCACAGCTGACGGCTGGGAGGTGACCAACGCGCGCGGCATCACCTTCCATGTGACCCGCGGCTACCTCGTCACCTACGGCCTGCAGCTCCGGCCCTGCGAGACCACGACAAGCACCGCATCGCGGCTCCTCGACTGGCTCCGCCCCGTGCCGCTCGCCTGGGCTGGCCACAGCGGCCTGAGCGACCAGAGCTTCGTCTACGGCCAGGTCGAGCCGCTCGTCCCGCTCACGGCCGGCTTCGAGCGCGAAGCCCTGCTGCCCGACGACGCCTCCTACTGCAGCATCCACTACCTTGTGGCCCGGGCCGACACCAACCTCGACGCCAGCGCCGCCACGGTTCCGATGGACCGCATCACGCTCCATCTCGACGGCTGGTGGTCGGCCGCCGGCAGCGAGACACAGACGCCGCTCGCCATCCACACCGAGCTCAACACCGGCAGCTACATCGACCTGGAGCGGCCCATCAGCACGGCAGGCGGAGGCGACGAGACCGTTGTCCTCACGCGGCAACTCGCCGCCTTCTTCGACGACCTCGACCCGGCGGCGCTCTCCGAGGCGCGGCTCGCCCAGTCGCTGCTGCTCAACATCGCGGCAGCGGCAACGGTCACGCAGACGGGCCGCTAGTTTGCAGGCTCGAGCGAAGTTGTGGGTTCGGGCAGGTCGAAGGTCTGGAGCCCGATGTCCTGACCGTTGCCGGCGTAGAATTCGTCGCGGAAGAGCGCGCTGAGCTGCTCGCTGGAGAGGCCCGGGATCTCGAGGTTGGCGCCTACGAAGCAGTCGACCAGCGCCGCGCCCGCGACGTCGAACCGGGTATCCGCACCTGCCAGTCGGAGCCCCACCTGCGCGGCCTCGCGGACCACGAGCTCCGTCGCGGTGAGTTCGGCGCCGTCGTAGATGCCCAGCGCGTGACCGCTGCCGCGCGTCGCTCCAGGAAGCCCCGCCACCGAGGCAACCACCGCATCCCGCAGGACGAGGCTGGTCGGCGCGAAGAAGGCTGCGACGCCCGCCTCGTCGAACCCCTCCACCAGCGCCCGCTCGAGCGTCGCCCTGCCACCCAAGTTGACCTCCACGCCGCGTCCCGGGCGACCGGTGTGGGGCGACCGAAGGAGCGCATCGCGGAGCACGAGGCTGGCCGAAGGCTCGGTCACAAGCGCGCCGCCACCCTGCGTCGGGAAGAGCGCCACGCGGAGCCCCGTCAGCGCGCCGCCACGGCTCACCTCGAGCAGTCGCGCGGTCTCCGCCAGTTCGGCTGCGCCGCGGCCCTCGAGCTGCAGGTCGTTCGCGGTAACCGAGGCGCCTGTGCCCACGTAGATTCCGAGCAGCGCGTCGCCCACGATGCGGGCCCGCTGCAGGTCTGCGGCGGCCTCCGCCTGGATGCTCACCAGTCGGTCCACCGCAGCGGCTGGGCCTGCAACGACCAGGTCGGTGAGGGCTGCCTCGGTCACGGGATCGCTCAGGTAGAGCGCCAGGTCGGTGTGGCCGGCGATGAGCAATCCGGAAGCATCGAGCCGACCTCCGCCCTGCACCATAATGCCGCGGCCGTAGCGACCATCGCTGGTGCGCGGGCGGTTGTCGGCGACGACCGTCTGGCGCAGCGTCGCGATACCGCCGTCATCGACCACCAGACCGGCATCCAGATTGCCCGTCAAAACACAGCCTTCACAGTCGAGAATCGCCTCTGTGTCGACCTCGATGCCGCGACCGAAGTCGCCCGTGCGCGCGTCGGCCAGCGTACCTCGGACCACCAACTGGATGCCGTAGATGGCGCTCTGAGGATCGATGGCGAAGAGCCCGGTGCTACTGTTGCCCTCCACCAGTGTCGCGGCTGCGTCGAATCGTCCACCCGCGCCCACATTCACCCCCCGTCCGAAACGGCGGTCGCTCTCCTGCGGCAGGGTCTCGCCCACGCGGCTCCCCTCCAGCGAGAGCTGGCTCCCCGCGCCCGTGACAAGCAGTCCGAGCGTCCGGTTTGCCCGAAGCTCCACCCGCTCTCCGGCAACGATGGCACCGGACGAAGCCGAGAGCCCGATGCCGAAACTCCCGTCTCCGAAGGGCTGCGTATCGACGATGCCCACCTGCGAGAGGGCCGTGAGCTGCGGAGACTCTGCCTTGATGCCATAGCCTGTCGCACGGTCGATCAGCACCGAGGCCACGCGGTGGGCCTCTGCACCGCTGCCCCGGATGACGAGGCCCGGGCGGGCGCCGGTGATGGTGATGTCCCGCACGGTCACGGGCCCGTTGGCCGCGAGCTCCATCGTGCCGAGGGTGTCGGAGGGCGTCGCAGCCTCCACGACTGTCTCCGCCGCACAGGCACCCAGGAGTGCGAGCGACCGGTCGACGCGCAGGGCTGCGCTATGACGACCGCGAGAGAGGGCGAGGATGCCACCTTCGGCTCGGCGCATCGTGGCTGTGGTCAGGGTCGTGGGGTTGGTCCGGCTGCCGTCGCCTGCCAGGTCGCCATCGGGCCGCACATAGATGATGGGGCCCTCATATCCCGGCGCGCGTGCCCGCAGCGTTGCCTCGTCGGGCCAGTCGGCGCCGGGCGCGCAGGGCTCGCCGATGGGCAGGCAGCGGCCCGGCAGCGCAAGCTCGCCCGGAGCACAGGTCGGCGTCGGAGGCGGCGCGCAGAAGGTCACGCCTTCGCGCGCCGACCGCTCCCACTCCTGCGGGCAATCGACCTCCGCGAAGGCTGGCGCGCACAGGCCTGTGCCTGCCGCAAAACCAGAGCCCGCAAGGAGCCCGGCCGGGCAGTCCGCCTCCACCCGTCCGCGCGGCTGCGCGGGGCAGATGGGACCTGCGGTTGCGGTCCAGCAGGGGATCTCGACCAGGCCGCTGCCGGAGCCGGAGCCCTCCTCCAGGCTCACCGACTCCGACGGCTCGCCACACGCGGCGACAAACGCCAGCGCAACTGCGAACCAGAGCGGAGCGCGCCCCATGGTTAAAGAGGCAGCTCTGCGGTCGGAAGCGGCACAACCTCGATTGCCTTCGGCGCCTCGGTGGGCGCAGCGGGGGCAACCTCGGCAGGCGCGGCCTGAACCTCCGCCGGGAGCAGCTGCTTGGCGACGTTGCCGCCCCAGACCAGCACGCGGCCCGGCATGAGACCCATCCAGAGCGTCAGCACCGCAGCGATCGCAACGCCGAGCGTGGTGGCGGGGTGGGGCCGGTAGTCGACGCGGACATGGGCGTCGCGGCCGTAGAGGTGGGCGATGACCCGCAGGTAGGCGAGGCCGCCCGCGACGCTTAGGACAAGGCCACCGACCGCGAGCCACTGCAGCATCTCGGCACAGTAGGCCGGCGTGGCAGCTCCCTCGCCGGCGGCGAAGGCCGTCGAGAAGAGCGAGAGCTTGGCGACGAAGCCGG
Source organism: Myxococcales bacterium (assembly GCA_947496715.1). GTDB lineage: Bacteria > Myxococcota_A > Bradymonadia > REDH01 > REDH01 > CAIWGR01. Next base: position 72,073 of record CANMDT010000002.1, read on the forward strand.
CCGCAGGCGGAAGGCCAGCAGCAGAGATGAGGAAGAGGCTCAGCGCGAGCCCCATCGCGGGGTGCTTGCGGCCGAGGCCGGAGAGCTCGTCGAGCGTATCCGCCTCTGCCTTGTCGCGGCCGAAGGCGGCCAGCACGATGAAGGCGCCGGCGTTGGCGATGGCGTAGGCTGCACCGTAGAGGATGACCGCACGGATGGAGCCGGCCGCGGCCTCCTTCACGCCGAGCGCGCAGAGGGCGAGGAGCAAGTAGCCGGCATGTGCGACCGACGACCAGGCGAGCATGCGGCGCACCCGCTTCTGGGTGAGCGCGACCAGGTTGCCGACCACGATGGAGGCCACCGCTGCGAAGAAGGCGAGCGTGGTCCAACCGGCGAGACCGCCCGAGAGATCAGGCGTGGCGAAGGGGCCGGCGAAGAGGCGGAAGAGGGCAGCAACGCCCGCGATCTTGCCGGCGCCCGAGAGGAAGCCGGTGGTCGGTGTCGGTGCGCCCGAGTAGGCGTCGGGGGCCCACATGTGGAAGGGGGCGGCGGCCATCTTGATGAGGAAGGCGACGAAGATGAGCGCCATGCCCACGAGCGGGAGCGGCAGGAAGGGGACCACGCCGGTGGGGTTGGCGAAGTGGCGTGCGGCGTCGGGTGCGCGGAGGGCAGCACCGATCTCGTCGTAGCCTGTGCTGCCCGTCAGTCCGGTGAGGAAGGCGACGCCGTAGACGAGCAGGGCGCTGCCGAGCGCGCCAAGCAGGAAGTACTTGAAGCCGGCCTCGGAGGAGAGGTTGGAGCGGCGCTGGTAGGCGGTGAGCGCATACATGGCGACGGCGGCCATCTCGAGGCCGAGGAAGAGCACGACGAAGTCGTTCGCAGAGACCATCACCGACATGCCGGCCGTCGCGAAGAGCAGCAGCGCGTAGTACTCGCCCCGGTCGATCTCGAGCTCCTCGAGGTAGCGGGTGGAGCCGAGCGCGGTGATGGCGCAGGCCACGGCGGTGAAGGCGGTGATGACGCAGCCGAGGGCGTCGAAGCGGACCATGCCGCCCCAGAGCGTCTGCGGCTCAGCCGGCGCGATGAGGTAGGAGACGCCGGCGGCGGCCAGCGCAGCGAGCGCGGTCACATAGGCGAGGTGGGTGCGGGGGAAGGAGGCCCGCTGGAAGACCTCGAGCAGCAGCACTGCCATGCCCGCAAGCACGAGGAGCAGCGCGGGGAGGAGGCCGAGGAGGTCGGCGCTCGTAAAGCCAATCATGGGTGACCTCCTTGGTTGGCCGCGCCCGGTTGGGCGGTGTGGCCCTCCGCGGCTGCCCCGCCGTTGGCGGCAGCCTGCTTGCGCTGCAGCGGCCAGGCCTCTGGCGAACGGCCGTCACGGTTCCAGTTGGCCACGGTCTCCTGCTGCGCGGCCATGTTGGCGGCCGTCTCCTTGGCGAGCGTGGAGTTCTCGACGAGCCCGGAGAGGAGTCCCTTCACGCTGGCATCCATGCGCGAGGTGAAGAAGCCGGGCTGCAGACCAACCCAGAGCGAGAGGAAGACCAGCGGGATCAGCGGTGCAGCCTCGGCCCAGGTCACGTCGGTTGTCTTGGAGAACCGGCTGCCGGTGACACTGCCGAGCATGAGCCGCTTGGTCAGGCCGAGCAGGTAGATGGCGCCCACAACAACCCGGAGGCCGGCGACGAAGGCAATGACCAGCGCGGTGGTGTCGGGGCCCGTCGGCAGGCTGCCGAAGTGCACATTGCCCGGCGTAAGCGAGAAGGCCCACGAGCCAGCCGCACCGGCCAAGACGAGGAACTCGCCAACGAAGCCGATCAGGCCGGGAACGCCGGCGTAGGCCATGATGAGGAAGACGAAGAGCACCGCGAAGACGGGCATCTTGGCGGCCAGGCCGCCGTAGTCGTCAACCGAGCGGCTCTCGTACCGGTCGATGAGCACGCCGGCGAGCAGGAAGAGGGCGCCGGCGGTCACGCTGTGGGCGAGGCTCTGCACCAGCGCGCCCGTCATACCCACCTGGTTGATGGCGAAGAGACCCAGCGTGATGAAGCCAAGGTGGCTCACCGACGAGAAGGCGATCATCTTCTTCATGTCGCGCTGGGTGACGGCAATGAGGGCGCCGTAGACAATCGCAAAGGCCGACAGGATGCCGATGGCCGGCGCAGCCCAGTAGACCGCGTCGGGGAAGAGGGGAATTGCGAAGCGGATGAGGCCGTAGGTGCCCGCCTGGAAGACGATGGCACCGAGCACAAAGGAGCCGGCCGTCGAGGTCTGCGCGTGGGCCTCGGGAAGCCAGGTGTGGAGCGGCGGGATGGGCAGCTTCACAAAGAAGGCCAGGCAGAAGGCGAGGAAGAGCGCCTGCTGCACGCCGACGGGCAGCCCCTGCGCGGTCGCTGCAATGTCGGCCAGGTCGAAGGAGGTCGAGCCGCCCTTCACCCAGAGGTAGAAGATGGCCGCCATCATCGGCATGGAACAGACGAGCGTGACCACAAACAGCTTGGTCGCCGCGGCCACCCGCTGGCGGTCGCCCCAGGTTCCGACCAGCAGCGCCAGCGGCAGCAGCATGAGCTCCCAGAAGAGGGCGAAGAGCAGCAGGTCGAGCGAGCAGAGCGCGCCGAGGACGGCAGTGAGCAGCGTGAGGAGGCCGGCGTAGTAGGTGCGCGAGGCGGTCTGGATGGAGTTCACGCCGGCCATCGCGGCAACCACGCCCAGCACCGTGGTGAGGCCCACGAGCCAGAGCGACAGGCCATCGATGCCCAGGTGATACCGCGCGCCGAGCGACGGGATCCAGGCCACATTCTCGGCCGCAGAGGTGAACTGCATGCCGGCCTGCGACGGGTCGAAGCCGGCCGCCACGGGCAGGAAGAAGAGCAGCGAGAGCAGCGCGAAGAAGCCGCCCACCATCCGATGGGCCTCCTTGTGCTCGCTCGGCACAAAGGCCAGCAGCAGCGCGCCGGCCAGCGGCGAAAGGACGATGAGGGTCAGCCAGGGCATGGAGGCACTCATGGGGTCACCCCGCCGCGGGCAATGAGGAAGAGCACGAAGGCCAGCCCGATGAAGGCGATGGTGATGTAGCGCTGCAGGTTTCCGTTCTGGAGCCGGCCGATGAGCTGCCCCGAGAAGGTGGAGAGCCAGCCCGCGCCGCCCACGGCGACGGTGTCGATGACGAGGTTGTCGACAAAGAGGTCATAGACCCGCGACTTGACCTGCAGCGCCTTGCCGAAGGTGAGGGCGTAGAGCTCGTCGATGTAGAACTTGTTGAGCACCAGCGCGTGGAGGCGGGGCCAGGCCGCAGCCAGACGAGCGGGCGTCTCGCCGCCACGACCCCAGAGCACAAAGGCGAGCCCCATGCCCGAGAGACCGGCCGCGGTACCTGCGCCAACGCAGCCCCAGATGGCGCCCGACTCGGGGCCGTAGACGCTCCGCACGAGCGCCTCGGTGGGGGCGATGACCGGCGCGATGAAGTGATGGAAGTGGTTGTGCAGGCCCGTGAAGTGGGGGAGGCCCGCAAAGCCTGCGACAAGGCTCAGGATGGCGAGCACCCAGAGCGGCCCGGTCATGATGGCGGGCGACTCGTGCAGGTGCGACTTTGCCTCGTCGGTGAGCCGCTGCTCGCCCGCAAAGACGGTGAAGTAGAGGCGGAACATGTAGAGCGCGGTCAGGAAGGCGGCGAAGAGCGCCAGCGGGAAGAGGACCGCCGAGAGCCCGGGGCTGCCGAGCACCTGCTGGTTGTTCAAGACGCCCCAGAGGATCTCATCCTTGGAGAAAAAGCCGGCAGTAAGCGGGAAGCCGGCGATGGCGAGGCAGCCAATCAGGAAGGTCTTGCTCGTGGAGGGCAGCACCTGGCCCAGGCCGCCCATGCGGCGGATGTCCTGCTCGCCGGAGAGGGCATGAATGACCGAGCCCGAGCCGAGGAAGAGCAGCGCCTTGAAGAAGGCGTGGGTGACGAGGTGGAACATCGCCGCGGCGGGCGCCGCCACACCGGCCGCCAGGAACATGAAGCCCAGCTGCGAGATCGTGGAGTAGGCCAGCACCTTCTTGATGTCGTTCTGCACCAGGCCAATCGCGCCGGCCATGAGCGCTGTGAGCAGGCCGATGACCGCCACCACGCTGAGCGTGAAGGGCGTCAGGATGAAGAGGAAGTTGAGCCGCACCATGAGGTAGATGCCGGCCGTGACCATCGTCGCGGCATGGATGAGCGCCGAGACGGGCGTCGGGCCGGCCATGGCGTCGGGGAGCCAGACATAGAGCGGGATCTGCGCCGACTTGCCGGTGCAGCCAATGAAGAGCAGCAGCGTCGAAGCGGTGAGCAGCGTCCCGGCCGCGGTCAGCTGCTCGGGCGACATGTGGGAGGCCCAGTCGCGCAGCCCGCCGATGTGCACCGTGCCCGCCAGCCCGAAGAGCAGGAAGACGCCGAGCATGAGCGCGAGGTCGCCCACCCGGTTGGCAATGAAGGCCTTGTTGGCCGCATCCACCTTCTCCGCATCTTTATACCAGAAGCCGATGAGCAGCCACGAGACCAGGCCCACGCCCTCCCAGCCCAGGAAGAGCAGCACCAGGTTGTCGGCCAGCACCAGGCTGAGCATCGCGGCGACGAAGAGGTTGAGATAGGCGAAGTACTTCGCCAACCCCTCGTCGTCGTGCATGTAGCCGGCGGAGTAGAGGTGGATGAGCAGGCCCACGCCGGTGATGACCAGCGACATGATGGCGGTCACCGCGTCGAAGTGGAGCGCCCAGCTCGCCACCAGCGGCCCAACGTTGATCCACTCTGCGAGGTCCTGCGTCAGCGCCGCAGCGCCATAGGCCTCGGCGCCGGGCAGGCCGTGGAGCTGAAGGGTCGCGAGCAGCGCCACCACAAAGGCGGCGCCGATGGAGAGGATGCCGATGGCCGCCGAGAGCGACTTGGGGAGGAAGCGGCCGACCGCGCCGTTGAGCACCGCGCCCGCCAGGGGCAGGAGCAGGAGCGGGGCGAGCAATCCGGTTGCGACGGTGTTCATGAGGATGCTCCCGTGCGCCTAGTTCTTAAAGACATTGAGGTCATCGACGAGCAGCGACTTCTTGTGCCGGAAGATGTTGACCATGATCGCCAGACCGATGCCGGCCTCGGCTGCGGCCACCGCCATCACGCAGAAGGCGAACATCTGACCGTCGGCCATCAGGTGGAAGCGCGAAAAGGCGATGAGCGCCAGGTTGGCCGCGTTCAGCATGATCTCCACACACATGAAGAGCACGATGACGTTGCGGCGCGTGACCAGCCCCACCGCACCGATGGTGAAGAGGGCTGCGCTCAGCAGCAGGTAGTGTTCGAGGGTAAGCGACATCAGAGCCTCCGCTTCGCCACAACGACCGCGCTCACAATACCGACGAGCAGCAGGAGCGAGACCAGCTCAAAGGGGAGCAGGTGGGTGGTCATCAGCGACCGACCAATCTGCTCCGCCGTGCCGAACGAGAGCGGGACCTCGCCGGGGAAGTTCGCTGTCGCGTTGCGGTAGCTCATGAAGCCGGCACCGATCGTCACCGAGACGACCGCAGCTGCAAAGATGCCCAACAGCGGGGCTATGCTGAACGTGCGCGGCCCGAGCTCTTCGTCCCGCTGGTTGAGCAGCATGAGCACGAAGAGGAAGAGCACCATGATGGCGCCCGCGTAGACAAGGATCTGCACGATCGCCATGAAGTTGGCGTGCAGCAGCACATAGTTTCCGGCCAGGAAGAAGAAGGCCGCCACCAGCGAGACCGCGCTGTTGATCGGGTTGCGGCTCAACACCACACCCGAGCAGCCCGCGATGGCGCCAACGGCAAAGAGATAGAAGAGGACTTGTTCCACGTTCATGCGGCCAAACCTCTCACCAGGCGGGGTAGGTGCATCGCCCCTGCTCGACATGGGCGATGAACTCTTCGGGGAACTGGCGCAGGTAGGCGCCGATCGACATACCCACCGCGTCGCCGAAGGGGCAGATGGTGTTGCCGCGGATGTTGTTCACGATGTCGAGCAGCTGGTCGACCTCGGCCCGCTTGGCGCCGCCGGCTTCGATGCGGTCGAGGATCTTGGAGACCCAGCCCGTACCTTCGCGGCAGGGGGTGCACTGGCCACACGACTCGTGGTGATAGAACCGGGCGATGCGGGCCGCGATGCGGACCACGCAGACCGTCTCGTCCATGACGATGACGCCGCTCGTGCCGGCCATCGTCTCGAAGGGCTTCTCTTTGAGCGCGTCGAAGTCGTGCTTCACGTCGAGCTGGTCGGCCCTGAGCACGGGGCAGGAGGTACCGCCGGGGATGACCGCGCGGATGGTACGGCCGTCGAGCGGGCCGCCGCCGTAGAGGTCGCTGAAGACGACGTCGCGGAGCGAGATGCCGTTGGGGACCTCGTAGGTGCCCGGCCGCTTCACCGTGCCAGAGATCTGCACAATCTTGGGGCCGCCGTTCTTCTCCGACCCCTGCGCAGCCCACCACTCTGCGCCACGCTCGATGACGAGCGGCACGCAGGCGATGCTCTCCACATTGTTCACCACTGTGGGGCAGCCAAAGACACCGACCACAGCGGGGTACGGGGGCTTGAGGCGGGGCTGACCTGTCTTGCCCTCGAGCGACTCGATGAGCGCCGTCTCTTCGCCGCAGATGTAGGCGCCCGCGCCACGATGCACATAGATGTCGAAGTCGAGGCCGCTGCCCTGGATGTTCTTGCCGAGCAGGCCGGCCGCATAGAGCTCGGCGATGGCCGCCTCCATGCGCCGCGTCGCAAGCACCAGCTCGCCGCGCACATAGATGTAGGCTGCCTTGAGGCCGAGCGTGAAGCCGGCGATGATGCAGCCCTCCATGAGGCGATGGGGGTCGCGCTCCATGATGAAGCGGTCCTTGAAGGTGCCCGGCTCGCCCTCGTCGGCATTCACCACGAGGTACTTGGGCACATCGGTCCCCTTGGGCAGGAAGGACCACTTGGCGCCCACGGGGAAGCCAGCGCCGCCGCGACCGCGGAGGTTCGACTTGATGAGCTCCGGCACCACCGCGCCGCGCTCCATCCCGAAGACCTTCTTCAGGCTCTTGAATCCACCATGCTGCTGGTAGACCGACAGCGTGTAGGCCTTCTCCACATGCCAGTTGGCGGTGATGACGCGTTCCATGATGATATCGGGGCCTGGAGGGTTCAGCGAAGGGTGGCGAGCAGTGCGTCGATGCGCTCGGGCGTGAGGTTCTCGTGGAACTCACCGTTCACCTGCAGCAGCGGTGCGTAGCCGCAGCCTGCGAGGCACTCGGCTTCGAGCAGCGTCACGCTGCCGTCGGCGGTCGTCTCGCCCACGCCGATGCCGAGCCGCTCTGAGATGTGACGGACCACAGCGAAGCCGCCCATCATGCAGCAGGGGACGCTGGTGCAGACCTCGACCTTGTGGCGACCCGCCGGCTTCTTGTCGAACATGGTGTAGAACGAGGCGACCTGGAGGACCTTGCCCTCGGGCAATTCGAGCCGCTGCGCCACGTAGGCCATCACGCCGGGCGAGAGCCAGCCGAACTGGGACTGCGCCATGTGGAGCACGGGGATGAGCGCGGCCCGCTTGTAGGGGTATCGCTGGATGAGCGTTGCGAGCTCCTTCTCGTTTTCGGGCGAGAAGAGGATCGGTCCGTCGATGTCGGTTGCGTTCGGGTTGAACATGGGCCGATGGAGGGGCTGAGGTTCGGCGCGGAGGGCAGTGGCCTACTTCCGCTTTGCCTTGGATGCAGGAGCAGGCGCGGAGGTCTTCTCGGACTTCGCAGGAGCCTTCGCAACCTTTGCCGGGGCCGGGGCTGCCTTCGCAGGAGCCTTTGCCGGGGCCGGGGCTGCCTTCGCAACCTTTGCCGGGGCCGGGGCTGCCTTCGCGGGAGCAACAGCCTTCGCGGGGGCCTTTGCCGGGGCCGGAGCGGCCTTCGCAGGAGCCTTTGCCGGGGCCGGAGCGGCCTTGGCAGGAGCCTTCGCGGGAGCAACAGCCTTGGCGGGGGTCGCTGCCTTTGCGGGGGCAGCAGCTTTCGCGGAGGCCGGCGCGGCCTTTGCGGGGGCAGCAGCTTTCGCGGGAGCGGCAGCCTTTGCGGGGGCCGGCGCAGCCTTTGCGGGGGCCGCAGCTTTCGCGGGGGCCGGCGCGGCCTTTGCGGGGGCAGCAGCTTTCGCGGGGG
>CANMDT010000003.1 GCA_947496715.1 Myxococcales bacterium
CTACCATCACGGCCCCAGCTCATGCTGGCGCTATCGTCGAGCACGATGACGACCGAACTGGGAGCCTGTCGAGCCGCGACGATGCGCCTCCGACCTCGCCGCTCAGAAAGGGCTGTGCGAAGGCAAGCGGCAGCGCGAGGAAGGTGAGGATGCGGGCGGCGAGCAGCAGCCGCTGCTTGAGCTTGGAGGCCGGCGCGGTCTGCCGCTTGGACGCCGCCAGCAGCCAGATGGCGGGGAAGCTTTGGCGCACCGCCTTCTTGCGGTTCACAAGGTGGACGGCAATCGGCACGGCCACACCGAGCAGGCCGAGCAGGAGCAGAGGTTGGAGGAAGCCCATGGCTAACGGCCTCCCTTGCGTCGCTGCCGCGCAGCCACAAAGGCGCGCACCGCTGCGATGCCATCCTCGCCGGTCGAGACCCGCTGGTACTCCAGGTCGGAGGCCCGCGCGCCATGCTCGATGCGGGCAAGATGGGCCGCAAAGAGCCGCGCATACTCCTCGCGCAGGTCGTCGGGCTCAGCCAGCAGCTCCTCCTCGCCCTCGAGCCCCTCGAAGAGCGTCAGCCCTTCGAAAGGAAGGTCGCGCTCGGCCGGGTCGAGCAGATGAAAGAGGGCCACCTCGTGCCCCTTCCGGCGCAGCACCTTGGCGAGCCGCAGCAGATCGTCGCCCTGCTCCAGGAAGTCGGAGAAGAGGCAGACGAGCGACCGCGCCTGCACCCGCTCCGCGATGCGCGACAGCGCCGACTCCACCGAGGTGCGACCGGTCGCGCGGGCGCCCTCCGCGAGGCGGCAGAGCTCTTCAAACTGCGACCGCTTGGAGCTCGGCGGCAGGTAATTCCCCGGCCGCTCGTCGAAGCAGAGCAGCCCCGGCGCATCGCCCTGTGCCAGCAGGACCCAGGAGATAGCGGCGAGCAGCGTAGAGGCGGCCTGCAGCTTGGTTTGACGCTCCTCGAGCGAGAACTCCATGCTCCCCGAGGTGTCGAGCAACAGGTAGGCGCGGTAGTTGGTCTCGTCCTCGAACTGCTTGACGAAGTAGCGGTCGACGCGGCCCCAGGCCCGCCAGTCGATGTGCCGGATCTCGTCGCCAGGGGCATACTCCTTGTACTCGGCGAACTCGACGCTGGCGCCCCGATGCGGGTTGCGATGCTGGCCGCCCATGGCGCCTTCCACGACGCCGCGCGCGCGGAGACGCAGGCTGACGAGGCGGTCGCGACTGTCGGAGCCGAGGAGCATGGTCAGGCGCTCAGAGGTGCTTGGCGATGAGAGCGGAGACGATGTCGGTGCTCTTCACATTGTCGGCATCGGCCTGGAAGTTGAGCAGCACGCGGTGGCGGAGCACCGACGGTGCGACGGCGCGCAGGTCGTCCATGCTGGGCGCCTCGAAGCCGTGCAGGATGGCGCGCGCCTTGGCGCCCAGGATGAGGTTCTGCGTGGCACGCGGGCCGGCGCCGTAGGAGACATACTTGCCGATGTCGGCGGTGGCATTCTCGTCGCCGGGCCGTGTCGCACGAACGAGCCGCACCGCCGCCGCAGCCACCGTCTCACCCACCTCCGCGCTGAAGACCAGCCGCTGAATCTCAAGAATCTGCGCCGGATTCAGCACCCGTTGGATCGGTTCGCTCTCGTCCCGCGTTGTCCGACGGGCGATCTCGAGCTCGTCGGCGAGCGACGGGTAGCCCACCTCGACGAGGAACATGAAGCGGTCCAGCTGCGCCTCGGGCAGCGGATAGGTGCCCTCCTGCTCAATCGGGTTCTGCGTCGCGAAGACCAGAAAGGGAGCCTCAATCTCGTAGGTCTTGCCACCCGCCGAGACCTTTCGCTCCTGCATCGCTTGGAGCAGCGCAGCCTGGGTCTTGGGCGGCGTCCGGTTGATCTCGTCGGCGAGCAGCAGGTTCGAAAAGACCGGGCCCGGCAGAAAGCGGAAGCGGCGCGCGCCCGTCTCCGGATCGGTCTCGAGGATGTCGGTACCGGTGATGTCGGAAGGCATCAGGTCGGGGGTGAACTGGATGCGGTTGAAGCGCAGGTCGAGCGCCTCGGAGAGCGTCGAAACCAGCAGCGTCTTCGCCAGTCCTGGCACACCCATCATCAGCGTGTGGCCGCGCGAGAAGAGCGAGATGAGCAGATGCTCCACCACATGCTTCTGGCCGAAGACCCGCTTGGCGACCTCATGCTCAATGGCCGTCCGCGCGCTCTGCGCCCGCTCCAGCAGCTCCTTCACCGGTACCGTCTGCGATTCCATGCTCACTCCTTGAAGAACAACAATCTCATAACTTGGCTGCCATCGAGCCGGCCCAGGCCGACCGCTCCTTCTGGCCTGTCGCAGCATAGCCGTCGCGCAGGCCCGACATCACCGCCGGATCGAACGGGTTCACGCCGGCAGCATCCTCGCAGGCCTCCACCGCCTCTGCTGCGCGCGACAGCGCGAGCAGCGCCTGACAGCGATGCAGATAGGTCGGGTAGTAGCCCGGATACCAGCGCGCGACCTCGCTCAGCGCAGCGAGCGCCTCGGCCGGCTGCTTCGCGGCGATGTAGAGCTTGGCCAGCGCGTTCTGGAGGTCGGGCTGTGTATTGCCCGTCAGCAGGTTCGCCTTCTGATACTCCACCAGCGCAGCATCGTTGTGGCCTCGGGCCCGGAGCAACTCGCCGAGCTTGAGGAAGTCGCGCGCCTCCACATTGAGTACCTTCTCAAAGGAGCCGCTCCCCTCGTCGCCCGACCCGTCGCCAACCGCACCCACAATCTCCACCTCTTCGTCGTCGAAGTCGCCTGGCACATCGAGCCGCGGTCGCGCCACGAGGTAGGCCATCCACTTGGAAACAAAGCTGCTGAAGACAACGCCCGACGCCTCCGCCACCGCCGACTCCACCACCCTGCTCCGGTCAAAGGCTGCCAGGAGCGAGCGCACGACGCCCCGCCCCCGCTGCTTCACCAGGTACTCCAGCACCGTGTAGACCTCCGCATAGGCCATCGCGGCATCTTCCTGGCTCGGCAGCAGCGCCATCGACGGATGCATCTGCTCAAAGGTCACAATCTTCTTTTCGGCGATCCGCTTGCCCAGCAGCTCCTCCCGCGAGGGCAGCAGCGGCAGCTCACGACCGCCCGACCAGCGCCCCTCATGGTACTTCGCCAGCGCCTCGTGCAGCCAGATGGGGATGCCATGCCCCACCGCCTGCTCCACAACGTAGTGCACGTATTCGTGGCTCACCGTGTCGCGCCAGCCGTAGCCCTGCGCGGTGCCGCGCGGCGAGGTCACCATCAGCTTGTTGTACTTGCAGAGCGCGATGGTGCTGGTCGTCTTGATGGCCTCGGCCGAGAGCGTCGAGACCTTCGCGAGCACGGAGGCGCGACCGAAGAGTTCCACCCGAATTGGCTCCGTGGGCCAGTAGCCGAAGTCGTAGCCGAGCTCGTAGTAGGCCCCCTCGAGCGTCTCATCGAGGAAGGGGAGCAGCGGGGCATCCTTCACGGCATCGTGATAGACCTCAAAGTGGCCATCGCTGGTTCGATAGACAGAGAGTTTGGCGGTCGCCTCGATGGTTGACTGGAGCAGGTCGCGGTCCTTCGTAAGCGCCGAGACAAGATAGGGGTCGGTAGCCACCGCAAGCGCAGCCTCGTAGGCCGCCAGCGACTCCTTGTAGCGCCCCGTGTGATGCAGCCAGATGGCCCGCAGCCGCAGCACCTCCACCGCCGCTGCGCCGCCCGACTCGAGCTCCTGCAACGCCTTGTCGGCCTGAGCGTATCGGCCGCGGTCGATGAGCGCCTCCACCGAACCCGGCGTCTCGTCAGCCGCGACGGCACGCAGCGGCACCGCCGCAAGCAACGCGGCGAGCAGCAGGCCCCAGATGCTACTGCATGAGGCTTTCATAGTAACTCCGTATGGCGTCGCCGTAGTCATCGAGCCCGCCCTCGCGCATCGCGTCGAGCAGCCGCTTGCGGTAGGCCTCGCCCCCCGTCTCGCCCTGCTTGGGCACCTCAACCTTCTCGTTGGAGGTCTGACGACCTCCCTCGCCCTGCTGCTTCTGCCGCTGCTTGCCCGTCATGGACTGCATCTGCTGACGGAGCGACTTGAGCCCCTCCTGCGCCCGCTGCTGCCCATCCCGTGCACCGCCCGGCGCGCCCTCGCCCAGCTCGCTACGCGAGTCCTCCATGCCCCCTTCTGTCTTCGCCATCGGCTCGGCGAAGGGGTCTTCGGGCAGCGAGAACTTCTGCTGCAGGCCACCGAGCTTCTCCTTCAGACCTTGGAGCGCCTGCTCGGTGCCGGCCTGCCGCTTCGCCAGCTCGCCCAGCTTCGCCTTCCCGCTCGCACCCATGCTGCTCTCCGCCTTCTCCAGCAGTTCGCCGAGCTCAGACACCACCTTGGCCATGCCGGCGGCGCCCTTCTCTGCGGCTTTCTCGGCCTCGCCGGCAGCCTGCTTCGCGGCACCCTTCTCGAACTGTTTGAGCGACGACAGACTCTCCTTCGCCATCTCGAAGGTATACTCCGCGTCCGCCGCCGCCTCTGCGGCCTCTTTGATATCTCCATTGTCGAGCGCGGACTGCACCTTCTGCAGCCTGGCCTCCATCTCCTCCATCTCCGCCTTGAGGTTCGAACGGAGCGCGCTGTCATCAACCGCATCCAGCGCCCGCTTTGCCTCGGCAACCTCCGCTTTGGCACGCGCCAACTTGTCGGCGATCTCAGCGGCCATCTTCTTTGCGGTCTCGGCCCGCATCTCCTCCATCAGCTTGGCCGTCTCCTCCGCGATCGCCTGCTGCTGCGCCTCCACCTTGTCGAGCTCCTTGGTCGCCTCGCCCATGGTCTTGTCGAGCTCCGACAGTTCGTCCGAGCTGGCTCCGGCGAGCGGATCGCCCATCTCCTTCTCAAGGGAGTCCATCTCCTTGCCCATCCGGTCGAGGGCCGCGAGCGCCTCGTCAATCTTCCCTTCGTTGAGAAGCTTCTCCATCTGCTCGAGCGCGCCGGCCATCTCCTCGAGGTTCTCCGAGGCCTTGTCCTGATCGAGACCCTCCATGTTCAGGTGCTCCTGCGGCAGCTTCTCCATCTGGTCACGGATGCGCTCCATCAGCTCCTTCATCCGCTTTGCGAGGCGACGAAGTTCCCGATCAATCTGCTCCCGCACCTTGGGGTCGCGCGTGTCGCGATACTTCTCCATGAGCGACTTCAGCGTCTCCCGCGACTCGGCCAGCTCCTGGATATTCCGCGCGAGCGCATCGGCCTTCTGCGACGCGATGAGCGAGTCGAACAGCGTCGCAGCCCGCTCTGTCGCATCGATCATCGAGGCCTGACCGGTCGCCACGCCCGCAAAGGCCGGGTCAGCCACAACGCCCTCCGACATCGCGAGGCTCACACCATCGAGGAGCCCATGCAGCGTGCGCTCATCGCCTCGCACCCGGGTGCGCGCAGCGGCCAGCAGCATGCGCTCCCGCGGCGGCGTCAGCTTGTCGTCCTTCATCAGCGTCAGCATCTCATCCCAGCGGTTGAGAAGCTCCGGCCAGGCGTCGTGCACCTTCGTCGCAGACTGCAGCATCGGCGGCCTCCCAACCTGCGCCACATCCGCCACAACCGCCCGCAGCCGCGCCTCTCTGGCCGTCGCTCCCTCCAGCTTGGCGTAGGTCACAATCTTGAGCGAGAGCTGCCCCGCGAGCTGCGTCAGCAGCCCCTCAAAGATCGCCTCCTTCTCGGCGAGGATGGCCTCGTTCTTGTCGGCATCCGAGCGCACGCGGAGCCGGATTTCAGGCGAGACCCCGCGCCCCGACTCACCCGTCGCACGCTGATCACTGGCCTCCGCCTGAAGCACCAAAACATCGCCCGAGGCGAGCGCGAGCGGACCGAGGTCGAGCGCAAACTCCTCCGTGTAATCGCTCGACCTCTCGGGGCTTCGCAGCACCTCACGCGTTGCCGCGCCTTTCTGCCCCTCGAGCTTCCAGCTCCAGGCAACCTCCACGAGCCCGTAGTCGTCGGTCGCATGGACGCTCAGATTGATCTTGTCGGTGGCCCCCACCTCCTGATCGCCCTCAGGCCTCAGGAAGGCGACCACGGGCGCCTGGTCAGCAATGACAGTGACCTGCCGGTCCACCGGGTCGAAGCGGCCGTCCTGCGGCGCCCCAATCCCAATCCGGTAGTTGCCCGAACTGAGCACAGCGAAGGAGGCCGTAAAGCGCTCTCCCGTCACGATCGCTGCGACCTCTTGCCGGCCCGCCTCGTCGGTCACCGCGAGGTAGACCTCGGTGGCCGGAACAAGCAGGCTGCCGCTCACCGTCACGCGCGAACCAGCCACCGCGTTGATGTCGCCGTTCGTCCCCTCGAGCGTCTGCCCCGGCAGGCCGGTATGGGCCGGCGGCTCAATCACGAGGTCGAGCGTCGAAACCAGCGGCTCGGCAAAGGCCGCAGGCAGCGGGCCCTCTGTGGCGCCCGCCATCATCCGACGAAGCGCAGGCGCAAACCGCGTTGGAGAGAGCGCGAACGAAAGCCCCACCAGCGCAATCGCCGCCGCCATCATCAGGGCAGGCGGCCGAAGACGAACCGGCGGCGCAGCCCGTTCAACCAGCGGCGCGACCGCAACGAGCTCCGCTTCAACGCGAGCTTGCAAGGAGGCGGCGAGCGCCTGTCCCTCCGCCTCTGACGGAGGACGAGCCGCAAAGTCGAGCAGGGTCCGAAGGTCGGTCCGAAGCTGCGGGAATGCCCCCTCCAGCAGCCGCGCCAACGCATGGTCTTCGCCAAAGGCACGACGACCCCGCAGCAGCGCTACAACGGCCGCGACAGCACCGGCCAGCAGCACCAGCCACCAGCCCTCACCGGACGGACGAGCGGGAACCAAACCGAGCAGCCATCCGCCGAGCCAAACACCGGCCACAGAGGATGCAACTACCCAACCGGCACTCTCGGCAATCCGCCGACGGACGACCACGGCGCGCAGTGCTGCGATGACCTCGCGGAGCGGCTGTTCAGGCTGATGTCCCACGCAATTCCCGATGAGTTCCTGTTGGCCTTCAACGTTACGAACCACCGCTGCTTTCGTCAACGCGCAGAATCCCCAACCGCAGCCACGCGCAAGCCGATTTCATTGCCTCTGCCCGCCCCGACCGCTACCCAACCTACCACCTTCCACCTCCGCTTGAACCTCCATGGCGAACGGCCACACAGCCACCCAACACGGGCATGCTCACCACGGGCATTCGCACCATGGGCACGGGCACAACGGGCAGGGCACGCTGGACCAGGCCTTCCGCTGGTCGGTGCTGCTCAACGCTGCCCTCGTGGCAATCCAGCTGAGCGTTGGCTGGCGCTCGCACTCCACCGCCCTCGTCGCAGATGCGCTCCACAACTTGGGCGATATTTCCGGACTGCTGCTCTCGTGGGCGGCGCTCTGGTTCTCGCGCCGGCCCGCCTCGTCGCGCTTCCCCTTCGGCTTCGGACGGGTCACCGTTCACGCTGCCATCCTCAACTGCGCGCTGGTCCTCGTCGCCATCGGAGTCGTGCTCTACGAGGCCTCGAGCCGACTCGTCGAGCCGCTGGTGCTTGACGCGCCGCCCGTGATGATCGCGGCTGCGCTTGGCATCGCGGTGAACTTCTTCTCTGCCGTCCCCTTCTTCCGCCACCAGGCCGGCGATGTCGGCGCCCGGGCCATCGTCCTTCATCTCCTCGCCGACGCAGGCATCTCTGCAGGCGTCCTCGTCAGCGCCATCCTCGTCTACTTCACGGGCGAGAACTGGATCGACCCCGCCGTCACCCTGCTCGTCGCCGCCGCCGTCATCCGGAGCGTCTGGCATCCGCTCCGCGAAGCGATCGCGCTGAGCCTCGATGCGATCCCGGAAGAGCTGAACGCCGACGCGATCCGCGCCGAACTCGCCACGGCCGTCGCGCCCGCGAAGCTCACGCAGCTGCGCCTCTGGGCACGGTCGACCACACAGCGCGCCGCGACGGTCCGCATCGATGCTCTACGAGGCACCGAGCCCAACGCGCTGCTCGAGCAGGTCAAGCACATCCTCGAGCACCATCACAGCGTCGACGAGGTCGTCACGGAGGTCCGCTGGTCCGACCCCGACGCTGCGCAGGCCGACAACGCGCACGCTCATCCAACTCTCTAACCTACCCGCACGACGAGTCAGCCCATGGCAAACCCCGAAGAAGAAGCACGTATCAGAAAGCTGATCGCCGAAAGCGTCGAGGGTGGAAAGCGCGGCAACGCAGCCTTCGCCCAGGTCGTCACAGCCTACCAGTCGCGGGTGCGCGCCTTCTGCATCCGCATGGTCCGTAACACCGCCGATGCCGACGACCTCACCCAGCAGACCTTCCTCAAGGTCTGGCAGAACCTCGCCACCTTCCGAGGCGACACCTCCTTCATCGCCTGGACCATCCGCATCGCGCGCAACCTCTGCATCGACCTGCTGCGCAAGTCCAATCGGTTCATCCCCACCGACACCACCGAGCCGGGCAACGCCTTCGAGCATGTGACCGACGACCAGTCCGACTACCTCAGCGCCACCGCCGGCATGAGCGCGCTCAAGGTGCTCGAGAACAAGGAGACCGCCGAGAAGGTCTACGACGCGCTCGACCAGATGAAGGTGCAGCAACGCGAAATCCTGCTGCTCTACCACCACCAGGGGCTCAGCTATCTGGAGATCGCGACGGTGCTCGATATCCCCCAAGGCACCGTCATGAGCCGCCTCTTCCACGCTCGTAAGGCGATGCAGTTCGAGCTCCGCTCCTTCTATGAGAAGAAGAATCCCACCTCCGGTGAATAGCGCGATGCTCTCTCCGTCCGGATTTTACCTCGTTTCTCCTTATTCTTTGCTCATCGTGGTTCCAACATGCTGACCCGTGAACAAGCTCTCCTCCTCGACAAGCACCACGACCGCGAGACCCGCGGCGTAGAGGCCGCAGAGGCCCGCGCCCTCCTCGAGGCCAACCCCGACGCAAAGCGCTACCTCGCAGACCTCGAGTTCCTGCACGACACGCTCGCCCTCCCCAGCCACATCGACCGCGAAGGGCTTGGCGACGCTGCCATCCACGCCCGCATCATGGCGGAGATCGAGGCGCGTACCGAACTCGAGGAGGCGACCTCCGCACTGCTCACCGCCGGCTTCCGCCGCGAGTGCGAAGAGCCCGCAGACCCTGCCCTGCTTGCACGCATCATGGCCGGCGTGGCCGAACAGAACCAGCAGCGCGAGCGTGTCGCCGCAGCAGCGACCTCCAGCGACTCCTTCCTCGACCGGCTCCGCAGCTGGGGCTCCGGCTGGGCCTTCACCGGCGCCGTGGCCGTGGCCGCCGCGCTCCTCGCCGTGACGCTCTCCAACCGGATCTCGCCCGCAGCGCCCGAGAGCGCACAGACCGACCCGGCGAAGACCACCATCATCAACAACTACTACGTCCAGGCGCCCAGCGTGGACCGCCTGACCCCGACCTCCGGCTTTACCGCGAGCGTCACTCAGGGCTCCCAGGCCGACGACACCGCGACCGTCATCTGGCTGCAGCCCAACGGCACGCTCGCCACGGCGCCCAAAGGCGCCGGACCCGCCTCCACAGACCCAACCCTCGCAGGCTCCGGCGCCTCGCCTGCCCTCCCCGTTCGCACGGACTAGTCACCATGAAACGCCCCCTCGCACTGCTCCTTACCGCCTCGCTCCTGGCTCTCGCAGCACCGGCCGCCTATGCCGCCGACGCAAAGCCCGCCGCCGCTGCGCCTGCCCGCGCGGCCGTCGCCGTGGAGGTAAAGATCATCCCCGCCTCCGCCGCCGCCGCGCCTGCCGATCAGGCACTCGCCGCCAACGCCGGCCAGCTCGCAAAGCAGTTCCCCCAGTTCAAGGGCTTCCGCCAACTCTCGGCCAGCCGCCAGACGCTCCAGACCGGCCAGCAGGGAACCTTCGCGCTCCCCATCCCCGACAGCTCGCTCGGCCTCACCCTCATGGGCGCGGAGGGCGGCAAGTTCAAACTCCGCATGGCCATGCCCGGTGGAAGCGCAGACACCACGTCGACCGACCAGGGCGTCTTCTATGTGGGCGGCATGCCCTTCAACGGCGGCACCCTCATCCTCGCGATCAAGACGGTCGCCGTCCGCTAGGACTTCGGCGCTGGGGGTTGCTCCCACGGCGGAGCCCGCCGCATCGCCTTGACCGCCCTCTTCACCCGACGACGCCACCCTGAGACCTCCGCCGGTCCGAGCAGCTCGCCGCCAAATCGGACCTGCTCGTAGACCGCCACAAAGGCCGTCAGCTCCGCTACCACCTCCGCAGGGTAGCGAGATGAGCGCTCCAAGAAGCCGCGGCTCGTCAGGTCTACCTCCAGCGTGCCTGTCCGCCGCTCCAACTCCTGCAGCAGCCGCAGGTAGAGCCCCGAAACCTCGAGCTGACGCCGCGGCCGGCTACGACGCTGCTCAGGTTCGTCGCTTCCCAGCAGCGCCCGCCGCAGCCAGAAGGCAATGCCCGTGCCCGCAAGCGGAACACCCACGCCCAGCGCAACTGCGCCACCGCTCCAGCCCGTCGGCCACGCCATCTGAATCACGCCTGCCGACAGCAACAGCCAGGCCGTTCCGATGGCCCAGTCCGGACCGGACCAGACCTGCCGCCGCTTCGTCCGGAGCCGAAACAGGAGCGTCGCAACAGCCGCCAGCACAGCCTCCCAGAAGGTGGCCTTCATCCGGCGGAAGATGGTCCAGAAGAGCTCCCGCGCAGCATCCGAGAACCGCACCGGGTCTGCTCCCTGCGACGACTGCGTCTGCGTGAAGGCATCGCGCAAGATCGACGCCTGCTTCTCGAAGTCATACTCGACCACCCAGCGAAACCAGGCGAGCCGCGCCGTGTCGAGACCCATCTGAAGCGTCGACCAGATCGACGCCCCCGGCATCTGCACGTTCGGCCCGCCCGGCGTCGGATCAAACATCACCCAGCCGCGGCCCGGGAAGTAGGCCTCCACCCAGGAGTGGGCATAGTTCTGCCGCACCGCCCAGTACTCCCCCACCGAGTTGTAGTCGGCACCAAGAAACCCGTTGACGATGCGCGCAGGAATCCCCTGCTGACGGAGCATCATCGTCATCGCCGTCGCGAAGTATTCACAGTGGCCGGCCCGCCACTCGAAGAGGAACGAGTCGAGCACATTCTCGCCCTTCTCCGCCTGCTCCATCTCCAGCGTGTAGCGCCGCGTCTTAAGCTCCCGCTCCAGGGCGCGGGCATAGTCGGCAGGGTCCGGCGACCGCCTGCGGAGCTCATCCGTGAGCGCCACGGTGCGGGCAGAAAGTGTCCCCTCAGAAACCGCGGAATACTGCGCTGCCAGCGTCCACCAGCTGTCGGACCAGGTCCCCGCAACGGCGATATCCTCGAGCCCAAATTGGTGCAACCGCGCCTTCCGCACAAGCTCGAGCCCAGCCGCCGTCGGAGGCGGCACAGGAAGGCTACCCGCCAGCTCATTCCAGCGCCGCAGATAGTCACGCACCGCATCGCGGAGATGGCCCTGGAAAGCACGCGGCAGCGATGCCGCTTCCGGAGACTGCGCAAGCGCCGCCATCCCCGCGGCCAGGTGGGCCATGTCGGTCACGCCTGCTGCCCAGCGCAGCCCCGGCGCGACACCTTCACCCGGCGGCAGCGGCCGGTAGCGAGCAAGGTAGCGAACCCCCAGCTCCTTGCGCGCCTCATAGACCACCTGCCCGGAGGTGTCTGCCACCAGCCTCCGCCCCATGACCGAATCCGGGATGTCGGCGCTGTTGAGCGTCAGCTCGATCCCCGACATCTGCCCCGGCGCAAAGAGCACCCGCGACGGCATCGGCTCCAGATAGACCTCCACCGCCTTGGTCCCGGCGACGGTCTGCGGCCAACCACCCAAATCCCCGATGCCATAGCCCTGGTCGAAGCGCAGCACCTCACGCGGAGCATTGTGTTCATCGCGCCAGGCACGGCCATCGTATTCGTTCAGCGAGAGCCCGCGCCAGTGCATCGTCGCAACCTCGCCCTCCGCGGGCGGCGTCGGGAACTTCACCCGCATGACAATCTCTTGGTTGTCGCCGATGCTGCCCCCCTCACCGAGCTCCACCTTGTCGCCAAACCCCGCCGTCGCGACGCCGCGCCGGCTCTGCTTCGCAAAGAAGCCAAAGCCGAGCCGCGGGAAGACGAAGAAGAAGGTCGCAGCGCCCGCAAACACAAGCGCAGCAAGACCGAGCGTGACCCAGAGGACCGGTCGCTCGAGCCGCAGCCCGCGACCCTCCGGAAGCCGGTTCCTGTCCGTCTCCTCCACCAGATGCTGCACCACCAGCGAGGGCGTGGTCGCAAACACAAAGAGCGCGAACAGCACGCCATAGGAGAGGTTCTCGTTGAGCGCTGCGCCGGAGGTCATGACCAGCAGGCTCAGCGCCATGCTCTGCGTGTAGTCCTTGTGAGCCTCCCGCTGGAACAGCTTGCTCACCTGCAGGAAGAGCACGAAGTTCAACGCGCTGATGAGGAAGAACTCCTTCCAGACAAAGACATCTGCGAGCGAGAAGGCAAAGCAGGCGAGCGTCGCCACCGTCCAGGGCATCCGCCACCGCTCCAGCAACATGCGCGGCGGCTCCCAGAACCAGCTCACCGCCAGCCCTGCATAGAACAGCACCAGCACCGCCGCGTTCATCTCGCCCGACAGGTGCAGCGTCCCGAAGGCGATGAGGTTCATCGCATAGACCAGCAGTTTGCGGAGTTGGAGCGTCGTCATGCTGCCTCCACCGGTACCACCCGCTCGAACTGCCCCAGAACCGACGCAGGCGTCCAGGCCGGCGCAACCAGCAGCCGGCTACCGCGCCGCGACAGCTCCATCTGCAGAGGCGCCTCGCCACGCAGAGCCTCCAGCATCGCCAGGTGGCGCAGACAGGCCAGCAGATGGCCAGGGCCACCGCCCTCCGTCACCCCGCCCGACAGCGTGTGGAGCGAGAACTGCTTGTTCGACCGCACATACTGCGCGCAGAGCGACGCCGTAACCTCAACCGCCTGCTCAAAGGCCTGCTCCGCCACCACCGCAACCTCGCCATCAGGCAGATGGCTGTAGAAATGGATGGCCACCGCGTCGGCATCTTCCCGCTCGTGCAGTCGCGTCACCAGCGCGTTCTTGCGGGCCGAGACCTTCCAGTGAATCTGGCGCGGGTCGTCGCCCTCCCGGTAGGCGCGGAGCCCCAGGAAGTCGCCGCCGCGCCCCTCTGCCTGCCGAACCAAATCGCCCTGCGTCTGCGTACCCTCTCCGATCGCCGGCAGCTGCGCGGTGATGGCAGGAAAGACGAGCAACTCATGGCCCGCGAACACCGGCAGCGACTTCTCAAAGAAGCCGAAGGGAAAGCGGGTCGTCAGGTCGTATCCGTCGAACCGGTAGATGCCGCGGCGGGGAAAGCGATACTGCGCAACCGCCACGCTACTCGCCTCCGCGGCAACCCGAATCGCGAGCGCCCGCGGACTCCCCGGATCGCCCTCCGCCTCCCGCTCCTTCGCACCCCGCGGTGGCTCGCTCGGCAGCCCCAGCGCCCGCCGCCGACGCCCGCGGCTCTCACGCTCCTCGTGCTCCACCACAACCAGACCATACGAGGCCAGGAAGGCCTTCCGGTTTGTCAGTGTGTAGGTGAGCGAGCTCTCCGCACCCGCGTAGAGATCGCCCGAGCCGAGCCGGGTCACCTCCACCTTCTGCAAGACCCACTCACTCAGAATGCCGCTCACAATGATGAGCCCGAGCATCATACCCAGCAGCAGAAAGAGCAGGTTGTTGCTCGTGTTCACAGCGCCGAAACCGACCATGATCGTCATGCCGACAAACCACTTCCCCTCGCGGGTAAAGGTGAGCTTGCGCGGCGCGCGCATCAGTTTGCGAAGGCGTGTGGCCATGGTTCAACCCTGCTGCCTGAAACGGCCGCTAGAGCGGCACTTCGATGCGCGACACCAGCTCCGCAATGACCGCCTCGGCGGCCGCACGGCTCGAACCCACCACCGACTCGCCGGTGCCCATCGATACACGATGCGACAGCACCGGACCGCACAGCTCCTTGATGTCCGACGGCAGCACATGTGACCTTCCGGCAACCAGCGCTGCGGCCTTCGCCGCGCGCGTCAGCGCCAGCGCGCCGCGCGTCGAGACACCCACGGAGAGCCGCGCGCTCGTCCGCGTCGCCTGCACGATCGCAAGCAGGTAGTCGGCCAGCGAGTCATCGAACCGAACCTCGTCCACCGCTGCCATCAGGTCAGCGAGCTGCTCTGCACTCACCACCGCGCCGATGCGGAGCGTCGGATCCGACGAGGTCCTCGCGAGCAGCAGCGCCCGCTCCACGGAGGTCGGCGGATAGCCCACCGTGACCCGCATCAGGAACCGGTCGAGCTGCGATTCCGGCAGCGGATAGGTGCCGTGCGACTCGAGCGGATTCTGCGTCGCGATCACCCAGAAAGGCGAGGGCAGATCCCGCGTCACATCGTCGGTCGAAACACGCCGCTCCGCCATCGCCTCCAGCAGGCTCGACTGCGTGCGGGGCGCGGTCCGGTTGATCTCATCTGCCAGCACCAGGTTGGCAAAAATCGGACCAGGCTTGAAGCGAAACTCTCCGCTCTTCTGGTCAAAGACGGTGACGCCGAGGATGTCGGTCGGAAGCAGATCGCTCGTGAACTGGATGCGCGAAAACTTGAGGCCGACCGAGATCGCGAGCGCCTGCGCCAGCAGCGTCTTGCCAACGCCGGGCACATCCTCCACCAGCAGATGCCCTCCGGCCAGCAGGCAGATAACCGCCTTGCGTACCACCGCCTCTTTGCCCTCGAACACCTTCAGCACATTCTGCTCGAGTGCCCTGATCCGAGCCACCCGCTGCTCCAAATCCTTCATCCGCTGCTCCTGTTCCGGCGACTGCGATGCAGACTCTAAGCCTTCTTCACAGCCCCGACAACCGCTTGCGATGCTTGCAGCATCAACCTGTTACGCATTACGCCAAGGGGAGCGTTCGCGGAGCCCAATGACCACCTGTCCCACCAGAAGCCTGCTGCTCCAGACCCTCGCGCCGGGCCCCGTCGACGCAACGCAGCTCCAGGCGCTGCTCCGAAGCGCCGACCTCGACACCTTCGCCACCCTGGCCGCCGCCCATGCTGTCGCTCCGGCCGCGGCCGCCTCCCTCCACGCCAGCGCATCCCAGCTGCCTCCAGACTGGGCTGAATGGGCCGAGACCTGCCTCTTCGAGACCACTGCCCGCAACGGCTGGATCCTCCACCACCTCGCCGTCGTTACCGCCGCACTGCAAGATGCCGGCCTCCGCTTCTTCGCCCTCAAAGGCTGCGACCTCCTCCTCACAACCTACGAGCAGGTCGGCGCACGCCACCTCGACGACATCGACCTCCTCTTCCACCCCGACGACCTCGCCGCTGCCTCCGCCGCCCTCCTCGCCGCCGGCTACCCGCTCCAGTCCGCCGGCACCGAGGTCCCCTTCGTCGATGGCACCTCCTACGCCGACTATGTCGCCTCCCAGGCCGCCGACAAAATCCACCCCGCCGTCCATGAGAGCACCGACGGACTCTCCATCGAGCTCCACCGCATGCTCCCGGAGTCCGAGCAGCCTGCCGCAGACTTCGACCGGCTCTGGGAGAGCCGCATTACCAACGAGCGAGACGGCCTCCTCATCCCGCTCCTGCCGCGCGAAGAGCTCACCCGACACCTCTGCATTCACGCCTTCGTGCAGCATCACGGCGACTGGCGCATCCTCGCCCGCCACCTTGCCGATGCGCTCCGGCTCCACCGCGCCGGTTGGCTCAGCGACACCGACGCTCCGGCTCAAACATCCCTCCCGCTCCGACTCACCAAAGGACTCGTAGCGCTCCACGCCAGCGCGGCGCCACCGGCCGCTGCCACGCTGACGCGACTCGTCTTCCCGGGACCCCACGCGCAGCGGCTCTGGGACCAGTCCATCTTCCAGCGGCTCCTCCTGCAGCGCATCGCGCACGACGCCCTGCATCAGCCCCAGATGCTCCTCCGCAAGCTGCTGCCGAGCGACGACTACCTCGCCTATCACTACGGCGACGAGGCGCTCGCAGCAGGCCGCAAACGGCTCCTGCTCAAGCGGCTCGCCATGCTCCCCTTCCGGCCCTTCACAGGCGCCCGATGAGCGGCCTGCGTCGCGCACAGCTCGCGGGGATCGACATCGTCTGGCGCCCGTGGCCCGACTCCGACCCGCTCTCTGCCATCCTCGACTGCCTCGGCGAAACGGAGGCCGCGCCAACCGCCACGCTGCACGTCTCGCTCCGGCATGCCGACGGGCCGCCTGCGCCGCTCCCCGATGCCAGCCATCGACCCCTCTTCTTCCACGGTCGCACCCGCGTCTTTGCCGCCGATGACCGCATCCTCCTCTGGGACGGCGCCAGCCTGCTCTCCCTCTCAGGAGACGGCAGCGAACTGAACGGCGAGGTCCACCCCGACTCGCTCGACGACGGCCACACCTTCAGCAGCGCCACCCTCCTCATCGCGCTCGCCGTCGCGCTCCGCCTCTGCCGCCGCTTCCACCTCCACGCCGGCCTCGTCGCGCTCGATGGCCTCGGCACCCTCCTCGTCGCCGGCGACGCGGCGCACGGAAAGACCACAACCACCCTCTCCTTGCTCCGGCGCGGCGGCCTCCTCGCGGGCGACGACACCCTCTACATCGACCCCGCAGGCCGCTGCATTTGGGGACTCCCCAAGCCCCTCAACCTCTCGCCAAAGACCGCGCAGGCCTTCGCCGGACTCACCGCGCGCCACCCCAACCCGACAGCCGCCGAGAGCGGCAAGAGCAGCTACCCGGCCGCCCTGCTCTTCCCCAGCGCAATCCGCGCCTCGCTCGGCTACCCCGACTGGCTTCTCTTCCCACGCATCACGGGCGAGTCCACAACCCGCCTCAAGGCGCTCGCGCCTACCGACGCGCTCGGCAACCTCATGACCGCCTCCGCGCTTGTTGCAGTCGACGGCCTCGCACATGCCGAAGAACACCTCGCGGCCCTGCTCGCCCTTGTCTCCCACGGACGCTCCTACGAGCTCCTGCTGGGCCTCGACGCGCTTGAGCGGCCGGACTGCATCATCGACCTGCTCACCGCCGAGGCGAACAGCCCGCGCTAGGCCAGCGCGACGACGACCAGCTTGTCTGCAGCCAGCGACGCGACCATCTCCGCGAGGTCTTCCGCCGCGACTGCGCCCGTCACCTCGAACTCCTCGACCAGCGCTGCGACGAGTTCTGACGCCAATTTCGAGCGACCGCCGAACCGCTTCCAGATGAAGACGCCGGTCACATTCAGCTCGTAGTAAAACTTCGTGTCCATATCGAGCAGCACCCCCTTTCCGTCGGGCATCTCGGTGAGGATGACGCGGGCGCTGGGGGTGATGCGGGTGGTTTCGAGATCCAAGGCAGACTCACGCGGCAGAGGGTGGAT
Organism: Myxococcales bacterium; assembly: GCA_947496715.1. GTDB lineage: Bacteria > Myxococcota_A > Bradymonadia > REDH01 > REDH01 > CAIWGR01. The sequence continues at coordinate 17,351 of CANMDT010000003.1, forward strand.
AGACGAAGGTCACCTGATAGTCGGTGGACTCCCTCTCAAGCACAGGTTGCCCCCGAAGTTCAATCCAAGCATGCCCCTCCATCACGCCTTCGCGCTCGCGGAGCCCCATCTTGAAGACCACCTCCACGCCCCGCTCGCGCAGGCAGCGATACCGGATCAGGCTCCGCAGCAGGCAGGTTGTCCGCGTGACCCGCACGCGCCGCAGCACGAGTTCGGTCGCCCGCTCTACCGCCTCCAACGCCTCGGCCTCGCTGCGCCCCGCAAAGCGGGCCGTCGCGGGCGTCAGACCGCGGAAGAGGCGGTCCATGGGGAGCCTCTCGAGGGCAACAGGAAGCAGGCCCCGCAGCAGCACCACCTCTGCTACCAGAGCAGGCGCCGCTGCCACCTCCTGAAGGAGGCTAGGCAATCTTCTTCGGGCCACCGCCGCAGCCGGTCACCTTCTCTGCATCGACCGCCCACTTGCCGCGCCAGCGCTCGCGCTTGGCCTCTACACCGCCGCGACCCTCGTCGGTCCAGTAGGGCTTCTTGAAGAGCTTCATGCAGAAGTTGCAGGGGAAGAGGTCCCACTCCGAGAGCGTGCCCTCTTTGATCGCCTTGTTCTTCTCGGTCTGCGCGTAGTGAATGACGTCGAGCATTTTCTGGTGCGCGTCTGCGAGGCTCACCTCGTGCAGGTTGCCCAGCACATCTGCAGGCGCCCCTTCGGTCGGCACGCCAGAGTGCTGGCAGCAGAGCGTCAAGTTGCCCTTCGGATCCACGTGGAGGATCTCCGAGCGGAAGGGCTGACAGACGAAGAAGGGCTCTTCGCGGTAGAAGCTGTCCGTGAAGGAGACGGGCATGTGCAGGCTGCCCTGCAGCCGCGTGATGGTGTCGAGCACCGTCCGCCACTCCGCCGTCGAGAGGAACATCTCCTCGTCGAGGTAGGTACCCGTCGGCTGGGTCATGCCAAACGACATTCGGCCAGAACCCAGGTGGCTCGCCATCATTGCCATCTGCTCAATCTGATGCGCGTTGTAGGCGTTGACCGTCATCTGCATGATGAAGGGAATCTTCCGCATCGTGCAGATGGCCACCGCCTGCATGACGTTCCGGAAGCTGCCGGGGCCGCGCACCTTGTCGTGCACCTCCTCCGTCGCGCCATCAATCGAGAAGTTCATGGCGGTGCAGGTCGAAAGCCGCTCGGGCTTTTCGTCGAGTTTTGCCACCATCCTCGAGAACTTCTCCGAGTTGGTCACCACATGCCACGTGTAGCCGCGGGCCACGATGGCATCGATGATCTCGTAGAACTGCGGGTGCAGCGAGGGCTCGCCACCCGTCAGTCCAACATGCTTGCAGCGGTAGAGCTGCCAGGCCTCGTCCAGCACATTGCAGATGAGGTCGAGCGAGAGGTCCTGCGACTTAATCTCGGGGTCCCGGAGGCAGTGCTTGCAGTTAAGCTGGCACCGGTCGGTGATGTGAAAGACAACCCAAGTTGGATTCATAGGACCTCTGAGCGGACGCTAGCGCGCGATCGCCGGATTGAGAGTGGTGGCTTCGATGAGACCCGGGCGGGGACCACCATCGAGGACCTCGTTGGTGGTGATGCGGGTGGTGAGACCGGAGGTGACATTGATCACCATGATCTCGGTCTGAACAACGCTGGCCGAGGCAAAGATGCGCTCGGTCACGACCAGGTTCCCGTTGGGGAAGAAGGCGGGCGAGCTGTCGTTGGTCGAGCCCGAGACGGGCGTCGGCGTACCCGAGGTGCGGTGCGTCGTGCAGTTGAATGCGTTGCTGTAGAGCTGCGTCGCGCCGCCGCCGAGGTCCTTCGTCCAGATCGCCGAGGTGCCGGCCGGGCTGATAGCGGGCGCACCGAGGTAGCCGGTGAGGCTCGCGGTGCCATTGCCGGCGCCGTCAACACCGACCGAGAAGAGCGTCACAGAGCCGCCAGCAGCCTGCTTGGTGTAGATGACCGTGGCCGGGTCGCACTCGGCGATCGCAGGGTCGGCTTCGCCGTTGCCGCCGTTATCGACGAGCACGGTGCAGGCGGCACCGCTCGCGTCGAGGGGCTGGGTGAAGAGGCCGAAGTCGCCGCTGTAGAAGTTGGTGAAGACGATTGCCGACTCATCGGGAACCACCGTGAAGCCGCCGCTGAGGAGGCCGGTCGGGTCGGGGTTGCCCTGATAGGCGAGCTCGGGGCAGACCGGGGTGAGCTGCTCGATGGCGCCCGTCTCAATGGCGAGCTTGTAGATGCCAACGTTGGTGTTCGCGGGCGCCGAGCAATCGGTCACCTTCATCGAGAAGTAGACGGAGCGGCCGTCGGGCGACCAACGAGCGGCAAGCTTCTGACCAGGAAGGTTCGTCACGCGGCGCTCATCTGTGCCGTCGGCGCGGATGACGTAGAGCTGCGAATCCTGCTGCTCAGCACAGGCCGAGCCGGGCGTACGCACGAAGAGGATCCAGGGGTCCGCGGTCACGGGGACTGCAACGCACACGCCGCCGTCGCAGTTGGTGCCGGTGGGGCAGGCCGTCTCGGTCTCTGCGTCGCGGCACTCACAGCTGGTGCCGATGTCGTAGGCGGTGCGGGCCGTCTCGACCCGGTCGTTACCGCGGCAGAAGGGGGCAGGCGCCGCGTCGCAGATGGTCGCGTCGCAGATGCAGGTGCCGGCTTGGTCGACGAACGTGTCGAGGCAGTCGCCGCAGGAGTCGGGGCCGGCCACAACATCGCAGGCGCGGTTGTCGGGCTCGCAGTCGCGGGCGTTCAGGGTGTCGCACTCCAAGCAGGCCGCGTTGTTCGCACAATCCGAGTCGGCGCAGTCGGCGTTGCCGTCGCCATCGTCGTCCGTGCCGTTGCCGCAGCTCTCTTGGATGCCGCCGGTGTCGGTTCCGGTGTCGACCGTCGTGTCCTCGACTGCGGTGTCGACCTCGGTGTCCTCGATGTTGGTGTCTTCCTCGATCGTGTCGGCCGTGCCCGTATCCGTGGAGGTGTCCGCGGTGGTGTCGGGCGCGGTATCCTCGCAGCCCTCACCGGTGAAGAGGTTGCACGAGGTGCCCGTATCCTCGGTCTTCTCCGACGTTTCGTCTCCGCAGGCAACGAGTGCGAGCGAGGCGACGAGGGTCGCGGCCGTGAGGGTCGAAGGCCCGCGAAGCAGGGCGAGCAGAGAGGTCGAATTCAGCGTCGTGCGGGCCATGACAATCTCCAGCGAAAAACGAGGTCCAAGAGGGGTGCGCAGCGCGCGAGGTTTACGTTTGACTCCCGCGTAGCACAGCGGCAGAGATGAGATCAAAAGAAGATCTGATGCGACAGCCCGCTACGTATGACAGAATTTGTCACCACGAGCCGCCCAGACTGTCTCTTTCCGTCACCGAAGCGACGGGGAAACGATGACACGAAAAAGGGCCGACAGGTCTCTCGCGAGACTTGTTCGGCCCTGTCAGGCGAACCGAGGTACGAGGTCCGACTAGCCGGAAGCCGTGAGGCCGCCAGCCGAAACGCCGCCGCCCGAGAAGAGCGTAACGCGCGCCACAGAGCGCTTCTTCGCGAGGCTCGGGGCCTCGTAAGCGCGACGACCCATCGATACAGCCTCTTCGAGGCCGACCGACTCAGCGACCACATCCGTGGTCGAATCCTGTTGCTTTGGCATTGGCCGTTGCTTGCTCATGTCTCGGCTCCTTCGAAGGGGTCGTGACCCCGATGGGTGTTTGCGAATCGTCTCGTCAATCCGACGTGAGTAGACAATGCATGAATCAAGCCAACAATGCAACATGTTCGATCGCAGTTAGTAATGCGCCAACGATCCTTCCTTGAGAACCGTCCGGACTGCCGCTCGAACCGAAAACAGCGCCACCGTTGACGCAACAGCTACCAAGACTCCTAGCCGAATCGCAACCGGCGCCAACTCGGCCCAACTGCTGCCAGCCAGCGCCAGCCGAACCCCGTCCACCACCGGTGCGATAGGAACCCATGCCCCGACGGCGCCCACCGCGGCCGGCAGCTCCGTCCGCGGCATAAACACACCTCCCGTTACCACCGCCGAGATGTGCATGGCCCGGTTCAACGGATCTCCGGCCTTGTAACGGAGTAGCAGCGCCGCCGAGATCAGACCGACCGCGAGGAAGAGGAGCATTCCGCCGACGCCGAAGAAGGCCGCGTAGACCCAGGCGACCGGAGAGGGTGCAGGCGCCATGAACAGGCTCGCCAGCACAACAATCGCGCTCGACCGCATCACGCTCACCGACAGATCGAAGGTCGGCATCGCCGTCATCAGCGCGGGCAACGAGTGGCCCGTCATCAGGCAGGCCTCGAGCATGCCCGTCGTCTGGTGGCGACGCAGTTTGCTCGTAAAGGCGCCCAGCGAGGTCCACATGAGGTCCATCGCCGCAAAACCGCAGGCGAGAAACGGCAAGATGCCCAACTGGCCCGCCCCCATCCCTTCGCCCACCAGCTTGGAGAGCCCGTGCAGCAGAAAGAACATCAGTCCCAGACCGACAACTCGGTTGAAGTGAACCAGCGGATAGCTTTGCGCTTCGCGGAAATCATGGAGCCAGAAGGCACGAAGGAGCTTCCATTGCGCCCTCATGCCTCTTCCTCCGCCTGCTCACGCTCAAAGACAGCATCGGCCGCGGCTGCAACCGCAGCGAAGCCGCCGGACGCCACCACGCGACCGCCGTCGAGGAGATGGACCGTGTCGCAGAGCGCCTCCAACTCTGCCATGTCGTGAGAGGCAATGAGAATGGCCTTCCCCTGCTCTTTGGCGAGCTGCAGACAGAGCCGCTTGAACGATTCACGACGGCCGGGATCGAGCCCCGTACTTGCCTCGTCGAGCAGCAGCAGCACCGGGTCGGCGATCAGCGCGCGGCCCATCGACAGCCGCTGTCGCATGCCCGATGAGTAGGTCCGGAAGGGACGATCGGCCTGCCGCGTAAGACCGACGCGGGCCAACGCATCGGCAACCGCTTCGGCCCGCGACCCACCATCCTTTTGCGCCAGTTCCGCGAAGAAGGCGAGGTTCTCACGGCCTGTCAGCCGCAGGTTGAAGGAGCGGTCCTCACGCGAGACCCAGCCGATACGCCGACGCTGCGTGCCACCCCCGGCGGTCGGCGCCGAACCATCCACAAGGAGCTCCCCCGAGGTCGGCATCACAAGGCCTGCAACGCAGCGCATGAGCGTACTTTTGCCGGCCCCGTTGGGCCCGATAAGCCCCACAATCTGCCCTGCCCCGATCTCGAACGAGATGCCATGAAGCACCTCGACCGGCGGCGGCCGGCGAAAGCGCAGAAGCTCCCTCACGCGAGGCGTGACCGTGAAGGTCTTGCAGACCTCGTGTAACCGCAGCACCGGACGCGCCCCTGCGGGAGAGAGCGCCCCTGGCTGCAACTCCCCCGCCTGAAGCACTACGAGCGCTTGAACGAGAAGAGTCCCGGCTTGGGCGCGCTTCCCGGCGAGGCAAGCGGCTTGGCATCCGTGACCCGCTGCGCGAGCTCGAGGAAGGCCTTCGTCACTGCACTGTCGGGGCTGCCGACGACAACGGGGCGACCCTCGTCACCCATCTTCCGCACGGCGCCATCGAGCGGGATTTCGCCGAGCATTGTCGTGCCGAGGCGAGCCGCCTCGCGCGTGCCGCCGCCCTGCCCGAAGATGTAGGTGCGCTCCTCGTCGGAGACGATTTTGTCGAGCGCCGCGGCGCTCTGCTCGTCGCCCTTGGCGCGCAGGCTCGCAGCAAGGTTGCGGGCCTCAGCTGCACCGGGCCAGAGGTAATAGGACATGTTCTCGACCATGCCGAGCACATCCACATTGAGCTGGGTAAACATGCGGAGGCCGCGCGCTGCATCGATGAGCGCGAGGTCGCTGGGGGTGGTCACGATAATCGCCCCATCGACAGGCACCGTCTGCGCAAGACTCAGCTGCGCATCGCCCGTGCCGGGAGGCATGTCGACGATGAGGTAGTCGATGCCGCGCCAGTCCACATCCTGCAGAAACTGACGGATGATGCCGGTGACGATGGGCCCGCGCCAGATGACCGGCGCATCGTCGTCCATGAGGAAGCCGAGCGACATGAGCTTGAGACCGTGGGCCTCGACCGGGATGATGCGCTTCTCGCGCACTGCCGGACGCACATTGATACCGAGCAGCGTGGGAACGCTCGGACCGTAGATATCGACATCGAGCAGGCCAACGTGGAAGCCAAGACGCGCGAGTGCGAGCGCAAGGTTCACAGCCACCGTCGACTTGCCGACACCGCCCTTGCCCGAGGCGACCGCGATGACGCGACCAACGCCCTCGAGCGCCTTGGGTGCCTGCGATGCGCCCTTGGCAGCGGCTGGTGCAGCAGCCGCCTCGGGAGCCGGGGCCGCGCTGGCCTGATAGCCTTCTACGAAGCTCGTGACCCGAGCCTCCTTCACGCCGTCAACCTTCTCGGCTGCCGTCGCAACTGCATCCTCAAGCGCCCAGCGCTGCTCCTTGGTGTGCTCCGCTTTGAACTTGAGAACCACGGAGGCGATGCCGCCCGCGACATCGACCTTTTCGAGGATGTGGGCCTCCAGCAGTCCTTCACCCGTGAGCGGGTCAACGACGGCAGAAACCTGATCAATCACTTCGCCCTTGAGCGCAAAATCGTCGGCCATGATGCGTATCCAAACTATCGAAAGAGGGAGCGCGGAGCCTAGGCTGCCACCGCTCCCCGCCGCAAGGGGTTAGACCGCGGCGTTGTTGCGCAGAATCGTGACGACGGCGGTGCGGTCGTCGCCGCCCATGTTTGCCGCGATGCCATGCTTGATGTCGTGGCCGACCTGGTAGTCTCCGCACCGCTTCTGCATCTGGCGGGCCACCTCGAGCACCTGCTTGATACCGGTCGCGCCGACTGGGTGGCCGAAGGCGAGAAGGCCGCCGCCCGTGTTCACTGGGATGTCGCCGCCAATCGCCGTGCGGCCCTCGCGGGCGAGCGCGCCGCCCTGCCCGTGGGCTGCGAAGCCGAGCGCCTCGGTCATGAGCAGTTCGGTGATGGCAAAGCAGTCGTGAACCTCGGCAACCTTCATGTCGCCCGCCGTCAGCCCGGTGTCTGCATAGGCCTCGGCGGCCGCACGCTCGGTGACGCCCATCCGGGTGAAGTCGGAGACCTGCCCGAGCGCGCCGTTCGACTGCGCGTAGGAGAGCACCTCAACGGCATCGTCCGGCGAGAGGCCGAGCGCGCGCAGACCCGCTTCGGAGGCCAGAATCATGGCTGCCGCACCATCGGAGACCTGCGAGCAGTCGCTGATCTTCAAGAAGGGCGAGAGCTCCGGGTTCTTGAGGAAGGTGGGGTTGCGATCGTTTGCGGTCGCTGCCTGCTCGAAGGTCATCGGAACGGCCTTCATATGGGCGTTCGGGTTCTTCACCGCGTTGGCGTAGGCCTTCACAACCACATGGGCGACATCCTCCTCGGTCACGCCGGTCTCTGCACGACAATGCATCGTGCGACGGGCGAACATGGCGGGGAAGGTAAAGTCGTCGAGGCCGCGCTCGGTCTCGTAGTGCGAGGCGCGGGCGAGGAAGTCTGCGCCCTCGCGTGCCGACACGGTGGTCTGGGCCTCGGCGCCGATGGCGAGGGTGATGTTTCGGCCGGCCTGGATGGCCTCAATGGCGCCAATCACGGCGAGCGCGCCGGAGGCACAGGCGCCCTCCACGCGGGTGAAGGGGACGCCCTCAAGACGGCTCTCCACGCGGGCGAGCATCGAGCCGAGGTGGCCCTGCTTGTTGAAGAGTTCGCCGGCGAAGTTGCCGACATAGCCCTTCTCGATGCGGGCAGGTTCGAGGCCCGTCTCGGCAAACAGCGTGGCGAGGACCTGCGCGAAGTACTGCTCAAGCGTCGGGTTCTCGCGCTTGCCGAAGTCGGCGTGGCCCTTCCAGATGAAGTCGGGATGCGACTTGCCGATGAAGGGGGTGAGCGCACCGCCCACAAGGAAAACGCGACGAAGAGGCTTCATGAAGATGCTCCAGCAGAGTGAATGTAGGCCGAGCGGCACGGGCCTGCCGGCGCCGCGCACCTAGTCAGTCTTGGGCGGTTTGGCCACACCTCGCGCGAACGCGGCGCGTCAATCGGGCAGCCTCTCGAGCGTCCCTGCGGTGCCGGTTTCATCGAGCAGCACCATGTCGTCGCGATGGATGACCGCATCGCCATTGGAGTATCCGAGCGTCTCGGTGATCTGCTCGCTGCGGAGACCCTGGAGGCGTCGAATCTCCGATGCCGAGTAGGCTACCAACCCTCGCGCGAAGGTATTGCCCGCCTCGTTCTGAAGGTCGACCGCAGCGCCGGGCCCGAAGTCGCCGCTCACGCCGAGCAGACCGCTCGGCAGGAGCGACTTGCCCATCTCGCGGAGGGCGCGCGAGGCGCCAGCATCGACAGAGATGACACCGCTCGGACGGGCTCCAAACTTGATCCAGCTCTTGCGGGCACCGAGCTGCTGATCGCGCGGAACAAGCAGTGTGCCGAAGCCAGGCCCGCCGCTCAGTGCCGCACCCAGACCACTCAGCTCGCGGCCTGGCCCGATGATGGTCGGAACGCCATAACCGGCAGCGATACGCGCCGCCCGGATCTTGGAGGCCATACCGCCCGTGCCCGGGCCCTCCTGACTCGCCGGCCCCGCGATGGAGAGCAGCCCCGGGTCGTCGGCAAAGGCCACAGCGATGGGGTTGGCGTTGTTGTCGCGGGTCGGGTCGGCGTCGAAGACGGCGCTAACGTCGGAGAGGATGATCAGGAGGTCGGCGCCGACGACGCTGGTGAGTAGTCCGGCGAGCTGGTCGTTGTCGCCAAAGCGGAGCTCCTCGGTGGCCACCGTATCGTTCTCGTTCACGATGGGGATGATGGAGGGCACAAGCTCCATCTCGCGGAAGGTGATGCGGGCGTTGAGGAACCGCTCCCGGTTGGCGATGTCGTCGCGTGTGAGAAGCACCTGCGCGACCTGCTTGCCATAGAAGGCGAACTCTTCGCCGTAGAGGTGCATGAGGCGCGGCTGACCGATGGCTGCAAGCGCCTGCTTGGCCGACAGCGTATCGGCGCGCCCCTCATCGGCGCGCCGGAGCGAAGCGATGGTGCGACGCCCCACCGCCACGGCGCCCGAGGTCACCAGGACGATGTGGCGGCCGGGCACGTCGGCAAGGCGCGCAATGGTCTCTACAATGGCGCAGAAATTGTGCCGGTCGATCAGGTTGGCGTAGCCACCGACCAAGACGTTCGAGCCAACCTTGATAACAATCCGTTTGGCCCGCGCGAGGCGGGCACGGGTCTCTGCTTCGGTCGCCGGGGCGACCCGCTCAACTTGAATTCTCGACACGGAGCAGACTCGGTTAGGGTTGACGGGCGGGCATCTTCAGGGCTTGAAGCGCCTATCGGCTACCACGCGAGGCCTCGTCGTGACAACGCGCTCCAACCATAACGCGACCACCGCCCTCTGGGTAGCGAGTTGGATTGTCGCGGCGGTATGCGTGTGGAACGGCTCGCCGGGTCTTGGCTGGCTCGATGCAGGCGACTTTGCCAGCGCCGGCTTCTCACTCGGAGTGCCCCACCCCTCGGGATTTCCACTCCTCACGCAGCTCACCAACCTCGCTGGGCTCCTGCCCGCAGGCAGCCTCGGCGGGCGTTCCGCCTGGCTGTCAGGCGCTGCGACCGCCGCCGCCATCGGGCTTCTCGTCGCAGCCCTCTTCCGCGCACGGGCCTCGAAAGCGCTAGGCTTCGTCGTGGCAGTCGCGGCACTCCATGGCATCGCGACGCTGAGCATCCATGCTCGCACCACCGAGGTCTACGGGCTCACGCTCCTGCTTGGCGCCGCCATCATCTGGCTGCTCGCGCGGGCCGACGTGCGACGCGACGCGCCCGACCTCCGACTCTCACTGCTGCTCGGCCTGCTGCTCGGTCTCGGCTTCGCCCATCACGCTCTCTTCCGACTCTGGGCGCCCGCGGTGGTAGTGCTCCATCTGCTTCAGCTACCGCGACAGCACCGGAACCGCGCACTCCTGCTTGGCGCATCAGGTGCCGTCGTGGGAGGTCTCACCAACCTCTATCTGGTTGCGGCCGCGCTACGAGGAGGACCCCACAACTGGGGCGACCCATCAACGCTGCCGGCGCTGCTCCGGGTGCTCGGAGGGGCTGAGATTCGTGAGGCATTCACGGGCGAAATGGGGAGCCTTACCCACGCCTCCGAACACCTGCTCGAGGCGGTGCGGCAGCTGGGAGGCTTTGCGCCCATCCTTGCAGCCTGCCTGATGATGCTGTTCGGCCTGCTGCGTTGGCGAACAGGCAGCGAAAGGGCTCCATCAGCGCTCACCGCGGTGGCCACGATGATTGCAATCGAGGTCGTCTACGCCATCTTCCTCAACCCCATGGGGCTCCGCGATCTGCAGAACCTGCAGTGGACTGCACTCCTGCTCCCGCTGCTTGGCATCGCCTGGCTCGAGCGCGCTGAAGTCCCCGATTCCGGTAAGCGTTGGCTCCTTCCTGCCGCTGCGCTCGCCCTCGCCCTGCTGCTCCGGGCACCCACCGACGCACGCGCTGTGGGCCTCGCCAATGACTGGAGCGCTGAAGACCTCGCCGCCATGGCGCTCGCCGCGGCGCCACCCGAGGCCGTTGTCCTCCCCGCGAGCGACAGCCTCATCGCCGGCACCCTCTTCCTGCAGGTCGCCGGCGACGCGCGCCCCGACCTCTACCTGCTCGGTCGGTCGCAGGCCTCGCGCGAGGCGGCGCTGCGTTACCTCGACGCTCGCCAGCCCTTCACGCTGCTCGGCGAACCGACAGAGAGGGGCGACGTCGCAGACCTCCGCCCCCGGTTTGACCGACTGCTCGCGCGGGCCGCCGCGGCGGGACACCCGGTGCTCTGGGAGCGCCTCACGCGCGACACAGATCTACCCGCAGCAACTGTGCTGACGGACTGCTGGCCTCTCGCCTTCGCCACGCCGGGTGGCAGCTGTCCAGTGGAGCGGCGCATCGGAACCGGCTCGCTCGACGTCGGCTTCGGCCAGTCAGCCAGAGCGAACTCAGGCGCAGCGCTCCCAGCCTACCGGAGTTGGCTCGCGGAGCAGCACGGAGCGCGAGGCTCCGACGCAGCGCGAGCGAGCGACTGGGCGCGTGCACTGCCCGCTTTTGCCGGCGCGGCGACGCTCGAGCCCTCCTCCAGCCGGCTCTCCAACCTGGCCGTGACGCTCGCCAACCTCGGGCGCTCCGACGAGGCCTTCGCTGCGCTCGAGTCGGCCTGGCCACTTTATCCGCAGAGCACGAAACTCTGCAGCAACGCGGCCGCCTTCCCCAACACGAACCCCGAAGTCAGGGCCCGCTGGGCAGCTCGATGCCCAACTCAGCCCTCGGAATAGAAGTTGGCGACAGAGGCGACAACATAGTCCTGCTGCGCCTCTGTCAGCCCCGGGAAGATGGGCAGCGCGAGCGAGTCGCGCGTCGCAGCCTCCGCGTTCGGGAACGACGCTCCCTCCGGCACGAAGGCGGCCAGCGAGGGCTGCTGCGCCAGCGTCTTGGGGTAGTAGACCGCGCTGCCGATGGAGCGCTTGTCGAGGTAGGCCGCAAGCTCATCGCGGCGCGGCGCACGCACGACGAACTGGTTGTAGACATGGTAGAAGCGACGGTCTGCGCCGTCGTCGGACGGCAGCGCGAAGGCTTCAGGCAGCGAGGCCGCCGCGAAGAGGGCACGGTAGCGAGCTGCATTGGCGCGCCGCTCCTCTTCCACCGCGTGTAGGTCGGGCAGCTTGGCGCGGAGGATGGCGGCCTGCATGCCATCGAGGCGCGCGTTGTAGCCAAGCACGACGCTGTTGTACTTCGCCGCGAAGCCATGCTGGCGCACCATGCGGAGCTGCTGGACCTCTGCCTCGGTGCGGACGAAAGCCATGCCGCCGTCGCCGTAGGCGCCCAGGTTCTTGGCGGGGAAGAAGGAGACACAGCCAACATCGCCGAGCGTGCAAACAGGCTGGCCGTCAAGACGCGCGCCGAGGCCCTGCGCTGCATCTTCGATGATGCGCACATCGCTGCGACCAGCCTCCGCAAGCGCCGCACGAAGCGCGACAACATCGGCTGCCCGACCAAAGAGGTGCACGGCGATGACCGCGCGTGTCTTCGTCGTGAGCGCTCCGACCATGGCCTCCGGCGTCAGGTTGAGCGTCTGCGGATCCACGTCGGCGAAGACGGGGCGGGCGCCCACGAGCGCGACCGTGCTCGCGGTCGACATGAAGGAATAGGCGGGCACCACGACCTCGTCGTCGGCCTGGAGTTCGAGCAGCCGGAGGGCGAGCATCAGCGCCGCCGTTCCCGAGCTGGTTCCAACGCCGCGCCAACCCGGAACTTCGAGCCATGCCGCCAGCTCCTCTTCGAACGCTGCTGCTTCGGGACCCAGGATAAACTGCTGGTGGTCGAGGCAGCGGGCAACCGCCTGCTCAATCTCCGGCTTGCGGCGAAGGTGGAGCAACTTCATGTCGAGCAGGGGGACCGTCATCATCGCGTGAGCCGTCGTCGGAAGGTTGGGGCAGGGGTAGGACGCAGGGCGTCGGCGCGGTGTCTGCAACCTTCGGCTCTGTCGCCCATGCCGATCGCCGAAAAGGCCGACGCGAGCTGTTCCCACGGCCGGACATAGTCCTGTGCGACCAACCCGGCCCAGCTACCGACGACCGCCGGATACTCGGGCAGCCAGTAGTGGTCGAATAGCTCTGCATTCAACCGCTCGACCTCGAGCGGATGCGGCGGCGAGGAGCCCCGAGGCAGTACGCGGTAGAGCAGGCCTGCAGGGTAGGTGGCGAAGTTCTTCGGGATGCCTGAAGAGAAGATATTGGTAACGAACAGGGGCCTACCCGCGCTCAAGACCGCGTCAGCAATCGCGACGGTGCTGACGGTTTCACCCTCGGGCTCCGGCAGCGTAAGACCGGTGCGCTCCGCCATGCGATGGCGGTACCAATCGTAGTGCATCATCGTCGGGTCGAGGTACTGCACATCGGCCCGCTCACCGAGTGCGGCCTGATGGTAGAGGAAGCCGAAGAGCCGGTGATCCTCGGTGCCCATGATGACCGCCCGTGCAGGTACAGAGACCAGCACATTCTCCACATAGCGGGAGACATCGGGGCGATGGTGTTCGCGCACCTGCTGAAACGACATCGCTGCGCACAGCGTGATGAGAGCACCGAGGATTGAAAACTGCACATCGTTTCGCAACTCGAGCCGCCGAAACCAACCCTCAAATCCGAGCGCGACAAAGACAGAGCCGATCGTCAGCGGCAGCAGATAGAACCGCTCCACGACGCGCGCTGCAACACCCACAGGCGACAAGTTCAGCCGCGAAACAAAGAGCGGCCCCACACACACCAGCGTGACGACGAGGAAAACGACGGCGCGGCGCGGCGGCATCTGCGCGAAACGGTTCCGCGCCGACAGCAGCCAGACTGTGCCTCCCAAAAATGCGATGAACCCGATCCAGTAGGTCTGCTCCATGAGGGCGATGGTGAGCGCGCCCACCTGGGTCCAGGCGTCAACCTTGTCTGCACGGATGCCGAGTTGCAGCGTCCCGAAGTCGGCGCGCAGGATGTGGTGTGCCAGCCCCTCCAGCGCCGTGAAGTCACCCCATACCCAGAGCGCTTCCGGGCTGGCAGCCTGGCTTGCAAGAAGCGCGTAGGGGAGCAGTCCAGCCAGAGCTGCGCCGAGCGCAACCCCCAGCGCACGGAGCGGCGCGACCGACTCTCGGATGCCGACCACAAGCCCGTAGAAGCCGATCGGGGCCATCAGTACAGCAGAGTGATGGTTGGAGAGCGCCAGCCCGGCCAGCAGGCCGAGCAGGCCTGCACGGAGGGTGCCTCGATGGGGCGAGAGGGGGCCAGCAACTGCGACCATGCAAACGCAGAGTGCTGCGTTGAGTACAAAGACCTCGGGGCTGGTCGACAGCGACCAGGTGAGCGGAGCGAAGGCCCAGATCACCACCGCAACGCCCGCCGCCAGCGGCTCGGCACCCCAGGCGATAGCAGCACGAAAGAGCGCCACGGCAGCCCCCATCCCCATCACTGCCGTAAGGAACGAGGCCCGCGCAGCGGGCGATGCAATGGGCACAAAGTCCATCAGCCGAAGCAGCATCGTGTAGAGCGGATAGCCGGGCGGATGCGCCACGCCCGGACCACCCGCCAGCGTCGCAAACTCGCCGGCGTCGCCACCCAGCACCTCGGTGGAGAGCGTCGCTCCATACACCACAGCGATGCAGCCGAAGAGCAGCAGCATCAGCCCCTTGGGCCCCACCAGCCAGGCGAGGGTCTCGTGGCGCCCGCCCTGGCCCTCGCTAAGCAAACCGCACCAGCGTCAGCCAGAGGCAGAAGAGCACCAGTGCTGTGCCAGCCCAACCCCAGGCGCGCTGCCAGACAAAGCTGCCGTCGGCGCGGAGGCCAAACCAGGCAAACCCGGCCACCGCGCCCAGCCAGCCCACGAAGCCGAGCGACCCTGCGAGCGCGAGCCAAGGATTGGGGCGGCGAGCCTCGTAGCCATCGAGCTGCGCAAGATAGCGCGCCTGATCGTCCGGCTTCGCCTTGCCCGAGAGGCGCCGCTCCGCCGCCATCCGCGCGGCGATCTCGGCGTGCAGCCGGGGCAACCGCTCCGCGTGCGGTGTGTAGAGACCGCGGGTGAGCATGATGGAGGTGCGCGCGCTCCGGAGCGCAACGAGCGCCAGGTCACCCTGTCCGGTGGCGTCAGCCTTGGCGGCAACCTCATCGAGCAGGCTCAGACCGGCCTCGGAGCAGCTGTCGAGCGGAACATACCACTCCGCCGCGTGCCGAGCCGAGAGCACCGCCGATGCCAGGTCACCCGCTGCGAAAAATCCCTCTGCAGCATGCAGTTCTCGGCGGCACGAGACGGCGGCCCTACCGGCCGCTACTGCGAAGAGGCCCACAAGCAGCAGCGCCACCAAACCCAGCCCTCTGGCGATCTTCCCCGGGCCCCACGGCCGCTCATCACGCGGTTCGACCATGAAGCCTCAGATGAAGTCGCGGCGACGGAAGATGAAGATGGCAGCACCCATCGCAACCACGATGTAACCCAGGCCATAGAGCGTGACAGCGCCGAAGTAGGCCAGCCCGACGGGGTAGCCGTAGGTCAGCTGCGTCGTGATGGTGAAGAAATTGAGATCCGGCGCCAGCGCCACAATCCCCTGCAGCAGGTGGCGCGAAGCGGGCTCCTCCACCTTGTCGAGGAAGGCTGCCAGCTCCTGCACCAGCCGGCCGATGAGCCAGACGCCAAGCGTGATGAAACCCGACACATAGGGCGTCGAGAAGGAGCCACAGAAGAGCGCAAACGAAGCGATCATGACCGACTCAACATAGGTCAGCCAGAAGGCGCCCAGCAGCTGCAGGTCGACCGACCCGCCGCGCAGTAGCAGGGTCGCAGAGAGCGCGGCCGCCATGAGCAGCAGCTGCACCGCAAGCGTCATCGCGATGCCGCCGAACTTGCCGAGGAAGTAGGTGGCCCGATCGATGGGCTTGGAGAGCACATTGTAGAGCGTCTTGCGCTCGATCTCCTGGAAGACCGAGGTGATGCCGAGGAAGATGGCGATGATGTCGCCGAAGAGGTTGATGGAGAACAGGCCGATGTCGAGCAGGAACCGGCTGTCTTGATGCACCGATGCCGAGCCGAGCACCACCGACAGCAGGATGAGCAGGATGGCGAAGAAGAGGATGGAGTAGAGGATCTTGTTCCTCACTGCCTCGCGGAAGGAGTAGAGCGCGATGGCCGCAACGGTCTTCATGGTGCCTCCTTCCGAGCAGCCTCGAGGAGGAAGATATCTTCGAGCCGCTGGCGGTGCGGCGCGACGGAGAGCACCGATCCGCCGGCAGTCAACACCGCCTGCAGGAAGCCGTCCAGGGAGGCCTCTGGCGCGAGCAGGTAGCGGGTGGTCCCGAGCGGCTCACGCGTGGTCCGGGTGGCCAGCGCCGCCAGCCCCGCCAGCCCTGCCTCGCCGCCGCGCACGACAACCTCCACATCACGCAGCGAGCCGTCCACCAGCTCGTCCAAGCGGCCCACTTTGCGCACCGTGCCGCCCACCATCATCGCCACCCGATCGCAGATCTGCTCCACGTCGGGCAGGATATGGCTCGAGAAGAGCACCGTCTTGCCCTCATCACGGAGCGACTCGATGATCTGGCGCACATCGCGCCGACCCATCGGATCGAGCCCCGACTGCGGCTCATCCAGAATCACAAGCTCGGCGTCCGGCAGCAGCGCCTGGGCCAGCCCAACCCGCTGCAGCATGCCCTTGCTGAACTTGCGCAGCTGCTTGTCGCCCACCTGCCCCAGCCCCACACGGTCGAGGAGCTCGGGGATGCGCCGCGCCGCTGCCTTGCTGTCCATGCCATAGAGGTGGGCAAAGTAGGTGAGCAGCTCGTCGGCGCGGAGGTAGTCGTAGAAGTGGGGCGTCTCGGGGAGGAAGCCAACTTTGGCGCGCGATGCGGCCTGCGAGGCATCGATGCCGAAGATGGTCGCGCTGCCGGCATCGGGCTTGATGAGCCCCATCAGGATCTTCAGCGTCGTCGTCTTGCCCGCGCCGTTGGGTCCGATGAGGCCGAAGATCTCGCCCCGCTGCACCGAAAACGAGGCGTGCCGTACCGCAGCCACCTGCTTGCGCCAGAAGCCGATGCGGAAGGTCTTCTCCAGCCCGGAGATCTCGACCACCGTCTCTGCCGAAACACTACCCATGAAGCCCCTCCAGCCACTCGCTCTCCACCAGACGCAACGCAGCTACCACGGTCTCCACCTCCGACATCTCCATCTTCGGATGCAGCGGCAGCGAAAGCAACTCTGACGCGCCGGCTGTCGCAACGGGGTAGGCCTCGGGAAGCGAGCCGAGATGCTCGCGGTAGAAGGGCTGCGACGCACAGCTGTAGGTCCCCATCGTGGTCTCGACGCCAAGCTCCCGCATGCGTGCGACGACCCTCGGACGAGGCGTCTGCCCGCGCCACCAGACCACGAAGGCCTGAAAGACGGCACCCGGGTCTCGCCAGCCTGCGGGAATCTCAACGAGCGGCTCCTCCTGCAGCACCTCCAGGTAGCGCTCGCCGAGGCTCCTGCGCGCCGCGATGATGCCCTCCAGCCGCTCCATCTGACCCACACCGAGCGCGCCACCCAGCTCCGAGAGCCGGTAGTTCAGTCCCGCATCCAGAAAGGTCATCCCCTCGCCGCCGGGCTCCATGCCATGATTGCGCAACCGACGGAGCCGGCGGGCCAGTGCCGCGTCTCTGGTCACCAGCAGACCGCCCTCCCCTGTCGTCACAATCTTACGCGGATGCAGGCTCACGCAACCCACCCAGCCGATGCTTCCGGCCATCGCTCCGCCAACCCGCGTCCCAATCGCGCAGGCCGCATCTTCGATCAGCCGCACCGACGGCGCGCGCTGCTCGAGCATCGCAGCCATCTCGACCACAGGCGCAGCCAGACCAAACAGATGCACCGCGATGACGGCCCGTGTCGCCGGCGACAGCGCAGCCTCCACCTCCGCTACGCCCGGCGAGAGCGTTGCGGGGTCCATGTCGACAAACACCGGCGTTGCACCCTCACGCACCACGCAGTTTGCCACGGAGGGCCAGGTGAAGGTTGGCAGGATAACCTCGTCACCGGGCCGCAGGTCGAGCGCCATCAACGCCAGGTGGACCGCCGCCGTACCGCTCGAGCAGGCCACTACCTCAGCGCCGAGGAAGGCCGCCGCAAGCGCCTCCGTCTCGGCCACCATCTTGCCCTGAATCAGCATCCCCGAAGCAAGCACCTCGGCGATGCGCTCCAGATCGCGCGGCTCAAAGCTGGGGTGGCTGAGCCGGATCATGCCCCCGTCCTGTACCAGGCTACCGTCCGCTCGATGCCGGCGCGAAGGTCGATCTCAGGCGCAAAGCCGAGCAGTGCGCGGGCCCGGTCGATGCTCGGGATGCGGACCTCGATGTCGGGATAGTCCCGCGACTCTGAGACGATGGGCGACGATGAGCCCGAAACTTCAACAATGAGCTCGGCCAGTTCGCGCACCGAGACGGTCGCCTCCGGGTTGCCCAGGTTGAAGGCCTGACCGACTGCCTCGTCGCGCTCCATGGTCGCGATGGTGCCAGTGACCATGTCGTCGACGAAGAGCCAGGAGCGGAGCTGCGCGCCGTCGTTATGAACCACCAGCGGCTCTCCAAGCAGCGCCTTGCGCACAAAGTGGTGAATGGCGCCCTCCCCTACTTGGCGCGGGCCGTAGACATTGAAGGGACGCACGGTCGCAACCTGCAGACCATGTTCGCGCCCGAAGGCGTGAGCGAGGTGCTCCACGGCGAGTTTGGCCGAGGCGTAGGTCCAGCGGCTCTGCGACACGGGCCCCACGGCGGTGTCATCGGACTCCGACACATTGCGCGCCTGGCGGCCGTAGACCTCCGAGGTGGAGAAGACCACGACCCTCGGAGGAACGGGCTGCGCGATGGCTGCATCGAGCACCGCGAAGGTGCCCTGAATCGCCACCCGCATGGTTCGGACGGGGTGGTTGAGCACCGTGGCCACGCCGGCGATGGAGGCGAGGTGGTAGACATGGTCCACGCCCTGCATCGCCGCTGCGACGCCGGCGCCATCGAGCACATCCCCGCGCAGGAGTGTGACGGCAGGATGGGCATGGAGGCCGGTTCCGGCGAGGGCGTTGCGGGCGAAGGTATCGAGGATGCGTATATCGCAACGGTCTGCGAGGCGGAGCGCGAGCGTGCTCCCGATGAAGCCCGCACCCCCGGTGATGAGGGCAACAGGCCGGCGCGTTGTGGAGCTGCTTATCACTCTGCCTCGTCGATGGTCGGTATGGCCAGTTCAGAGGCCGAAAAGAGGAGTCGCGGCTCGGGATGAAGTTGCAGCGACGTTTCGGCCGCGAGCGCTCCCCAAAGGAGCTCGTTGCGGAGCGCGACAAGCACCTGCCGCTCCTGCAGCAGCGCGTGCAACTCGGGCCCGCGAAGCGCCCCTCCCAGCTGGGTGCGGAGCGAACGCACCTGATCTGCGCCGTCGTCGGCAAGGAGTCCTGCGCGGGCAGTAGCGAAGGCCTCCGCGCGGCTGCCGGACTTGCGCGCGATCGTGGCGGCTGCGAGCCGGATGGTGGATGATGCCTCGGGCGTACTAGCGGCCGCGATGAGTGCCTGCCGACCGAGCCGCTGTGCACGCTCTTTGTCTGCGGCGTTCACGTGCTGGTACTCAAACAGGTAGTTAACCGCGAGCATGGAGAGCAGCACCGAGTCGCCGGGAAATCGCTCCAATCCCCGCTCAAGGTGGCGATTGGAGGCATTGACGGAGTCGTTGTTGATCAGGGAACCATACATGACGATGGTGCCCGCCCACTCGTAGACGATGCGGTAACGAGGGTCGACGCCGACGACGGCGTCGATGTGCTGGTCCATCCAGTGCGGGTCGCGTGCGAGCCCGTAGGTCTGCGCGAACTGTGAGAGCGCATTGAGCCAGAGCAGGTCGGCGGCGGCCTCGTAGTGCCCTAACGAGAGCAGCCGCCACGCGGTCGCGGAGGAGGCGGGCGACGTAGCGACGCTCCGCGAAGGGATGGGCTCGCCGGCCCGGAGCAGCGTCGCACTGAGCTTGGCCTGCGCGATGAAGGCAGCGCCCACAAGACAGGCGACCGCGGGCAGCAGCGAGGCGATCCGGGCGGGTTTCGATGTCGCGAGGAGTTGCACGGTTCGACCAGCGAGACGGGAGCGGCAGAGGCCTGCCGCAACTTTGGAACCGTTAGGCGAAACCGGCGCCGCTGTCATGATCAGGTCGACGGGAAAGTGCGGCAGGAGGCGACAAAAACGAAGAGAGCCAGCCCGGGGGCTGGCTCGTCATCCTACACGGATTCGATTACTCGATTTCCTTGTCGATGTAGAGGCCGGCACCGCCCTTGATCTCCATCGCGATGACGGAGGCGACGCGGGTGAAGGTGGCGAATTCGGCGTCACCGTCGAGGTTACCATAGGCTGTTGCCGTGAACTTGGCCTGGTTGGTGGTCGAACCGTTCGAGTTGTACTGGTAGGCGTAGTAGCTCGGGTCGGAGACGGCGAACTGCAGTGCGTTCCAGGTGGGCACTCCGTCCCACGAGGAGGGCGCCGTGGTGACCTTCACATCGCCGATGGTGGCGAGCAGCGGGAGGGGACCGGCGGTGTCGGGGAAGCTGGCGGCAAGGATGCCGCCGCCCGTGCCGGCGTGCTCGGAGGCGAAGTAGGTGACGGAGGCATCGAAGAGCTTCCGGACGTTCATCGTGGCTTCGGCCGTCTTGGCGCGCTTGATGTACTTGAGGAAGGCCGGAATCGCGACGGCGGCAAGGATGCCGAGGATGGCGACGACGATCATGAGCTCAATGAGGGTGAATCCCTTGCGGTTACGGACGGACATGGTGCCTCGATGTCTTTTGGGGGGAGAGAGTCAGGTAGAGGTGATGCACAAGTTGGGCCATTGTGACGATCTTCACTCGCACAGGCAAACAAATTGTGCATCGCAAGGAAAGACAAGGCCTCGCGAGATACGAGGAGCCCGGAGAGCTGCCGTGCAGGGCGCATCGTCGTCCAGCCAAAGGCGACAAAAGTTGTCAGACGGTCTGGGTGGCGGACGAAAAACGCCGAACGGCCAGCCAAAAACGCCGAACGGCCGGCGATGAATTCGCCGACCGCCCGGGGTGACCGAATGGGTCGGGATCGATTACTCGATCTCCTTGTCGATGTAGAGACCGGCGCCGCCCTTGACTTCCATGTCAATGACCGAGCCGACGCGGGTGAACGTCGAGAAGATGGCATCGCCATCAAGGTTGCCGAAGGCGGTGGCGGTGAACTTCGAGTCGTTGGTCACGCCAACCGAGTCGTACTGGTAGGCGAAGTAGGACGGGTCGGAGACCGAGAACTGGAGGGAGTTCCAGGTGTCGTCCGCGTCCCACGACGAGGGCAGCGTGGTGATCTTGACGTCGCCGATCGTGGCAAGCGTGGGAAGGGTCGCCGTGGTGGCCGAGAACTGGGCCTGGATGATGGCGCCAGCGGGCGAGGTGTGCTCACCAGCGAAGTAGGTGACCGACGAGTCGTACAGCTTGCGGACGTTCATCGTCGCCTCGGTCGTCTTCGAGCGCTTGATGTACTTGAGGAAGGCCGGGATGGCGACCGCGGCGAGGATGCCGAGGATCGCGACAACGATCATGAGCTCGATGAGCGTGAAACCCTTGCGATTGTTGATGCTGTTCATTGCTTCTCTCCTCAAATGTGGTGGCGGAATTGCCACCGGGGTTGGATGTCTGTTTGGATGCGACCTTCGTGCCAAGTCTGAAGAGCGAAAAGATCAAGGGGCCTAGTATTGAACTATATACATGAACTTAAACGAAAAAATCTACATAACTGTTTTTTCGAAACTGGCTGGCAGTGACCGCGTGCGACAACTCTCTTTCCGTTTACTCACGCATACCTGAAGGGCTGCCCGATACCTGTGCCCAATTTTGTCAGCCGCGTGCGCTCGCCCGTCTGTTTTTGGTCAGATCCGACTTACTCCGCCGAATTCACAACCACTGGCACACCCTCTGTCATGCCACTGGTGAGCACAAACCGCGCGTTGGTGCCGTCGCCGTCCTGATCGCTCACCGCAAAGAGCTGCCAGTAAAACGAGCCAGCAGCCACAGAATCACAGGCCTCCGCCGAGCTGAAGCTCGCACCACTGATCGCAGGGGGCGTGCCACAGGTGTCTGCAGGTGTTCCCGACTGAACATAGAAGGCGAACCGGCTCTGCGACGGCACATTGATGCCAAGTGCCGAGAACACGCCATCGACGGGGGTGAAGGGGGCGTCGACACTCTGCGGCACCGCCGTGGGCGACCAGGCTGATGCTCCTGCATACTGGCCCCGTGAGCTGCGGTAGGTCTCCTGCGCCGTTGCAAGGGAGGCGAAGAGCTGGTTGACCTTCACCTCGCGGCCCTTGCGGACCTGCTTGCCCCAGGCGACGGCAGCGAGGGAGGCGAGGACGCCAATGATCGAGACAACGATCATCAACTCCACGAGAGAGAAGCCGCGGCGAGAAGAGGCGGGGTTTGGCATAAGCGTGTTCTCCTTGGAGGGTTATGAGGGGTCGTCGATGTCGCCGCCGTCGATGCCATACTTCTGCAAGCGGTAGCGGAGGGAGCGGAAGCTGATCTTCAGCAGGCCGGCGGCCTCGGTGCGAACGCCCGATGCGCGCTTGAGCGCCTTTGAGATGAGGGTGCGTTCGAGCTGCTCCACGATGGCCTCGAGGTCGACGCCCTCCGCGGTCACTTCGAGCGAGCCGCCGATCTCGCTGGAGCGGACGGCCTCCTGCATCCCCTGCGGGAGTGAGTCGCGGGTGATGATCTCTCCGAGTTCGAGCGTGACGGCGCGCTCAACGATATTCTCCAGCTCACGGACATTGCCCTGATAGGGGTGGCCGAGCAGACACTGCATCGCGTCCTTCTCCACGCCGCGGATGGTCTTGCCGAGCTCGACCGCATACTTTGCGATGAAGTGGTGAATGAGGAGCGGGATGTCGTCGCGCCGCTCGCGCAGCGGAGGCAGGTGAAGTTCGATGACATTGAGGCGGTAGAAGAGATCTTCGCGGAAGGTTCCTGCCTTGACCATGTCTCGGAGGTCGCGGTTGGTTGCGGCGACCACGCGGGCATCAACGTTCTCTTCGGTTGCCGAGCCGACCCGCTTGATCTTGCGCTCCTGAAGTACACGGAGCAGTTTTACCTGCATGGGGAGCGGGAGTTCTCCGATCTCGTCGAGGAAGATGGTGCCGCCCTCGGCGGCCGAGAAGAGACCTTTTTTGTCACCGGTGGCGCCCGTGAAGGCACCCTTGGTGTGGCCGAAGAGTTCGCTCTCGATGAGGCTCTCGGGGATCGCACCACAGTTGATGGGGATGAAGGCCCGCGAGGAGCGGTCGCTCTGGGCGTGGATGGAGCGGGCGAACATCTCCTTTCCCGTGCCGCTCTCGCCGGTGATGAGCACGGTGGTTTTGGCAGGCGCGACGCGAGCCACCATCTCGTTCACGCGGCGCATGGCCTCGCTCGTCCCCACAAGCCCTACCCCCTTTCGGGTGGTGGCAAGCTGTTTCTTGAGGAAAATGTTCTCGCGCTCGAGCTGCCGGACATCGAGAGCCTTGGCGACCTGAACGGTGAGTTCGTCGATCTTGAAGGGCTTGGTAATGTAGTCGGCCGCCCCCTCTTTCATGGCTGCGATTGCGGTGTCGGTGCTGGCGAAGGCGGTCATGAGGATGACCTGTGTGCTACGGTCGGCAGCCTTGGCCGCCAGCAGGACCTCCATGCCGGACTTTCCGGGCATCTTGAGGTCGGTGACGACGAGGTCAAAGTTGTCTTGCGCGAGGCGGATGCAGGCGATGTCGCCCGACTCGCAGAGCTCAACCTCGTGGCCCTCCTTCTTGAGGACAATCGCCGCGAGCTCGCGGATGCTGCGCTCGTCATCGACGACAAGGATCTTTGCCATATTAGGACCTGGTGGGGAGTGCGGACGGCGAAACGGGATGAGCTGCTGTGCTGATGGCCGAGGCCCGCACGGCCCCTCTTACCCGCTCCGAGGCTACCGGCGCTACCTCCACGGGAAGGTCGGACGAAGAGACCACGGGCATCATGAGAACAAAGCGTGCGCCGCCGCCTGGGGCGTTGTCTGCGAGCAGCACGCCGCCAAGCTCGCTGACGATGCGGTAGCTGGTGGCGAGTCCGAGTCCCGTCCCCGACTGTTTGGTGGTGAAGAAGGGCTCGAAGAGGTTCTGTCGCACCTCCTCTGAGAGGCCCGGGCCCGTGTCGTCGACCTGGACGGCGACATAGGGGCTTCCGCCGGAACCGAAGGCCATGCGGGAGGTCGTGACGCGCAACCTGCCGCCCCGCTCCATGGCCTGGCAGCCGTTTCGGACGAGGTTGACCAGTACCTGGCGGATCCGCTGGGGATCGGAGTCGAGAATGATTTCGCCGGAGGCGTGGTGCATCATCTCGATGACGATGCCTTCGGAGATGCGGACGTCGATGTTGGCCATCTGCACCACCTCTGCCACCAGTTCGGTAAGCGAAAAGCGGCGGCGGCTCACCTGGATGGGGCGGGCATACTCAAGAAAGTCCTCGACGAGCCCGTTGAGGCGGTCGACCTCTCGAACGACGATGTCTGTGAGCTGACGCTCTTCTGCCCCGTCGGGGGTACGCTTTGCGAGCAGCTCCACACAGCCGGAGATGGAGGCGAGCGGGTTGCGGATCTCGTGGGCGATGGCGGCGGAGAGTTTTCCGATGGCGGCGAGGTGGTCTCTGCGCTGCACCTCGACCTCCATCGACTTGAGCGCGGTCAGGTCCTGAAAGGTGAGGACGTAGCCGTTGGGGAGACCGCGCGGATCGCGCAGGAGGGCTACCGACAGCCCCACCACGAGGTCGTCGCCGTTCGGCCGCGTGAGGGTGCCCTCCACCCGACCGTCCGGCAGGGTTGCATCTCGGGTGGCCTCAGCGAGCAGGTCTGCCAGTTCGGGCAGGATGGTGGCGAGGGGCTGAAACCTGGCAGACTCTTCGGAGATCCCGGTGAGTTGGGCGGCGGCAGGATTGAAGAAGGAGACGCGCCCGTCGAGGTCGAGGGTGACGAGGCCCGCCGAGAGGGAGCGGACGATGTTGTCGTTGAGCGCGCGGAGCTGCCGGATGTCGAGCTGTCTGCGCTCGAGTTCGGAGCCCACCTGGCCGATACGCTCGGCGAGGTAGCCGGCACCGAACCCGACGGCATAGAAGGCGGCGACATGGACGACGACGTTGTCGAAGGGGAGCTGCTGCGAGGCGGTGGCCTCAGCAAAGAAGAGTGCGGGGACGGAGCCGAAGGAGCTGAATTGAACGACGAAGATCACCAGATAGCTGAGCGCGGCGATGGTGGCTGTAAAGAGCGCGCCCTGGCGGCCGCGGAGAATCGCGCCGGTGAAGATGGTGAAGAAGAAGAGGAAGGTGAAGATGGACTCGATGCCTCCCGTCATGAGTACGAGCGAGGTGGCAAGGAAGGCGTCGCCGAGGATCTGGACGGGGACGAGGAGGTCGAGCTGGGCCGCGCGTCGGAGCCAGAGAGCGAGTCCGATGGTACCGAGATAGGTGACGATGATGATGGCTGCGACGGCGATGTAGGTCGGGTCGGAGAAGCCGGCAGGGTCGTCGAGGTTGGCAATGACGGCGGAGCCCAAAAGGAGCGAAGCCACCACCACCCGGAAGAGCATGAGCCATTCGAGCCGCTCGCGGAGCGACGCGTTCGGGAGGCTCGCTGCGCCCGTGTTGGGGTTCAAGGAGGCCCCCCGGCAGGTCGACTGCTAGCCAACATTGTCGGCCATGGTGAAGATGGGGAGATACATGGCGATGAGCATGCCACCGACGACGCCGCCGATGAAGATCATCATGACCGGCTCCAGGAGTGCGGTGAGCGCGTCGACCGCGACGTCGACTTCGTCTTCGTAGAAGTCGGCAATCTTGTTGAGCATGGTGTCCATGGCGCCGGTGGCCTCACCAACGCCGATCATCTGTACGACCATCTTGGGGAAGATGCCGGTCTCGGCGAGGGGCTCAGCCATGGTGCGGCCTTCGGAGATCTTCTCGCGGACGCGCAAGATGGCCTTTTCGATCACCTTGTTTCCAGCGGTGCGCGAGACGATCTCGAGTCCATCGAGGATGGGCACGCCGGCAGAGACGAGGGTACCGAGCGTGCGGGTGAACTTTGCGACGGCCGACTTACGGATGAGTGTTCCGAAGACGGGCGTGCGGAGCATGAAGGAGTCGAAGAGGTATCGGCCTTTCGGGTTGGCGACCATGGTTCGGAAGCCGGAGATGGCTCCGAAGATACCGCCGATGTAGATGTACCAGTTGCTGGCGAAGTTGTCGGAGAGGTCGATAACGAACTGGGTGGGGGCGGGGAGCGCCTTCTTTCCCATGGATTGGAACATGCCCTGGAAGGTCGGGATGACCTTCCAGAGGAGGACGATGACGACGACGAGAGCGATGGCCGCGATTGACAACGGGTAGGTGAAGGCGCCCGCAACCTTTCGGTTCAGCTTCACCGACTTTTCGATGTAGATGGCGAGCCGGTTGAGGATGGTGTCGAGAATACCGCCGACCTCGCCGGCGGCGACGAGATTGACGTAGAGTTCGTCGAAGACTTTGGGGTGCTTGTTCAGCGCGGTGGCGAAGGTGGAGCCTGTCTCGACGTCGTTTTTGACCGAGAGGATGATCTTGGCGAAGTTCTTGTTGGGTTCGCCGTTGCCGAGGATCTCGAGGCACTGCACGAGGGGCAGACCTGCATCAATCATGGTGGCGAACTGGCGGGTGAAAATGACCAACTCTTTGTTGGTGACGCCGCCGCCCAAGGAGGGAATCGCGATGCCGGCAGACTTCTTCTTGATCTTTCCGGGCTGGATGTTCTGAGCTCGGAGCCGGTTGATGACATCGGACTCCTGGTCGGCCTGCATCTCGCCGGAGCTCTCTTCGCCGGTGCGTGTTCGTCCTTCCCAGAGATAGGTAGCCATGGTGGTTGCTCGGGTCTGTTAGGAGGAGTGAGGGCGGACTCCGCCGCCGTGGCCGCTGAGCATGCTTTTGAGCTCATCGACATCGGTGGAGCGGTTGATCGCCTCTTCGACGGTAATCTGCTTACGCTGCAAAAGCGAAAACAGGGACTGGTTCATGGTCTGCATGCCAAACTTCCCGCCGGTCTGCATCTGGCTGTAGATCTGGTGAAGTTTGTCTTCGCGGATGAGGTTCCGGATGGCCGGGGTGATGACGAGCACCTCGAGGCACATGGAGCGGCCGGGGCCGTGGGCTTTGGGAGCAAGCTGCTGGCTGACGACCCCTTCGAGGACGAAGGAGAGTTGGGCGCGCACCTGGTCCTGCTGGTGGGAGGGGAAGACATCGACGATGCGGTTGATGGTGGCGATGGCTCCGTTGGTGTGGAGCGTGGCGAGCGCAAGGTGGCCTGTCTCGGCGACCTGGAGGGCGGCCTCGATGGTCTCGAGGTCTCGGAGTTCGCCGACAAGGACCACATCGGGATCCTGTCGCAGGACGTAGCGGAGCGCGGTCTTGAAGCCGCTGGTGTCGGAGCCGACCTCACGCTGGTTGACGATAGAGTTCTTGTGGGGGTGGAGGAACTCGATCGGGTCTTCGATGGTGAGGATGTGGTGATGCTTTTCCTCGTTGATCTTGTCGATCATGGCGGCGAGCGTGGTCGATTTTCCGGAGCCGGTGGGGCCCGTGACCAGGACGAGCCCGCGCTTTTTGTTTGCGAGTTCGCCGAGCGCAGGGGGCAGCGAGAGCTCGTCGAAGGAGCGGATCTTGAAGGGGATCTGGCGGAAGACACCGGCGACGGCGCCGCGCTGCATGAAGATGTTGGCGCGGAAGCGGGCGAGCGCTTTGACACCGAAGGAGAGGTCGAGCTCGTTGCTCTCTTCGAACTTCTGCCGCTGGCTGTCGGTGAGGACGGAGTAGCAGAGCTGGCGTGTCTCGACGCTTGTCAGCGCGGGGAGGTTGAGCGGCTGCAGGTGGCCGTCGACGCGGACGCGGGGTGGGCTTCCGACGGTGATGTGAAGGTCGGAGGCACCCTGTTCGTGCATGACCTTGAGAAGCTGATGAAGATTGGCCACAACAGAGCCTTGCGCCGGAGTTCGACTAGTCGGGGGCGGAGCAGCGGACGACCTCTGGGATGGTCGTCACGCCCTCAAGAAGTTTGGTGATGGCGGCCTGGCGGAGCGTCTTCATGCCGAGGCGAATGGCCTCGTTCTTGAGTTCGGCGGCCGAGAATCCCTGCAAGATGCACTCTTTGAGTCCGTCGTTGATGACAAGGACCTCGTAGAGCGCGACGCGGCCCTTGTAGCCCGTGCCGTTGCAGCGGGTGCAGCCTGTACCGCGCCCCTTGTAGAGTTTGGTCATGGGGATGAGCTCTTCGGGGACCTGGACCTCGCGGAGACCCGCCTCATCGAGGGGGATTTCCTCTTTGCACTCACCGCAGACGCGTCGTGCGAGACGTTGGGCCACGATGACATTGAGGGCTGCTGTGACGAGGAAGGGCTCGATGCCCATGTTCAGCAGACGGGAGATGGTCGACGGGGCGTCGTTGGTGTGCAGGGTCGAGATGACCATGTGACCGGTGAGCGCGGCCTTGATGGCAATTTCTGCGGTTTCGAAGTCGCGGATCTCACCGACCATGATGATATCGGGGTCCTGCC
This sequence comes from Myxococcales bacterium, assembly GCA_947496715.1. GTDB lineage: Bacteria > Myxococcota_A > Bradymonadia > REDH01 > REDH01 > CAIWGR01. The sequence continues at coordinate 45,505 of CANMDT010000003.1, forward strand.
GGAGGAAGGAGCGGAGCGCCGCGGCGAAGTTGAAGCCGATGGACTCTGCCATCTGGCACTGGTTGATGCCGGGGAGATTGAACTCGACGGGGTCTTCGGCGGTCGAGATGTTCTCGCTCGACTTGTTGAGTTCGGCGAGCGCGGAATAGAGCGTGGTAGTCTTTCCGGAGCCTGTCGGGCCAGTAACCAGGCACATGCCGTAGGGGCGATGGATGCAGTCCTTGAAGGCGCGGAGCGGCTCGGCCTCGAAGCCGAGCTTGGTCATGTCGAGCTGAAGGTTGCCCTTGTCGAGCAGACGCATGACGATTTTTTCGCCGAAGAGCGTGGGGCAGACGGAGACGCGGTAGTCCATCTCCTTGTCTTTGCCGAGCTTGAGCTTGATACGACCGTCCTGCGGGAGGCGGCGCTCGGCGATGTCGAGCCGCGCCATGATCTTCATACGCGAGGTCATGGCGTTCTTGAGCTTGAGTGGCGGCTTCATGACCTCGTAGAGGACGCCGTCGATGCGGTATCGCACGCGCATCTCTTTCTCGTAGGGCTCGACATGGATGTCGGAGGCGTTGCGCTTGATGGCGTCGACAAGGATGAGGTTGCAAAGCCGGACGACGGGTGCGTCGTCGGCGCTCTTGGCGAGGTCGGAGAGGTCGATGGCCGCGCTTCCGCCGCCGTCGCCGTCACCATCGCCATCGGCGTCGTCGAAGTTGAGGTCGCGCCAGAGGCCCTCCACATCGACGCCCTTCTCGTAGTACTTGGTGATGGCCTCGCGGATGGCCGCCTCGGAGGCTACGACGACCTCGATGTTGTAGGAGGTGAGGAACTTGAGGTCGTCGATGGCCGTCAGGTTGGACGGGTCGGCCATGGCGACGATGAGGGTTCCGCCGGCGCGGTTGACGGGGATGCAGAGGTGGCGCGTGGCTACCTCCTTGGGCACGAGATCGATGACCTCGCGCTTAATGTCGAAGTCGGCCAGCGAGATGGAGGGGACTCCATAGGCCTTGGAGAGGAACTGGGTGAGCTCCGTCTCGTCGATGAAGCCTAGCTTGGTGAGCGTGTAGCCAAGCCGCTCCCCTGACTGGCGCTGCTCGTCGTGGGCCCGCTGGAGCTGGGCAAGCGAGATGAGGTTCTCGCGGACTAGAAGTTCTCCGAGGCGACCACCTGACGACATGAAATAACCTCCGCTGCGCGCGTGGACTTCTGCTCACGCGACGAACTAGGTAACAAGTGGAGATCGGAGGTGTCAACGAAGCCGAGCGGCTCCGACAGCTCCGAACGATCCCCCTACCCTGGTCGATGATGTCTGACGCAACGCCCAAGAAGCGCGCTACCTCGGCGGCGAAGCCCGCTCCTGCCCCCCCATCACCAGCTTCAAAGACAGCGCCCGCCGCAAAGGCCGCTGCAAGGGCCGCACCGAAGAGCGAGCCCAAGCCGGCGCCTAAGGCTGCAGCCAAGCCCAAGCCGGCTGCAAAGGCCGCACCGAAGAGCGAGCCCACGCCGGCTGCAAAGGCCGCACCGAAGGCGGCCGCGAAGGCTAAGCCCAAGCCGACGGTGGCTCCGAAGGCGGCTCCGAAGGCGGCCGCGAAGGCTAAGCCCAAGCCGACGGTGGCTCCGAAGGCTGCGCCGAAGGCGGCCGCGAAGGCTAAGCCCAAGCCGACGGTGGCTCCGAAGGCTGCGCCAATCTCTAAGCCAGCGGCGAAGCGTCTTCTCGTGACGGGTGCGACCGGCTTTCTGGGACGGCATGTCGTGGCGGCTGCGAAGGCCGCGGGCTGGATCGTACGGGTGCTGGCACGCCCCACCTCGAATCTGGGTCCAATCGCCGGCCTCTACGACGAGGTCCACACGGGCGATGTGACGGATGCGGCCTCGCTCCGCGGTTCGTGCGAAGGTGTGACGGCAGTGGTGCACTGCGCCTGTGCGGTTGCCTCGACCTTTGACGCTGGCCGCGCGGCCGACGCGGCCTTCATGGCGGTGAACGCCGAGGGGACTGCGAACCTTGCCGACGAGGTGATGAAGGTACCCGGGCTGCGCTTTGTGCAGGTCTCGAGCACCGCGGCGATGGGCGCGCCGCAGACCGCGGTGGTCGGGCCAGACAGCCCCTGCCAGCCCAAGACCCCCTACCAGCGGTCGAAGCGGGCGGCGGAGCTGCTGCTGCTCGAGCGGGCGGAGCGGGGCCTCAATGTGGTCATCGTCCGCACCTGCGTCATCGCCGGTCCGGGCAAAGAGCGGAGCGAACTGCTCAAGATGTTCAAGCTGGTGAAGGCTGGCCTCTTTCCCTTCCTGGGCAACAATCTGGATATCCAGAAGCCGCTCATCGATGTGGATGATGTGGTGCAGGCGCTGCTGCTGGCGACCGAGCGTGGCACGGGCGGCGGCATCTATCTGGTGACCTCCGGTGGCCGCCACACCATGCGCGAGATCCTGGAGGTAGCGCAGTCGCTGACAGGTGGCCCGCGGACCCACGTCGCCATTCCGGTGGCCGCGGCGCGACTTGCAGCGCGCGCCTTTAAGCAGGCCGGCAGGTTCCTGCCGGACTGGAATGTGCCCATCACCGATGAGCGCATCGACCTGTTTCTGGCCGACCGCCAGATAGACATTTCGCGCGCGGAGCGCGAACTCGGCTATGCGCCGAAACACCAGAGCGTCGAAGAGATGCTGGGTGCGACCTACCGGTACTATCGGCAGCGAGGGATGATATGAGCCAGACGAAGCATGATGGCGCTGCGCGACAGCGCGAGACGGAGCCGCTTGGCATCACCTATGACCGGCTCCGGCTGGACGCGCTGCTGACGCGGCTGGTGCGCGAGCGGGGGATCAAGACGGCGTTGGAACTTCCGGCCGACGGGGCGAAGGCGATGCCGAGCATCTACAGTCTGGCGCTTGCGCGGGCAGGGGTGCATGTGACGCTGTATCGCCCTGAGGAGCAGGGGCTCGAGGTGTGGCGCCGGCTTGGGCTCATCGACAAGGTGACTGCTGTCTATGAGGGGACGCCCGCTGCCACAGGGCTGCCGGATCGGTCGTTCGACCTGGTCTGGAACTTCGTCTCGGTGGGTTTCCGCCCCGACTTCGGTGACATCATCGGTGAGATGGCGCGGCTGTCGAACCGGCATGTTTTGACGGTGCACTGCAACGGTTTCAACTGGGGCTATCCGTGGCACAAGCTGTTGCACGCCGCCTTCCGGCTGCCGTGGACGCATGGTGAGACGGCCTACTTCTTCCCCAACCGGGTGCGCGATGTCTACCGCGGTCGCGGCCTGCATCCTGCAGAGTTCGGCCACCTCGACATGCCATGGTGGCCCGATCCGCCGGGCTTCCGGGATGTGCGTCTGCACCTTTCGGGTGGCGATCGGGTTGAGGACCTGGAGTGGACGGCGCCCATCGAGGCCATCTACGCGGGCGGCGAGGTGCCGAAGCTGGTGCAGCGGCTGGCGAAGATTGAAGAGAGTGAGATCCCGACGCCTGTGCGAACGATCTTCAGCCATCTCTTCTACCAGCTCGGTGAGAGGACCAGCGCGTGAAGGTTGTCGTCGAGAGGTCGGGAGCAGCCCGGGCAGACGACGAGGCTGACGAAGAGGTTGCGCCGCGGGAGAATCCGTTTGAGCCGCACGCGGTCTGGTACTGGCCGGTGGCTGTGTTGCTCTGCCTGCTCGCGCTGGCGGTCATCTGGGTGCCGGCCTTTGTGCCGGGCCAAGACACGCCGGTGCATGCCTTCTTCGCGCGGGTTTTGCGTGAGCGGGGGCTGTTCGAGGGGCTTCTGGAGGGGCGGTTCGCGCCGACCTCGCAGCTGTCGGTCTATCTGAGTGTCCCGTTCGCTTCGCTGGAGCCGGCACTGGTGGGCAAGCTCACGCGGACGTTCGCGGGTGGCCTGCTGCTGGCAGCGATGCTGCTGTGCGGTCGTGAAACGGGTGAGCGTCGGCCCATCGGGTTTCTGCTGGCGCCGGCGCTGACCTGCGCCTTTCCGCAGGCGATGGGGTTCGATAACTTCGCGCTAGGCATGGCGCTCGGGGTGCTCACCATCGCGGCAACGCTGCGCGCCATGTCGGGGCGCAAGATTTGGTATCTGCTGGGTTTGATGGTGGCGGGACTGCTCTTGGCGGTCGCCCACGCAGTGGCGTTCGGGTTGACCGCGGTGGTGGCAGGGATGCTGGCGCTGCTGCTGGCGACCGATCGGATGAGCACCAGGTTTGCGCGCGTTGGTCTCACGATGATCGGCTTTCTGCCCGGCGGATTCTACGCCATCTGGGCGACGTTGGTCGTGACAGCGACGCAGGCGACGAACGGTGTGTCAGAGGGGCTCGGCGTGCAGCGGCTTGCGCTGCAGGAGCAGTTCACAAACCTGTGGGATGTGTCGTTCGGTGGCTTCTCGTCGTTTGGACTGCTGCCAGTCACGGTGGCCTTCGCGGCGTTCTTGCTGCACCTGCGTGGGCGTTCGGAGGGCGGGCGACGCACGCGGCTCTTCGTGGGCGTAACGACCGTGGCACTGCTCGGGCTCTACTTCGCGGTTCCGTTTCACATCCCGGGCTGGGCCTACGCGCAGCCACGGGTGCTGGCGGCGCTTTTCACGCTGCTGCTGCCCTTCGCCGCTTGGGGCGGCAGGTGGCGGTTCTTTCTGCCGGCCTACAGCGGGCTCATCGCGGTCTTCCTCGGCGCCAATCTGGTGGGGGCAACAGCGATGGGCGAAGAGGTGCGCATTGAGGCAACGCGGCTCGGTCGCACCGGGCCGGGCTTGGTAATGCCTGCTGTCGTTTCGGCCGGTCGCTCATCGAAGAACCCCTATGTTTCTCCGCTGCAGAACGCGGCCTACTACGCCTTGTGGGATGGCGGCGCGCTACCGGAGATGTGGGTCAGCAACCCTGCGATTCATGCTGTGTATGGCGTTGCCGGCGTGCAGACGCCGCCGGCTCCACCGGCCTTCTTCGCGCGTTCGTTGGCCTGCGACGGTGCAAAGGCCTGCGAGGCTGCGCGGCGGCGGTTTGTGGATCGCGTCGCAACGCAGGGCGTGCGATTCGGGCGGACGCTGCTGGTGGGGGCGGATGAGGCCATGCTGGCGCAGTTCGCTGCGCGAGGATTCGGGCCGGTCGCGCCTGCGCAGTTCAGATCCCATCCTGGTTCGGCGCGGGTTCGATTCCGGATTCCCGCTGACGCCGTCACGCGAGCCGTCTCGATCAGGTTGGGCTACACTGGATCAATCGGCTGGTTCGCCGGCATGACACGCCCGCCGGGGCAGATCCCAGCCGACGGGATGGCCGAAGTTCGGTTCGACGGGCTACCGGCAGGTGTCACGCAGCTGATGGTGACGCTCGACGCGTCGAAGGAGGCTGCTGCGCATTCCCTCTATCAGGTGGAGTGGGAACAGGGCGTGGGCCGAGAGCAGGTGGTGACGCTCGGGGTCGAGCCCTAGTCGAGGCCGAGGTTGAGGCGGCGGGCCAGTTCGCGGACCGCAGGATGGTCGGGGGCGCGCCGGCGGAGCTGGCTCCAGTAGGCGTCTCGCTGCTCTACAGCGGCGGGGCCGAGAGAGCCGTAGAAGAGGACGAGGAGGCTGTTGCTCTGCACGCCATCGGGTGACGCACCATGCATGCGCACGAGTTCGTCTTCGATGGCGGCGAGCTGTTTGGGATCGCCTGCGGCAGCTCGCAGCGCAGCACCAAGCGAAGCAACGGGGTCGGAGGGACGGATGAAGCGGAGCGCCTTCTCTTCGAGCGCCGGGTAGCGGCCACGGCGGGCGTAGATGGTGGCCGGTTCTGACCAGAAGAGGGGGATGAAGTCGGGGTCGCGGTCGAGGAAGCCGAAGGCGGGGCTCACGCCGGGGTTGGCCGCCAAGATCCAGTCGCTCGGGAGCCGTTGCTCGAGGTCGCGGAAGAGGGTCGAGTCGTCTTCAGCGGTCACGCATTCGAGGAAGAATTTTGCACCGAAGACCATGTCGTTGCGGCCATCGACAAGCGTCTGGAATCCTGGGGCGCCCGCCCAGATGAGGTAGCCGCCGAAGTGAAAGGCGTTGTGGACGCGAGGCCCGAGTTGATGGTCACGCGCAAAGGCGATGGCGGCTGCCGGCATCTGCGGTGATTCACCCACACCGAGTTGGTGTGGAGAGGCGAGGTGAATGAGTGCGGCACCCATCGCAGCGGCGGAGGGAAGCGCCAGAGAGCGCCGCAACGCCGGCATAGGGAGCGGGCGACGCTCGGCGAACCAGACAAGGAGCAGGAGCGCCGCGGCCGCAAGATAGGGGAGCCAGCGGACAGACCCAGGCGCCTGCGCAAGGAAAAGCAGGAGGACAGCTGCCGGCCAGGCGATGCCCGAGAAGGCAGCGTCTCCCTGCGCGAGCCGGCGCAACGCGACCGCCGCAGAGCAGAGCGCCGCCACCGCAAGGAGGACAAGCACCGGGAAGTGCTGCCAGGCATCGTGCAGCGAGATGGGCTGAAATTCGGAGACGTGCTGCCGGTAGATTTCGGTGTTCATGACACCGAAGGTGGAGGTGAGGAGCGCCATGCCCGCAGGGTGCAGCAGGGCTGCGACGAGGGGCGCGAGGGTGAGGAGTGCCGCAGCGAAGAGCCCGCGGCGATCGGGGGGTGGCCCGAAGATCAGACGCGCTGTGCTCCAGCGCGCGAGGAGGCGTGCAGTCGCGAGATAGAGGAACAGCCCGACGAGGAGCGGAGCGATGGCAAGACCACCGCGGTGGAGCTGGAGCCAGGTGACCACGAGCATCGCGGCGGCCCCGAACCAGATGGCGAGTTCACGGCTGGCGGCGCGGCGCTGCGCGGCGGCGCGTGCCTGCTCGATGAGCACCAGCGCGAGCGGAAAGAGCGCGAGGGTGAAGAGGCGAGGCCGCGGTGTGGCGCTCATGGAGACGGCAGCAAGGTAGGCCGCAGAGAGCAGTACCGGCACAACGGCACTGCGGCGCGGCGCGAGCGACTGGAGCGCGGCCGGCAACGGGAGGAAGAAGAGCGCGCCGAGGAGGGCAACGCCTGCGTAGCTGGCGACGGCGAAGGCCCCCCAGAGGAGGAGGTCACCGCCGAGGTCCTTTACGCGCCAAGGCTGCCCGAAGTGGGAGAAAGAGAAGGTGTCCGTAGGGAGCGTGGAGCCGGTCGCGGCGGAGAGCCTCCCCGATGCGAGGTGCCAGAAGGCATCGGGGTCGCCTGTGATGCGCCAGGTGGTGACGAGCCCCAGCAGCAGTCCTGCGACGAGCAGCACCCAGAGGCCACCAAAGGAGGCCAGCCTAGGAGCGGGCTGAGGCGTGTTTCCTTCCATGTTTCCTGCGTCAGAGAGACAGGGTGCTGCTACCGAGTGGCTGCGGTGTTTCGCAAGCCCAATGCCGCGGCGTGGGTGGAGTTTGGCTGCTGCCCCTGCTAGCCGAACCAGGAGAAGTTGTCGTCTGGAGGCACCGTTGCAACGCGAACAATTTGAGCTGCATGCTGCGTTGGAATCGCGCCACTGGTGGTTTGTGGGCCGCCAACGCGTGCTGCGGGCCATCGTGGAGCGGCTCGGCGTTCCCGTCGCCGGAGCCGAGATGTTCGAATTCGGCTGCGGTACGGGTGGTACGCTGGCCGCGATTGGTGGCGGCTACCGGTGTGCGGGAGTGGACCCGGACGAAGCGGGGATAGCTGCCGCGCAGCAGCGCTTTCCGGAGCATAGTTTTACGGTCTGGCAGCCTGGCGAGCCTCTTCCTGCAGCACTCGGCCGGGCCGAGGTGGTGCTGATGCTCGATGTGTTGGAGCACATTGAGCGGTCGAGAGAGGCGCTGGGCGCGGTCATCATGGCGATGAAGCCGGGCGCCCATCTACTCATCACGGTGCCTGCCGACATGAGCATCTGGAGCGGGCACGATGAGCACTTTGGACACTATCGCCGGTATGACGCGGAGATGCTGCGCTGGGAGTGGAGCGGCCGGCCTGTGGAGGTGCGCCTGCTGAGCCACTTCAATGCGCTGCTGCATCCGGTTGTGTCTGCGATACGACGGTTGAATCGGCTTCGCGGGAGGTCGTCCGGCGCCGCCGGCACCGATCTGTCGATGCCTCCCGAGGCCGCGAATGGCCTGCTCACGCGGCTCTTCGCGGGGGAGCGCCGTGCGCTGGTCGCGGCCATCGACACGGGTGAGCCCGCCTACGCGCGGGGCGTGAGCCTGGTGGCTTTGCTGCGGAAGAATCCTTGAAGCCGGCGATGCTCGAGGCGTTGACGCTCGTTGTGCCCTGCTACAACGAGGCGAAGCGGTTCGACGCGGCCAAGTTTTCGGAGGCGCTCGCGCGCTTTCCGGGGCTGCAGCTGCTGCTGGTGAACGACGGGAGCAGCGACGCGACAGCGTCGGTGATCGAGGCCTTCGCGTCCATCTCTGCGGGGCGGGTCCGGACGCTGTCGCTGGCGCAGAATCGGGGGAAGGCGGAGGCGGTTCGCCGTGGTCTGCAGGCTGCGATGGACGGTGGAGCGGCCTGGGTTGGATTCTGGGACGCCGACCTCGCGACGCCGCTCGGCGCGCTGACGGAATTTTCGGCTGCAGCCTCGCGGCATGATGGCGCGCGGGCGTTGATTGGGTCGCGTGTGCGGCTGCTTGGCAGAGAGATTGACCGCAACCCGGTCCGCCATCTGCTCGGGCGGATCTTCGCTACGGCGGCCTCGGTGACGCTCGACCTGCCCGTCTACGACACGCAGTGCGGCGCGAAGATTTTTCTCGCAGACGAGACCCTCCGCGGCGCGCTGCAGGAACCGTTCGGGAGCCGCTGGATCTTCGACGTGGAGCTGCTGCAACGCCTCGACGCGGGCTGGTTGCGGACGACGGGGCGGCGGGCAACGGCCTATCTGGTCGAGGTGCCGCTGCTCGCCTGGCAGGATGTGAAGGGGAGCAGCGTACGCGTGGGCGATTTTGTGCGCGCGGGTGCCGAATTGGCCGTGATCCGGAGTCGGCGCTCGCGCTAGGGAGCGCGCCGCTTCACCGGCTTGCGTTTGACGGCGGGGGATGGCGCGGGAGGCGCTGCGGGAGGCTGCTTCGCCGGTGCTACGGCGCCGCTGCCCTCGGGGCGAGCGACCTCGACCTCCATGTCGGGGTGGTTCTTCTGCGCAAGTTCCGGACGGAGCCGCAGCGCCTCTTGGGCAAGCGCGTTTGCGACCTGAACGCGACCCATTTTGCCTTCGACGTAGGCGAGGCGAATCATCGCGACGGCGTCGGTAGGGTTGAAGAAGAGGACCCGCTCGAAGCGGGCCTTGGCCTTGGGCAGGTTTCCGAGCCGCATCGCGATGATGCCGGACTGGAAGAGCGCGTAGTTGTTTTCGGCATCGCGCGAGAGCGCCTGTTCGGCGAAGGTTTCGGCTTCGGCGTAACGGCCGAGCCGGATGAGCGTGATCGCAGTATCGAGCGGGACCTGGGCACCGAGACCAGGGACGGTGCAGAGATGTTTGAGGATGTCGACGACCTCCTCGCCGCGTCCCTGCTCGACGCGGATCAGCGCGAGGACGCGGAGGGCCTCGGGATGGTTCGGGAAGGGCTTGAGGATCTGGCGGAGATGCTCTTCTGCGAGGTCGAACTTCTTGAGCAGCGCATAGCTGTTGGCGAGGTTCATGTGGGCGACATAGAAGCTGTCTTCGCCCGACTTGGCGAGGCTCAGCACCTGGCCAAGCACGCGGATGGCCTCATCGAGCTGGTTGCGGCTTCGGTACTCCATCGCCAGTTGCAGGCGGGCGCGCTGCGAGGTGGGAAAGGCTTCGAGAACGCGGGCGGCGAAGGCGACAGGGTCGGCAAAATCCTTATTGCGGGCCTGCACGCGGGCGCCGTAGCCACCCGCCACGAGCGCCGAGATGGTCAGGGCGATGAGGGCTCGCCGAGGGGTTGCCGCAAAGGCGAGTTCGAGGCCGCGGGCTACGATGAGGGCGAGCCCGATCAGTGGCAGGTAGAGGTAGTGCTCCGCGAGCAGTTCGTGGTGGGGAATGATGTGGCTGACCGGGAGCATGGTCACGCCGAAGAAGAGCAGTCCGAAGGCGACGATGGGCGCGCGGGAGACGGCGAGGAGTCCGCCCAGCCAGACGAGGCCAACAAAGGCGGAGCCGAGAATTGCGCGTGGGTCTGAGAAGCCAGTCGCGTTGGGGAAGGCGCTGTAGTCACCGACGAGTCGCGCGGGGTAGACGATGAGCTCCGCATAGCGACCATAGGCAGCCATCACGGTCGCAACATGGGTGTGAAGGCTATTGCCTCGGATGTTCTGGGAGATCTGGGTGACGTGGCCCACCTTCACGGCCCAGAGGACAAAGATGATGCTTGCGCCGGTAACGATGACGATGGGGATGAAGAAGCGGTAGACCGCGGAGAGGATGGGCCGCCAAGGGCTTGGAAAGGCGATTCCGTTGCTGGCTGCGGTCATCATCGGGGCGAGCGCGACCATGAGCAGGAGGGTTGCTGGTACGGTCGCCGCCATCTCCTTGCTGAACATGCCGAGCAGGAAACAGCAGGCAGCGACGAGCCCACCGAACCACTTTCGCGCGGTGCCCTGCGAGGGCTGCGGTGCCGCGAGCAACGCTGCGACGTAGAAGAGGGTAACGAGGAGATCTCGCCGCCCGGACATGTAGGTGACGGTGTCGGTGTGGACGGGGTGAATGGCCCAGAGGATGGTGCCGATGGCGGCGGCTCGCGGGTCGCGGATGACACGGCGGATGAGGTTGTAGACGAGGAAGGTGGTGAGGCCGTGGAGGAGCAGGTTGGTGAGGTGGTATCCGTAGATCTCGCGTCCCCAGATGCGATAGTCGACGGCGAGGGACATGTAGCGGACGGGCCGGTAGGAGCAGGCGTTGATGTTTGGGAGCGAGAGGATTTCGCCCCAGGTGTCGACCCGCCAGCAGGAGGTATCTCGCCAGAAGATGAGGTCGTCGAAGGCAAGTCCGGCATCGAGCGCTGACTGAAAGGTCAGCACCGCGAGGAAGGCGGCGAGAATGCCGGCCAGAAGCGGAATGCGTGAAGACTGCATGGAACCGGCGCGGACGAGACGAGTGACGAGCCGACGGGGCGACTACGGTGTTGCGTGTCGTAGCGGAAAGGCAGCGAAAGGGATAAGAGAAAGCGGAGGCTTGGCGGTCGCGACAGTGCGCCCGATTGGCCGCCGCACCACCCGGGATGTCTGCTTGTACGCCTTTCGATTCGACATGGCCCGTCGCGCTCTGGCATCTGCAGCGTGGGTGAGCTTCGACCTCTTCGACACGCTGCTTCGACGGGTGAAGGGGCCCGACGAAGTTGCGGCAGAGGCGGCGGAGGGCCTCGTCGCGTTGGGGCTGTCGCATTGGACGAGCGTAGAGGTTCTCAGCCACCGACGAGCATGGACGATTTCGCGCGAGGCTGGCTACCCGCAGTCGGAGGCGGAGTGGAGCATCGCCGACTGGTATGAGGCGCTGGCGATCGCCATGGGCGTCGATAACGCAACGGTCCGCGCGGCTGGCTGCCGGTGCGAGCTGGCTGCGGAGATCGCGGGGACGGTGGTCCGTCCGACGGGACTTGCGCTGCTGCTTGAAGCGCGACGACTCGGCAGACGCCACTTCGTTCTGAGCGATACGACCCTGACCGCAGAACTGATCGGGGCGCTGCTCGAAGCGCACGGAATCTTCGGACTGGAGGTGGTGGCCTCGTCGGAGTGGCAGCGGTCGAAGCGGCGCGGGACCATCTTCTCCGAGGTCGAGGCGCGGATGGGACTCGAGGGGCTGCGCGGCCTGCACCTCGGTGACAACCTGAAGTCGGACTTCGTGCGGCCGCTCCAAGCAGGCTGGCGTGCAGCACACCTGCCTCTGACCGATCCAGACGGCGAGTTTGACGCGGCGGCCCGGACGGTGCTGCGACATATTGCGCCGGCGACTCGGCCGCAGGAGCCGCTGGCCGGAGATGCAGCCCACTTCGTGCTCGCGACCGCCGCCTGGGTCTGCCAGCAGGAGCGGCAGCTCGGGTCCGAGGCGACGCTCTTTCTCGCGCGGGACGCAGAGCCGATCTTGGTAGCCTGCGACGCGCTGCACCCAGCGCCTGGGCAGCGGCACTACCTGCGCCTGTCTCGGCGGTCGGTCCTGCTGGCCCATCCCGGCAACCTTCTCTTGCGTGTGACACTGTCGGGCAAGATCGGGAAGCGGTCGATGCGGGCGTTCGTAGCAGGGTTTGAACTTCCCGACGGTGTTGCCGAGCGCTGGCTCTCGGAGCTTGGCAGCGATGCAGATGCGCCGCTGAGCGAAGCAACCATCGTAGCATGGCAAGAGGTGCTCCGGCGCAACGGCGCGGAGTATGAGGCGCTGCGGCAGGAGCAGCGAGCCCTTCTCCAAGATTACATAGGACCCTTGATCGGCGAGCGCCGCAAGCTGCTGGTGGTCGACCTGGGTTGGGCTGGGACCATCCAAGATGCGCTCGCTGCGGTACTGCCCGAATGTGAGGTGCACGGCCGCTACGCGGGTGTCACGCGGGGCGGTGAGCCGTCGTCGCCGCAGGCGACCAAGCGGGGGCTTGTGTTCGACATCCCGGCGGGCAGAGGGGCGCCGCTGCTCGGCACGAGTGCCGGCGTGATGCGGCTGTGGGAGCTGCTGCTCCGCGAGCCGACCGGCTCTGTGCGACGGCTCGTGCGAGACGCCGCTGGCACCGTGACGGCGGAGCTGGATGCACCTCCTCCTCTGACCGAAGCAGCGCTCGCGTTGGCCGAGGAGGCGCGGGCGCTGTTGCTGGCCACGGCGGACTGCGCCGGAGCGTCCTACCGGCAGCTGCTGGCCCTGCAGGACGAGGTGTGCAGCCGGTTACTGGAGCGCATCGCAAGGCGCGCGTGGGAGGGACTCACGCTGATGCCTGATGGGGCGTTTGCGCGGCGTATCCTTGAGCTGGAGATGGACGAAGGCGCGAGCCGTGGCGTGATGACGACGCTGGGTATCGGCGGGCTGCGGTCTGGCGTGAGTTGGTGGCCGGGGCTGGTGGCAGGCTCGCTGGCTCGGCGGGGCAGGAGCCGCTCATGAAGGTTGCGATCCTCTCACGCAGCGATGCTTCCGGCGGCGGTGCGGGCCGCGTTGCGGACGAGCTGACGGCGGGGCTCCGCGGCGCGGGTCACAGCGTCCTCCGCGTCTACCGCAAGGGCGAGCCGGCGAGCGGGCGCGACACCGTGCTCATGCCCGCACTCCGCGGCGAGCAGGGCCTGCGCCAGACGCTCGGCCTAGATCTCTCGTCTGCGCCGCTGCTCCTGCTTCTGGCGCATCGCGGGGTTGAATTGGTCCACTTTCACGACCACCAGATGGCCTTCGGGTTGCGCGCCGCGCAGGCTGTCGCGGCGCGGCTTCCGACCTGCTTCACCTTCCACGATTACACGGGCTTCACGGGCGGCTGCCTCTACCCCGGAGCCTGTTCGCGGTATGAGCTCGGCTGCGGGCGTTGCCCCGAGACGGGGCGCGGCGCACAGCCCGCAGGACTCGATCGGTCGGCCGCGACGTGGGATGCCAATCGCCGATTCGGCGCGACCGCCGGCGTCGTCGGTATCTCGCCATCGGCTCACTTCGCTGCGCTTGCAGAGCGGGGCGCCTGGTCGGGTCGAGCAGTCGAGGTCATCCCAAACGGCGTCGATACCGTGACCTTCGCGCCCGAACTCCGATCGGCTTCACGGGCGGCGGAAGGGGTAGCGCCATCGGAACGGATTCTGCTTTTTGTTGCGGCGCAGTTGAGCGACCCTCGCAAAGGGCTCGCAGACCTCTGCAAGGCGCTGCAGCCCAGGTTCGACAACGACCCGACGCTCACGCTCTGGCTGGTCGGCGGAGAGGAAAAGCTCCCGCCGGAGCTTGCCTTGTTGGGCGGCCGAACGCACCGTTTTGGGCGCATCGGGAGCAAGTCGCGGCTCGCTCAGATCTACGCGGCGGCCGACCTCTTTCTCCTACCGAGCCGCGAAGACAACCTGCCCTGCACGGCGGTGGAGGCTCTCTCCTGTGGTACGCCCGTCGTGGGTCGCCCCGTAGGTGGGATCGCGGAGATTTTTGAGCATGGCCGCAGTGGCGTGCTTGCACGGGACCAGACGGTGGAGGCGCTCGGCTGGGCCATCGATCAGGGCCTTTCGCAGCTGACCGGGGAGCAGAGTCGGAGGGCGGCGCGGAGCTTCGCCGAACATCGGTTCGGTATGGCCACCTTCGTGGCGCGCCACGAGTCAGTCTACGGGCGGGCCGCTACGGAACAGGCAGGGAGGACCGGGCGATGAGCGAACTGCCGGCAGAGAAAGCGTCGTCGGAGCGGTGGCCCTCTGTCGCCTTCGGTGTCGTCGCCGCGCTGCTGCTGCTCGCGCGCCTGCTGCGGCTCTCGAGCGAGGGGCTCTCCGCCAGCTTCGACTCGGCGATCTACATCCGAAACCTCTGGGGCATCGCGCAGAGCGACTGGCATAACCCGTTGGTGAACGACCACCTCTTCGGTGTGCATGGTAACTGGGTGCTCTTCCTTCTGGCGCCGCTCGTGAGGTGGGTCGATCCGGCACTGCTCCTGACGCTCGCACAGAGTCTGGCGCTCGGCGCGACGGCAGGCCTGTTGCACTTCGGATTTCTGGAGGCGCTCGGCCAGCGCGCGAGCCGCGGCAGGCGGCTGGCTGTATCGACGCTGCTCTGCGCAGGGCTCATGGCGGGGCCGGTGGCAATCAATCCGTTCCTCTTCGACCTGCGCCCCGACATGCTCGGACTTCCGCTCTTGCTGGCAGGGCTTCTCCGCGCGCGGCGTCGGGGCTTTGACGGCGCGGCGCTGGCATGGATGGGGGCCGCACTCCTGGTTCGCGAGGACTTCGGCATGGTCATCATCGGCGCGATGGCGACCGCGCCCTTCGGCCGGTCGTTGCTCCCCGAATGGCGGCGGCGATGCGGCGTGATCGCGGCTGCGCTGGCCTTCTTCGCCCTCTACTGGTTCGGCGTTCGCGGCTGGGTGTCGCCGCAGAGCGTCGCCCGCGCGAGCAGCGTCGCGACGCAGATGCTCGACAACGCGAGCCCGCTCCCGCTGCAGCAGGTCGTCGCCTACAAGGCCGAGATTCTGGCGGCGGTGCTGCTCGGCGCGGGGCTCCTTCCGCTCTTCGGCTGGCGCTGGCTGGGCGTCGCCATGCCGGGCCTCGCCTTCCTGCTGATTCAGTCACGCATGCAGGCCGACCTGCTCGACTTTCACTATGCGATCTTCGCCCTGCCCGGCTTGGCGATCGCCTCGGTAGATGGCTTGGAACGGCTCGTCTCGCGACCGCGCCACGCACCGCTGCTGCTGGCCTCGGCCGCCATCATAATCGCGCTTTTTGCGACATCGAGCGCGCTGCCGGGCGGAGGACGCCACTTCGCATCGCGCGAGTCGGCCATCAACAGCGACGGCTCCCTTCGCCTCACCGCTGACGGTGTTCCACTCTACGAGGCCATGAATACCCTGGTGGCGGCGCTGCCCCCCAACGATGGGGTCGCTGTGCCGTTCGCACTCTCTGCGGGTGCCGCCGCACGGTCCACCATCGTGACGACCGAGCAGGTGAAGCAGTGGGTCTCCAAGGGCGAGAAGTTTCCGCCTGAACTCCACTGGGTGGTGCTGTTCGGCAAAGACTTTGAGGGGCTCGGCAGCCGGCTTGTGAGCGAGCACGGGCTCCATCTTGTGACGACCGTCGATCAATCGCTCGCGGTACTCACCGATCGCCCTGTGCCGACAAACTGGGAGGCCTTCAGCCTTCCCGCGACGGGGTGCGCGGCGTTGGCGGATTGGCCAACTGCGGGCGTTCGCCTCTGCGCGACCGATGCGGCGCGCCCTGGCTGGTGGGTGGAGCGGACAGCGGGTGTCGCGCTGCCTGCCCCAGCCGATCTCTTTCTCGAGCAGGCCGGCGCAGCTCCCACGCTCTTCCGAGGCGTGTCGGGCCTTGTTGAACTTTCGTCACTTCCGGTCGGTCGTGCGCTTCCTGTTCGCGGTGCAGCCGGTTCGGGTGTATCGTTCATTGCAGCCGTACTCGCGGCGCAAGGTCGCACAATCTCGTGCCGCTCCTCGGACGGGGCCAGCGGACCACGCTGCGATCTCCGCTCCACGCATCCAACCCAGCCCGCACAAGGCGAATACCCATGAAGTTCAAAACGGTTCGAAGCCTCTTCCGCCCCGCGCTCCTCGCCGGCCTTGCGCTTGGCACCTTTGCCATGCCCTCCGCCGTCTCCTCGCACGGCATCATGGGTCACATGCACGTGACGGGATGGGCCATCGAGAACCTCCCGCCCGGCGAGCTTCGCGACATGCTGAATGATCCCGAGGTGATGAACGCTGCCATCTTCGGCTCCGCCTACACCGACTCCGGCTACTTTCCGAAGGGCTCTGTGGAGTCGCAGGCCCGAGCCTATGGCGAGCACACGCACTGGGAGCCATTCATTCAGGACTTCGTCACCTGGATCCGGGTGAATGACCCGCCGCCGTGGACCTCCCTCGAGTCCAAGAAGCGGTTCGCATTCATGCTCGGCTGCGCATCGCACGGCCTGCAGGATGAGATCTTCGACTCCATCTTCCTCGACCAGGTCGACTACCACGACAGCGGGAATCAGGACATCGCTGACCCGGCGACCGACGGCTTCCTCTCCATCGACGGCCATCTTCGGTTCATGCCGACGGAGTACTATCCAAAGGAGACGGTTCTAGAACTCTACCAGACGCTCAACATGGGTATCTCGGAGGAGACCGTTCGCTACGGCCTCGACGCGATGGAGACGCTCTATGTGAATCCCCGAAGCGGCTACGCCGTGGCGGCCGGCTTCGGGCGTCAGCACGGAGCCAAGCTCGGCTGGACGCGCGCCCACTACTTCGACGCAGATGTGCCGGGTAGCATCCGCAGCGAAATCCTCCCGACCATGCGCTACATGATCGCGCTCTGGGAGCGGGTGCAGGGGCAAAACTCCGCCGACAACCCGGTGCTCTTTCAGTACCCCGACGACGGTCGGTTCCTGCGCTCGCTCGACCCCGCAGACCCCGCCTCATGGGTGACCATCGTGACTGCTGCTGCGGCGAAGGCAGATTTTGTTATGCCCGACTGGAAGCTCGATGACGGCACTCCCATCCCCTTCACCAAGCGGGGCACGCATTGGGGCGGTACCGACCAGTTCGCGCGGGTCATGCAGCTGCGCCCGCTGGAGCAGCTCCCCGCCGGCCGGGCGTCCACCGTCAGCTGGAACTTCAACGGGCCCCTCATCAACGGCGAGGTCTCGACTGCATCGGTGGCGCTGCCAGTTCAGACCACCTGCAGCGAAGGCAGCGGTGCCTGCCCCATCGGCTGCGAGGCGCGCACCGGCATCACCGCCCCAGAAGAGGTCGGCACTGCGATGGGCCGCCCTGCCTCCTGCGTTCCCGCCGAGGAGGGGAGCGGAAGCGGTGCAGAGGGAAGCGCTACGGAAGGCGCAGAGGCCAAGAAGGGCGATAGCGGTGGCTGCCATACGAGCCGGCCCGGCTCCGCCTGGAGTGCTCTCTGGTTCGCCGTTGCGCTGCTCGGTCTGAGGTCAGCGCGGTCGACGCGCCGCCACCAAGATGCTGCCGCCAAAGGCTAGCTCTTCGCCCCGAGCAACAGCTGCGACTTCGCCGGTGAGCATCGCTCGGATGGCGCGGTCTGCGAGGCCGGGCTTGTGGTCGCGCGCTACAGACGCTGCGGTCGGGGCGGCAGGTGCGAGCCCCATACGATAGGGTAGCGCGCGCAACAGGCCAATAAGGGGCGGCAGGGGGCGGAAGAAGTGGCCGAGGTAGCGCTTCTCGAAGCCGGCATCTTCGATCAGGCGCGACATCGAGGCTGCTGTGTAGCGGCGTTGGTGACCTGCGGCGGCGTCTTCGTGTGACCAGAGCAGCGGGTAGGCTGGTACTGCGATGAAGAGGAGCCCGCCCGGGCGGAGCGCGCGACGGGTCTCTCGCAAGAACCCGACATCGTCGGCAATGTGCTCGACCACATCGAACATCCCCGCGCCGGCGAGGCAGCCATCGCGAAAGCGGCAGCTGTCGAGCGTCCCTTCCACGACGGAGGAGAGTCCGCGCGCGTGGGCGCGAGCGGCGCCCTGCGGTCCCGGTTCCACGAGCAATGTCGGAAGGCCAAGGGCCTGGACAGCGAGCGCCACGAAGCCGTTACCACCACCGATATCGGCGAACGGTGCGCCTTCGAGTTCATCCAGGTAGCGCCCTATCAGCGCGGCAATGACTGCGTTGCGGTGCGCGAACCAGAAGGAGTTTTCCTCGACAGCGAAGCAGGCGTCGTTTCCGTCGGCAGGATAGGAGATGGCCTCCACCTCCGGCGGGCGCCAGACGCCGTCGACTCCGAGCACGATGGCCGATGCGAACTGTGTGAGGTCGAGGGGTTCCACGCTGTCGAGGTACCACCCGACATCTGCGAAGGCAACCTGCGCGCCCGTCCTGCTGCGCGGCTTGCACCTGCATTCCGAAGGCAGTAGCCTTGCGTGTGATTTGGTTCCTTCCCTGTTCTGAGGGCGGGCCAAGCGGGAATCTGGTGAGACTCCAGAACTGACGCGCAGCGGTGTGAGCGATACCCCCTCACCACGACACTGGGAAACCGGGAAGTCGAGGGGGCCGAGAGCTCGAGTCCGAAGACCGGCCAGATCCTCCGTAAAAACGGAGTGTAGGAC
This sequence comes from Myxococcales bacterium, assembly GCA_947496715.1. Classification (GTDB taxonomy): domain Bacteria; phylum Myxococcota_A; class Bradymonadia; order REDH01; family REDH01; genus CAIWGR01. The sequence goes on from CANMDT010000003.1 coordinate 64,054, forward strand.
CTCCCTCGCGTTCGGGGACATCGCTTCAGGACACCGACTTGTTCCCCCTCTTTGCCGATGCGCTTTGCGCAGCCGTTCTCCGTGCCGCCGTGGCATCGGGCGACCCGCAGGGCGTGCAGCCAGAGCCTGTCGTATCGGCAGAGGAAGAGGCCGAGGGGTCGGGCGTTCCAGCACCGACACAGGCACCTCCTCCAACTGCGCTCATCCCCCACACCCGTACCGACGGCGCACCCTTCGCCTACCATCTCGGCTGGAGCGGGCAGGAGGCCTCGAGAAGTTCGCTCACCACCGCGCGTACCACCTTCTCCGACCTCGGCAGGGAGCTCGAGCGGATGCCCAGCCTGCGGCTTCGCGAGACCGGACTTCCAGGGTCGAGCAGCTTTATCTCTATCCGCGGTTCGGCGCCTGCGCAGGTTGCGGTGGTGCTCGACGGACTGCCCCTGACCTCCGGCTTTGCCGCAGCCTTCGACTGGTCGCTGCTACCGCCCGATACGGTCCAATCGGCCCGCGTCTACCGCGAGGCCGCGCCGCTGGGGGCCGGCACCATGGGCGGCGGTGGGCTGATCGAACTTACCGCGGGCGACACAGAGTCGGAGGGCTTCTGGGCCGCTGCGAGCGCTGGCTCGTGGGCCACACAGCGGCTCTCAGGAGGCGTCAGTCTGCGGACCGACGACCACTGGTTCGGGCTCTCTGCCTCCCACCGCGCCACTGATGGCGACTATCGCTTCTTCGACAACGGCGGAACACCGTCGAATGAGACCGACGACGGCTACGGGCACCGCTCCAACAACCAACGGTCGCAGTGGGCGACGCTAGGCGCGTGGCGCTGGTTCGGTGACGACCAGACCGTCGCCGTCACAGCGCTCGCGACGGGCCTCGACCAGCAGATCCCGGGCTACGAGCAGGCGCCCAACCAGGCACTGAGCCAACGGCACAACAGGCTCTTGGGAGCGCTCCGTCACGAGTGGCGCCACGATACCTTCAGCATGCAAACAAGCCTTGGCGGAGATGCTGTCGCGCTGGAGCTCGATGACCCGCTCGGCGAGCGCTCCGCCTTCGGAGGACAGAGCGCATCGACGGACCGGCGGGTGGTCGCGCAGATTCAGCCCGCCATCAAACTGCCGGCGTCGCTACGGCTCTCGACGCAGGCGGAGTTCACCGGAGAGTGGCTTGACGGGGGCAGCGGAGGCGCAACCGAGCGCATCGCGCGCAGGCTCAGTCGCGCTGTAGGCGCTGAGCTCAGTGGCGACCTCTTCGGCGGCCGTTGGCTGCTCATCCATCGGGTAACTGACAGTGGAGACAGCGCCGGTGGAGACGAGGATAGTTCATCGCTGGCGTCGAGCGCGCTGATGGTTCGCGCGCCCCTTGTCAGACTGCCCGATTTCACCCTCACAGCCCGTTGGAATGCGGCCTCCGCCGAGCGACTCCCGACCTTTCTGGAGCGGTTCGGCGGGACCGACAATGTGGTGGCCAATCCGATGCTGCGAGCGGAGTCGCGTATCGGCAGCGACGGCAGTCTGGAGGTCACAACGCACTTCGTCCACACCCAGATCGATGCGGTCTGGAGCAGCTTTGTTCGAAGTACCGACAACCTCATCGTCATGCTCCCCAACAGCCAGCAGGCAACGCGGGCCGAGAACATCGGAGCGACGCTCGCGCTCGGCCACGAGTTAAGCCTGTGGCTACGCTGGAGCAGCGGCGCGGAGTTCGCCTTCGCCGGAGCCTACTCCGACGCGGTCGACGCAACGCAGGACAGCGTCAGGCGCGGCAAACAGATCCCGTTGCACCCGTCCTGGACCGGCGCGGGCGAACTGTCGCAGCGGGTCGAAACGGCGGTCGGAGCGCTCACCCTCGCCGCGCCGTGGCGCGCCGCATCTTCCTTCTTCGTGGATGGCGCGAACCTCTCGGCGCGCCCCACCGTTACCGAGTTCGGCGCGCGGGTCGCCTTCGCTCCCGAGGCACTTCGCGGGCTGTCGGTGGAGGCGCGCGTCGAGAACATTGCAGACCGGATGCACGGCCAGGTGGAACAACTCTCCGCGGGCGAAACGACCTCTGTACCGTGGGCCACCTCAGACTTCGTCGGCCACCCGTTGCCTGGCCGCGCCCTCTACCTCACCGTCAGCTACGCATCGCCATGAACGCACCCTTCGCATCTCGCTTTTCCCTCGTTGCGGCAGGGCTCGTGCTCGCCTTCTCCTCCGCCTGCCAGGTGGAACTTGATCCAGCATCGGAAGCAGACACAGGGCCCGTCGAGGGCTCCGGGAGCGGAGACGGGCGTGAGCTCTGTGCCCTCGTGATGACCAGCGACTTTTCGCAGACCGCCGCGCTCCACACGGCGCGCTACCGTAGCGGCGAACTGAGGCTTTCGGAGCCGCTGACCTCCGTCAGCACAGACGCAGTCCTGCGCGGCAACGACCGCATCGTAGCCGTCCTCAATCGCTACCCCGCAGCCTACCTTCAGCGCATCGACCCCGCAGCCGGCTTCGCCACCGTCTGGGAGCGCGCCCTGCCGACGGGCAGCAACCCCTCGGACATATGGATTGCCGAGGACGGGCGTGCGGTCATATCGTTGTACGGTGCCGGCCGCCCCGTTGCAGGCGGAGAGCTGATAGAGGTCAACCTGCTCGCCGAATCGGAGGCGGACTGGATTGTAGGCCGCCGCTCGCTCGCTGCTTGGACGGAGGCAGACGGCAACCCGGAGGCGTCACAGCTCATCCCGTTCGGCGGCCTCCTCTTCGTCGTACTCCAACGCCTCGATAACTATCCGGGATGCAGCGATGGCGGTCGAAGCGCCCTGCTCGCACTCGACGCCAATACGCTCGAGCCGGTCGGCCACTTCGGCGGAAACGCCACACTCACCCTGGCCGGGTGCAACGCCTACGCCGCAGCGCTGCATGCCGACGGGCGGCTCATGGTAGCGCTCACCGGCCGCTACCAATGGAGCGGAGATCGGAGCAACGACGGCGGCATCGAGGCCATTGACCTAGCGCGGGGCACCTCGCTGGGATGGCTGACCCGGGAAGGAGCGCAGGGCGGCGGCGACATCACCGAGGTGGCCGCCGCCAGCGATGGCAGCACGCTCTGGGTAGTCTCTTCGGCAGACTTCGCTGGCTCCATCTTCAGCGCAGCACGCGACGGCAACGTTTCGGGCCCTCTGTGGAGCGGCTCGAACCTCTTCGACATCACGGTGCAGGGGGATTCCATCTGGGTTGCTAACCGCCCGAGCCTCTCGGCTGCGGTCGTGCTGATCAACAGCGCAGGCCAGGAGCTCGGTCGTGCCATTCCACCCGCGCCGCCCATCGCCTTTCTGCCGCTTGAAGCAGCTACGCTTTGCCCGTAGTCGGGCTCTGTCTCCCTGCTGGCACACTTACAATGCCCACGCTGCGCAAACTCCTTCTGCTCGCCTTGCTGGTGCCTCTGAGCGCGGCCTGCTCAGGCACGACAAGCAGCGCGGCCGCCGAGGGCTCCGCCGCGGGCAGCGGCTCCGGTTCGGGAGAGGGCTCCGGCCCAGACGCGGTCGCGGATACAGAGGCCATCGACACAACGCCCGCTGCCGACACCGGCGAGCTGCTCGGCTCGTCAGACACCGACGCCGACCCCGATGCAGAGGGCTCCGCGGAACCCGATACCGCACCCCCGTCCTGCGGGCTCGGCCGACGCCCGGTAAGTTTCGGCGCCGACCTCGTCGTCGGCATGATCGATGCTCCGCTGCCACTGCCGCGATGTGCTGCTGCGGCCTTCGCGGCGGTGCTGTCGAGCGGCACCACCTGGCGAATCGAGGTCGCAGACCTGCCGGCAGATGCACGGCTCTTTGCCTACGGCCCTGCCTTCTTCGCCACGGCTGCGGCGGGCGATGCGCCGCCCCCACTCGCCTCCACCGACTTCGCCGGCTCCGCTTCGGCGCTCGCGTTCCTCGTACGACCCGCCTTCTCCGGCGAGGTGGTCGTGGTGGTGGAGCGCGACGACCTCGACGCATCTCAGACGGCAAAGGTCACGGTAACCTGTGTGGAGGGCTGCGACCTCGCCGCGACACGGTTCCCCGTGATGCTCGTGCACGGCTACTTCGGCACCGACACCTACTTCAGCCTGCTCGACTACTTCCACGATGTGCCCGACCGGCTCCGTGCGGCAGGGTTCGAGGTCCGCACGCCGACGACCGACGCATTTAACTGGTCGGAGATTCGCGGCGAGCAGCTGGCAGAACAGCTCGACGCACTCTTGGTCGAGACAGGCGCGCGCAAGGTCAACATGATCGCACATAGCCAGGGCGGCATGGATGCGCGGGTTGTTATCTCCGGTCTGGGATACGCCGAGCGGGTCGCCACGCTGACGACAGTCGCGACGCCTCACCACGGCACGCCACTCCCGGTCGCCGACATTGCCTCCGTACAGGACTTCGGCCCCGACTACCTCGATGGCACCTTCAATCCCGCCTACCCTGATCGCGCGGAGGTGAAGTACTTCTCCTGGTCGGCGCGCACCTGCGGGCTCCTCCAGTTGGCCTGCCAGCGGGAGATGAACGGAGAGATCGCTGACGCGATTCTCGGGCTCTTCCAGACCTCTCTCACGGTCCGCGTCGGCGACAACGACGGCTTCGTGCCCACCGACTCGATGGTCTGGGGCGAACTGCTCGGCAGGCTCTCCGCCGACCACATGGATGAGGTCGGACAGATTGCCGATGGCTCGCCTAGAAACGACCCCTTCGACCACCGGGCCTTCTACCTGAGCGAGCTGCGCCGGCTCGCCGACGCCGGCTTCTGAAGCGCCTCGCACGCGTGAGGCGCGGGGGTGCGCAGAGGTGTCTGCCCGCGTGCGCGGATGCTCGTGCGAGCGTGCATTATGCAGGCTCGCGTGCCCCCGCGTGAGGCCTCAACTCCGCTTGCAAATGAGGGTTTCTTGACTACCTATCCGCATCCCTAGCACCCTGCCCGCCCTTCTTCGGAGTGTCTGATGTCCGTAGCCAAGACTGCCCTTGTGATTGTGGAGTCCCCAGCGAAAGCGCGCATCATCGGAGCAATCCTTGGCAGCGGCTATCGCGTTGAGGCTTCCCAGGGGCACATCCGCGACATCCCCGAACCGAAGGAGATGCCGGAGAAGTACAAGAAGACGGGATATGCGAAGACCGGCGTCGATATCGAGACGATGGACGCGCTCTACCTCGTGCCGGCCGAAAAGAAGAAGAAGATGGCCGAGCTCAAGGCCGCGCTCAAAGACGCCTCGGAACTCTACATCGCGACAGACGAAGACCGCGAGGGAGAGGCCATCGGGTGGCACCTGTTCGACGAGCTTGAGCCCAAGGTTCCGGTCAAGCGAATGGTCTTCCACGAGATCACGAAGGAGGCCATCCGGAGCGCCCTCACCAACACGCGTCAGCTCGACATGAAGCGGGTCAACGCACAGGAGACGCGGCGCATCCTCGATCGGCTCGCCGGCTTCGAGGTGTCGCCGATTCTGTGGCGCAAGATTGGCAAGACCGCCAAGTCTGCCGGCCGTGTGCAGAGCGTTGCCGTTCGCCTCCTCGTCATGCGAGAGCGTGAGCGGCTCGACTTCAAGATGGCCTCCTACTGGGACCTCAAGGCGAAGCTTGAGCACGGTAAGATTGGCTTCGATGCCGACATTCACTCCGTCGATGGCAAGCGGGTCGCGTCGGGCAAGGACTTCGACGAGAAGACGGGCCTGCTCTCTGCGAAGACCGCCCTGCTCCTCGATGGTACAGCAGCAAAGGCGCTCGCTGCGGCACTCAAGGGGGCACCTGTCGCCGTGAAGAGTGTGGAGCGGCGCGAGGCGAAGAACTCGCCCTACGCCCCCTTCACCACCAGCACGATGCAGCAGGAGGCCAACCGCAAGCTTGGCATGTCTGCGGCGAGCTCGATGTCGACCGCGCAGAAGCTCTACGAGAACGGTCACATCACCTACATGCGTACCGACTCGACCAACCTCTCCGAGCAGGCGGTCGGCGCGATCCGGGCCACCATCGTGGACCGGTACGGCGACAAGTATCTCTCACCCAAGCCCAAGCAGTTCGACACCAAGGCCAAGGGAGCCCAGGAGGCGCATGAGGCCATCAGGCCCGCTGGCACCCGCATGGCGACGGCAGAAGAGCTCCGGCTCTCGGGCGACGAGGCACGCCTCTACGACCTTATCTGGAAGCGTGCAGTCGCGACGCAGATGGCCGACGCGATCATCGCCTTCACCAACGTGGAGCTCGCCATCCGGGCCTCCGACGGCCGCGAGGCCATCTTCAAGACCTCCGGCCGCGTCGTCCTCTTCCCTGGCTTCCTCCGCGCCTACGTGGAGGGCACCGACGACCCGGATGCAGCGCTCGACGACCAGGACAAACTCCTGCCTGAGATGACGGTGGGCGACGCCCCGATCAACCGCGAGATTCTGCCGCTCGGCCATGAGACGCGGCCGCCTGCTCGCTTCACCGAGGCCACGCTGGTCAAGGCGCTCGAGAAGGATGGCATCGGCCGTCCCTCGACCTACGCCTCGATCATCAAGACCATCCTCGACCGCGGCTACAGCTTCATCAAGGCCAAGCAGCTTGTCCCCACCTTCACCGCCTTTGCGGTCACAGCCCTGCTCGAGCGGACGATGAGCAAGATGGTCGACCTCGATTTCACGGCCAAGATGGAGGCCGAGCTCGACGAGATCAGCGACCGCGACGAGAAGACCGCCTATCTCAAGCGCTTCTACAACGAGCAGATCCTGGTCGGCATCGGCGAGGCAACCAGCGTCGACCCCAAGGCCATCTGCACCATCGAGCACGCCAAGTTCGGCCACTTCGCCATCCGCGTGGGCAAGTTCGGCCTCTACACCGAGGCGCCTGCAATCAACGACGAGACGCCCCTGCGGGCAAGCCTGCCGCCCGACACCGCGCCGAGCGAGGTGACGGAGGAGTGGCTCAAGCAGCTCATCGACCGCAGCGCCGCCAGCACCTCCGCAATGGGCATGCACCCCGACAGCGGGCTCCCGATCTACCTGCTTAACGGCCGATTCGGCGCCTACGTGCAGCTCGGCGAAACGAGCGACGAGAAGGACGCCGATAAGCCCAAGCGGGCAAGCCTGCCCAAGGGCAAGGTGCCCGAGAGCCTCACCTTCGAGGAGGCCGTCGAGCTGCTCCGGCTGCCGCGCGAGGTGGGAACCCACCCCGACACCGGCAAGCCGATCACCGCAGCCATTGGCCGGTTCGGCCCCTATGTGGAGCACGAGCGGGTCTTCGCATCGCTTACCGACTCCGACGATGTGTTCACGGTGGGCCTCACACGGGCACTCGAGCTCTTCGTTGCCAAGAGCGCCAAGGGTGGCCGCGCATCTGCCGCTGCCATCCGTGTTGTGGGCCAACACCCCACCGACAACACAGAGATCGGCATCTTCGAGGGCAAGTATGGCCGCTACGTGAAGCATGGCGACATCAACGCCACGCTCCCCAAGGGCAGCAACTCCGACGACCTCACGCTGGATGAGGCGCTGGCGCTGCTCGCAGACAAGGCGTCACGCCCGCCCTCCGCAAAGGCAGGTCGCCGCGGTGCGCCCAAGGCAAGGGCCGTAGCCAAGCCAGCCGCAAAGGTTTCTGCCGCCAAGCCAGCCGCCAAGAAGGTGCCCGCCAAGAAGACCATCGCTGCAAAGGCGCCGTCCAAGACCGCCGCAGCCAAGGCTCCCAAGGGCAAGGGCTGAGTCGCACGCGCACCCCGCGGAGCGAGCGCTCAGGCGCCGCTGCGTTGACTTCCGCCAGTGCATCAAGCATAAGCGGCCACCGCTCGGGCAGTGAGCCCTCGCAAACACAAGAGTGAAAATGCCGAAAGAAGAGTCCATTGAGGTTAGCGGAATCGTCAAAGAGCCGCTCAAGAACGCCATGTTCCTCGTCGAGCTCGAAAACGGTCACGAGGTGCTCGCCCATGTGTCCGGCAAGATGCGGCGCCACTTCATCCGCATTCTCCCTGGCGATACCGTGAAGATGGAGCTCAGCCCCTACGACCTCACCCGCGGTCGTATCGTCTTCCGCGAAGCCTGAGCGAACCTGCACGGCGGTCGCCGGCCTCTGCAGCCTGCTCTCCGCCGTCTTGAAATTGATTTTCAATATTGCTACCAACCTCCTCGTAACCGAAACTCGGTTCGGAGGTCATCATGCATCCCACGCTCGCTCAGCTCCCCGCAGGCCGCATCGCACGCGTCACCGACCTCCGTGGCTGCGCTGAATCTTGCCAGCGGCTCATGGAGATGGGCTTCACGCGAGGCACCCTCGTCGAGGTCCTCCTCCGCGGCACGCCCTCGCTCATCCGGCTCCGGCATGGGCGCGTGACCCTCTCGTCCGAACTCGCCCACGCCGTGCTCGTTGGCTGAGGCCGACGCGCGCCGAGGAGGGCCGATGCAGGACCAAATGCTGCGCGTAGCGGTCGCCGGCAACCCCAACGCCGGCAAGTCGACCCTCTTCAACACCCTCACCCACGGGCGCGAGAAGACGGGAAACTACCCGGGCATCACCACCGAGGCCAAACGGGGCGACTGGCACGACCGCTCGCTCTTCCCTGATGGCATGGCCCGCGTTGAATTGCTCGACCTACCAGGCGCCTACTCGCTGCATGCGCACTCTCCGGAAGAGGCTGTCAGCTACCGAGTCCTCTCCGACGGCGCGCCTGGGAGCGAAGCACCGCAGGCGCTCATCGTCGTCGTCGATGTGATGAACCTGGAGCGCAACCTCTTCTACGCGCTCCAGCTCCTCGAACTCGGTCGACCCACCGTTGTGGCTCTGAGCATGACCGACCGCCTCGCGGCGCAGGGCGGGACGCTCGAGCTCCAGCGGCTCGCTGAGGTGCTCGGTGTGCCCGTCGTCGATGCACGACGCGACGACCCGGCGACGCCCAAGCGGCTCGCCGATGCGTTGGTGCAGGCGCTGGCTGCGCCGGGCGCTGAGCGACGCTGGATCTGGCCCGATGCGCCGCTCGAGGCTAGCTTTCGCGACCTCGCGGACAGGCTCGCAGCGGCAGCTGGGTCGGAGCGTCGCGGCGCCGATGGGACGCTCGGATGGTGGCTCTCCTCACAGGTCGATGCGGGCGAGCTGGCGCCGGCCTCTGCAACGCTCCGCTCGGAGCTCGATGCACTCGCTGAGCGCTACTTCGTTGGCGAGCCCGGCGTGCCAGCGCGGGACCAGATGGCACGCGCCGCCATCGAGGCGCGCTACGCTTGGATTGACAGCAAGGTGGCGCCGCTGCTCGACCTGCCCGCAACGGCTGAGTCCCGCAGTGATCGCATCGACCGGTTCGTCACCCACCCGGTTGCAGGGCCGCTCCTCTTCCTTGCGACGATGGGGCTGCTCTTTCAGCTCATGTTCGTTGGCGCAGACCCGCTTATCTCGCGCATCGAACAGGCCTTCGGAGCGCTTGGCAGATGGCTCGGCGGAGCGCTGCCGCAGGGGCCGCTGAACGACCTGCTCGTGAATGGCATCGTGGCCGGCGTGGGTTCGGTGGTGGTCTTCCTGCCCCAGATTGCAATCCTCTTTGCCCTGCTCGCCTTCCTCGACGGCTGCGGGTACCTGGCGCGCGCTGCCTTCCTGATGGACCGGGTGATGGCGCGGGTGGGGCTGCACGGGAAGTCGTTTGTGCCGCTGCTCTCGAGCTTCGCCTGCGCCATCCCGGGCATCGCCTCCACGCGAACCATCGAGCGGGAGAACGACCGCTTCATCACCATCCTTGTCGCGCCGCTCATGACCTGCAGCGCGAGGCTCCCCGTCTACGCGCTGCTGCTTGCGACCTTCTTCTCCGATCGACCCGCCATCGGCGGCGTGTTCAACCAGGCTGCGCTGGGCCTCTTTCTCCTCTACTTTCTCGGAACAGCCGGCGCGCTCGCGATGGCTTGGCTGCTGCGGAAGACACTGCTTCCTGGCTCACGGCCGCCCCTGATTCTTGAACTTCCGCCCTACCGGCTGCCGCGCCTGCGGGACGTCTGGTACGAGGTGCGCGAGCGCTGCATCGGCTTCGCCAAAGATGCAGGCACCGTCATCCTCGCGACCACCATCCTGCTGTGGGCCGCGATGACCTATCCGCGCTCACCGGAGGTCGAGGCACGCTTTGATGCGCAGCTCTCCGCAATCCACGACAGCGCACCCGCGGCCGATGCGCCGCTTGCAGCCGTGGCGGCCCACCGCGTCGAGGTGCTCCGCCTGCAGCAGGAGCGGCACCATGCGGTGACCGAACGGACGGTCGCAGGTCGTGTCGGCCACTTCATCCTGCCCGTGCTCCAGCCGCTTGGATTCAACGAGCAGATCTCCATCGGGCTCATCGCCTCGCTCGCCGCGCGCGAGGTGCTCGTGAGCTCTCTCGGCGTGAGCTATGGCGTAGGCGACGACGAAGAGAGCCAGGGGCTGCGCATGGCGCTCCGCAACGACCCGCGCATGAACCGGGCCACAGCTATCTCCATTCTGGTCTGGTTCGTCTTCGCCTTTCAATGTTTCGCCACGGCCAGCGCCGTGCGGCGAGAGACCCGCTCTTGGAAGTGGCCCGCGCTGCTCGTCGGCTACCAGACGGTGCTCGCCTGGGTGGCGGCCTTTGTTGCCTACCGCGGCGCCCTCTGGCTCGGCCTGGGTGGCCCATGACGGAGACCGTACAAAGCGCTCTGGTTGCCCTGCTCGTCGTCGGCGCAGCGGTCGCGAGCCTGCTGCGGCTGCGACGTCAGGGTGCAGGCAGTTCGAGCTGTTCCAAGTGCGGCGGTTGCGGAAGCGAAGACCCTGCCTGCGTGCGCGAACTCACCGCCAAGCTCCGCAGCAACGCTCCGCCTGCCGCTGAAAACCAACCCTAGAGGCCACCATGTTTATGACACTGCTGCTGGTAGCCTTCCTCCTCTCGAGCGCCGTCTCTTGGGGAATCTCACGGGCCTTCTCGCAGCCGATGGCAAGCATTCTCGCCCGCATCATCGCAGACCCGATTAGCGAAGCCTGGGTCCGCTATCTCAAGTTCGCCATCCTGGTGGTCGGCATCTCTTCTGGTGTTCGGATCAGCGAGATTGAGCGCTACATTTCGCCGAACAACTGGCAGGAGAAGCCGGAGATTCTGGCGCTGACGGGTGAGCGATGGGTGCTTGAGGTCTACCGCACCGTCATCGAGACGCTGCAGGGCGTGGCGATGATGCTGCTGGCCTTCTTCGTCATCTCGCTGGTGGCCTTTGTCGTCTTGCGTATCTCCGAGCTTCGCCAGGCGCGGAGCGCGACGCCTACCGAGAAGCGGCCGCCCGAAGCCTAGCCCAAGAAGCCGAAGAGGCCGGCCTCGGCGAGCTCCGCCAGCCAGGCTTCGCCGCTTTCCGGCCAGGAGCCGTCATCGTGTGCCTCCAGCCAGCGTTCCAGGCGTGCAGCAGCATCGCCGGCCGAGACCGAGCCGCTGCGCGCATCGTTCCAGAGCGCGACCACAACGGCAGGCAGCGGTAAAATTGCGACCTGCCCGCGCACGCTCCCGACCATGAGTCCGCCATACTCCTCGGCCGGCATGGTGGGCAGCTCGACTTCGGCGCCGTCGTCTTCGGCTCGTGCCAGAAGGAGCGTCCACGGGAGGTCGAGGCAGCGGAAGGCGGCGGAGCCGAGCAGCCGGCTGTTGTCGTCTGCGGGCGCGGTCTCGCAGAGGTGTTCGACATCGTCGTCGCGCTGGTCGATGGTGGCGATAACCACCTCGAGCGCGTGCCGCTCGCGAAGTGTCTCCGGCAGATCCTTGTCCTGCTTGAGCCAGGTGCCGAGGCGGGTCTGGAGCGGCTCGCGGGTGAGGAATGCGCCTCGTCGCCAGGCCTCGGTGAGGACAGCGGCGCCCTCTCCGCGACACCAGACGGAGATAGGTGGCGAGAGGCTCTCGAGCCCCTCCAGAAGTGTCTCAGATGGACCGGCCTCAACGTCGCCCGTGGCGAGGAGTCGATGGTCGATCGCGCCGATTGCGGTCTCCAGCGCAGCCATGCCGGCCGCGGGATCGGCGAAGGCTTCGCGGAACGCGGGCAGGAGGCTACGGAACTGCTTCCAGCCTAGCGATGCGGCTCGGCTCGCGAGGTCCCAAACGCGGCGGCGGTCGCGCGCCGTGCGTGACGCAGCGGCATCTACGACAAGCTCTTCGCAGAGGAGCCGGTCGCCGACCGTCTCGAGATGGTCGATGTAGGCGGCTGCATCGCTGAAGTAGTCGCGGCCCGCCTCGAGGAGTTGTCCGAAGAGGATACCGTGCGACCGTTCGGTCAGCCTTGCGTAGTGGCCAACGACATAGGCGCGGGCGTCGCTCGACGGTGCAAGGAAGGGATGCGTTGTCTCGATGATGCGTCGCTCGTCAAGCTCGCGTCGGACGGTTTTGAACTCGGTCGCGGCGTGGTCAAGACCCCAGCGAAAGTTGGCGAGAGTCGCACTCACGCGTGCACGGAGGTCTGCCTCCGATTCGGTGAGCCAGATGGCCTCGGTGAGCTGCGCCTGCCGGCTGGCAGCGGTATTGGCACGGTCGAAGCCGGGGCTCTTCAATCGGCAACACTCGTCCCAGCCGTACCAGAGCGCGACGGGCAGCGTCTCGTTGATGCGGCTGGTTATGTAGAGCTCAAACCGGCTCATGCCGTCGGCCCAGAAGAAGCCGCAGGCGCGATGGAGGAGCTCATGCGGCGCCCACTTCGCAACGTGGTTGGGGTTGTAGGTGGCGAAGGGTTCGTCCTGCTTGAAGGACTGGTACTTCCCGATGTGGAGCACGCCCGCATCCCAGACACCGTTGAGCAGGTTCTCGACCTCGTCTCCGCCACGCTGCGCCTCTTCCCAGGCGATGGGGGCACGCGCCTCATGATGGACGGTGGTCGCCCCCGATTGAAGCGCGAGGCAGACGGCGCGAAAGGCGGCCGGAGAGGCGACCACTTCGCCGATGGGCAGGCCGGCCATGGCTGCAACGGAAGCGCCCTGCTCCAGCGCCACAGGGCGGAGCGCGAGCATCCACGACACCAGCGCATCGGAGAGCGACACATCGTCGAGCGCGCGCAGCGCCGCGAGCGAAGCGGGTAAGAGGCCGGGGACCGTGAATTGGAGGGTCATGTGGCAGCCGTGCATGCGTTGGCGTTGAGGTGGCGGCGCTTCTCGCCCCGGCAGGCTGCCAAGTCAAGGCGGTGCGCGGTTTGCAGAATGCTCCGCGACGGGGTAGGCGACAGCGCATCATCATCGTGGGGCCTGCATGAATCGTGACCGTTTGAAGAGGGAGATGCGTGCGCCTGAGGGCGCCCGGAAGCGTTGCAATCCGCAGAGGAGCGCGGGTGCAGCGCTGCTTGCTGCTTTGCTCCTGCTCGTCGCGGGCTGCGTCGCCGAGAGCGCGGGGTCCACGCCGCGGCGGAGGTCGGTCTACCGTGCGCCCGTCGCAGCCGCGCAGCCTGCCTCAGAGGCGGCCGGGCCCGATAGGCCTCTGGCGCCCAGCGTGGCGAAGTCAGGCGCAGGACAAGGGCTGCGTCTCATCGCCTGGAACATGGAGTGGCTCGCCGACGAGCCCGGCCGTGGCACCCTCAAGCGGGCCGTCTCCGACTACAGTGCCCTCGCGGGATACGCGGCCGAGATCGACCCCGATATCGCGGTGCTTGAGGAGGTCGCAGGAGAGGAAGCCGTGCAGCGTGTCTTCGACAGCAGTCGCTACCACATCTACCTCACGCAGGAGACGGGCGTGCAGCGGGTGGCGCTGGTCTGGAAAAAGGGCATCGACCTGAACGTCGTCGACGAGCTCGAAGAACTCGGGCCGGGTGGCCTGCGCGAGAGCCCAGATGCGCTCGTCACCGTAGCCGGCGGGAGCTTCCGACTGCTCGGCGTACACCTCAAGTCGAGCTGCTTCTCGGACAACCTCGCCACGACACGCAAGGATGCCTGCATCACGCTTCGCGGGCAGATGGAGATCGTCGAGGCCTGGATGGAGGCGCGGCAGGCGGAGGGCACTCCCTTCGCGGTGCTCGGCGACTTCAATCGTCGTTTCTCGGACCGCGACGATGCCTGGGCCAACCTCAATGACGGCAGCCCGGCCGGCTTCAAGCTCGTGGCGCCGACCGTCGGACAGACGGCCCACTGCCGCGATGGGCGCTACAAGGATTTCATCGACCACATCGTCATGAGCGACAGCCTGGCGCGTCGGATGGTGCCCGGAAGCTTCCAGCAGTGGAACTACCGATCATGGGACCCGCCGGTGCTCTCCGACCACTGCCCGATCGGTGTGAATCTGCGCTGAAGATTGTTCGCCGAAAAGTTGCGTCGGCGATCGCATTGAGGCCTAACGGCTCCGTTCCAAATTGGTGGAGAACGGAAGCAGGGAGGCATCATGGCTGGTAAGCGCGGAGAGCAGGAGTTTGGTTGGGATGAGTCGGAAGAGGAGTTCTTCACCTCGGGCGACCTCAAGCCGGTGGAGCAGAGCGGTCCTGTGTCGGGCGCGCAGTCTGGCACCGTTTCTACGGCCATCCGGGTTGCGCCCGCCGTGCCCACCTGGGCGCTCGCGGTGATTGGCGTCTCCGTCTGCGGCAACCTCGCGCTGGGCCTTCACATGCTCGCGAGCCGCGACTCCAACCTCGACAGCAAGGCTGCCTCCGAGAATGGCGGAGCTCCGCTCGCCGGCGCGATGCTCGCGGGCTCGACGCTCGAGATCCTGCCGGAAGAGGGCGTCGCCGAAGGCTCAGGCAGCGGCGAAGGATTTGTCGCAGAGGGCTCGGGCAGCGGCGAAGGATTTGTCGCAGAGGGTTCGGGCAGTGGCCATCCCTCCCTCGAGGTGGCCCGCGTCGACAGCGGCACGGTCGTGCCTGCCGACTTCTCGACCGGCCACGCCATCATCGCAGGCTCCATTCCTGCCTCGCTTGGCCCCATCGCAGGCGGTCGCGGCGACGCGCTGTCTGCCGCCTTCAACCGGCTCGTCATGTGGGACCTCGACGTCCGCCGCGACCTCCGCGCCGGCGACGAAGCCTCGGTGGCCTGGCAGGTAACGGCCGACAACGCGCAGGTCGTCATCGGCGCCGCCTCCTACAAGTCGATCAAGTTCAAGAAGTCGCTCACGGCCTTCCGCTTTCAGGCCACCGGCGACACCCTGCCCCGCTACTGGTCGGCCGACGGCAAGGAGGTGGAGTTCCGCCTCAACAACAGCCCGATCGAGAACTACGATCAGGTCACGAGCCTCCTCAAGGACCGCCCGACCCACCACGGCATGGACTTCAAGACCCCGGTCGGAACCCCCGTCAAGGCGCCTTGGGCGGGCGTTGTCACCCAGGCCAACTGGAACTGGGGCGCCAACGGAAACTGCATCGAGATCGCCTTCTCGAACGGCAACACCGGCAAGTTCCTTCACCTGAGCGAGAACAAGGTGAAGGCGGGCGACCGCATCACCGCCGGCGAGGTCATCGCGCTCTCGGGCAACACGGGCCACTCGACCGGTCCCCACCTGCACTACCAGCTCGAGAAGGCCGGCGAGATCCTCGACCCCGTCAAGGTGCACGGCACCTTCCGCCGCGAGATGCCCGAGACCGACCGCGCCCGCTTCCAGGCCGAAGTTGGCCGCATGAGCGCCACGCTCGCTTCGAAGTAGTCTTACGACCGACCATACCGGTGGCTGAGTTCGCGCAGGCGAGCGGCCACCCCCGCATCCAGCGCCCCGTCGCGAAGCCGCCAGCACCAGTTGCCGACGGACGAGCCGGGGCGGTTCATGCGCTCCTCGCTGCCGAGCGAGAGCAGGTCCTGGGCAGGCACCAAGGCGAGAAGCGCCGGTGACCGCCAGAGCCCCTCGAGGAGCTGCCAGGCGATGTCGGCGCCATCGATGCCGAAGTAGCGCCGCGCGTGGTCGGCCTCTGCAGATGGGCAGGTCGCATACCAGCCCTCCGTCGTGTCGTTGTCGTGGGTGCCGGTGTAGGCCATACACCGAACCGGGTAGTTGTGCGGAAGGTAGGGATGGTCGTCACTGCCTCCGAAGGCGAAGTGGAGAATCTTCATGCCGGGC
>CANMDT010000004.1 GCA_947496715.1 Myxococcales bacterium
TCCCCTGCGTGGGCCCGCACCCGACCAACGTGGTCTTCCTGACCTGCGACGCCTTCGGCGTGCTCCCGCCCGTTGCGCGGCTCAACCCGGCGCAGGCGATGTATCACTTCATCAGCGGCTACACCGCCAAGGTGGCCGGCACGGAGGAGGGCGTTACCGACCCCGAAGCAACCTTCTCGGCCTGCTTTGGCGCCCCCTTCCTCGTCTGGCATCCGACCAAGTATGCTGAGATGCTGGCCGAGAAGCTGCGTCATCACAATGCGCCCACCTGGCTCGTGAACACGGGCTGGTCGGGCGGTGGCTATGGCGTGGGCTCGCGCATGAAGCTCAAGTACACGCGGGCCATCATCGACGCGATCCACAACGGTTCGCTCCTGAATGCTCCGACGGAGACCGACCCTGTTTTCGGCCTCGAGGTTCCCACGCTCTGCGAGGGTGTGCCGTCGGAGATTCTCATCCCGCGGAACACCTGGAGCGACAAGGCTGCCTACGACCGCCAGGCGAACAAGGTGGGCGCGCTCTTCAGGAAGAACTTCGAGAAGTATGCCGACAAGGCGAGTACCGAGGTGCTTGCTGCCGCTCCGAAGGGCGAGGCGGTCGAAGGGCTCGTGCTGAAGGAAGAGGGCTAGTCTCCGCTTCGGCGGTGTTGCAGTTCGGGCCTCGGCGATTGCCGGGGCCCGCTGCGTTTTGGGGCGGCTACCGTCAGGGCAGCGGCGGCTCGACCGTCATGGGCCCGAGGCCGCCCAGCAAGGCGCGCTGCACTTCTGTGATGGTGCGTGCGGCAGCGATCTCGCCGAGCGTGGTTGCACCGGCGGTGGGGGTGCGGTCGTAGGTGGTGTAGTCGACGGTGTAGAGGCCGAAGCGGGGGCCGAAGCCCTCTGCCCACTCGAAGTTATCGGTGAGGCTCCAGTGGTAGTAGCCGCGGACGTCGGCGCCGCTCGTGATGGCGCGGTGGATCTGCTCAAGCGAGCGGGTCACATGCTCGGCGCGGCGCTGGCCTTCGTGGGTTGCGAGGCCCGACTCGGAGACGATCAGCGGGAGGTCGGGCCAGCGGTTGGAGGCGGCCATGAGGAGGTCGTAGAGGCCAGGCTCCCAGAAGGCGTAGCGCATCTCGGGCACCCAGTGGGTGTTGTCTTCGGGGCGGATGCAGGAGCCGAAGTCGATGGGCGGGTAGCAGGGGGTGAGGGCGAGCTGCCGGATGGCCTGGGTGCGGGCGGTGACGCCGCCGCGGAAGTAGTACTGGAGGCCGAGCCAGTCGAGCTTGCCCTGCCAGTCGGGGCGCTGCTCGTCGAAGGTGCCGTCGAGGTCGCTGTCGAAGCCGCCCTCGTAGACCGCCTTGGCGAAGAAGACATTGTAGGCGTAGTCCATGCGGGCCGCGGCCGCGATGTCGGCCGGGTCGGTGCTGGGCTGGTTGTTGCGGGCGGGCTGCCAGGCGATGACGGAGAGCGTGAGACCGACGGATGCTGCGATGCCGTCGCCATCTGCGTCGATGGTATCGTTGGCCTTGATGGCGTTGTAGATGGCGACGTGGGCCGCGGCGAAGTTGCGGTAGGTGGCGACGAGCCGGTCCCAGTCGGAGAGCAGGAATGACTGGCCGGGCGGGAAGACGCCGAAGCCGTAGCTGGCGAGGATGTAGTTGAAGGGCTCGTTGAGGGTAGCCCAGTTGTCGACCTTTCCGCCGTAGCGCTGCGCGAGGAGTGCGGCGTGCTCGGCGAGTTCGGCGATGAGTTCGGAGGCGTCGGGGTTCGACCAGCCGCAGAGGTTGGTGTCGGAGGGGCCGTTCGCGCAGGAGGCATCGCGGGGGTCGTGCGCCCAGACCGGTCCGGAGAAGTGGTGGATGGTGACGTTGGGCCGGATGTTGGCGGCGAGGAGTCCGTCGAGCAGCTGGTCGTAGTGAACGAGCGCCTCTTCGGAGATGGTGTCGCGGGTGGGCTCGATGCGTGCCCACTCCATGCTGAAGCGGTAGTCGTCGAGGTTCATCGCCTGGATGAGGGCGATGTCTTCGTTGGCCTTGCTGTAGCCGCGCACCGCATCGGCGATGAAGGTGCCTTTGCCGAGCCCGCCGGAGCCTTCGGGGGCCGTCCAGGTGAACCAGTCGGTGGCGGGGTTGAGGTCTTCAATCTGTGTGGCAGCGGTCGCTGCTCCGAAGGCGAAGGAGCCGCGGCCGGCGGCGCCCGTGAGGCTTCCTCGCGGGGCGAAGGAGAGCGGCCCTGGCGGTGGGAGTTGGGGGGCGTCGGCACTGCCTTCGCCGCTGCCGCTTCCCCCTGTGGAGGTGTCACCGCTGCCGTCGGCGCTGCCGTCGGAGGAGGTGTCAGCGGAGGCATCTGGCTCGTTGCTGGCGCTCGATTTGTCGGAACAGCCGGCGAGCAGCGCGAGGCAGAGGAGCGGGAGGCGTCGGAGCATGGTGAGCCGGTGGTGTTGTGCCAAGGCGGGCCTAAAGCGGAGTGCAGAGGAAGGCGCCAAAGGGTCCGAGCGCCGAGGCGTCCGAGCACACTGTAGTCCCCGTGCAATTGTAGCAAGTCTCGCCCGTGCGGCACTGCGACGACGAGGTGCAGCCAGAGCAGTTGCTTCGGCCTCCGAGAAGGCTGGCCTGGCAGGTGGTTCCGCTGGGGCAGTCCGCGTCGAAAACATCGGTGCCGCCCGCTGCGCCATTGCAGGTGGAGAGGGTGTAACAGCTGTCGGTGTTGAGGTCGCAGGTTGCGCCTGCGCCCGTGCCGCCGAGTGCGATGGCGGCGTTGGTACACTGCGTGTCGTTGGTGCAGTCGGAAGCGCCGCCGCCGCCGCCCACACAGGTGCCACCGGTGCAGCTCTGACCGCTGCCGCAGTCGCCATTGGAGAGGCAGGCGACGCAGGTACAGGCTACGGCGTCGAGGAGAGGTGCATCAAAGGGGCAGTCTGCCTCGGTGAGCGGGCAGGCGGACGCGACGCAGGAGGCAGTGGCGTCGTCACAGACCTGGCCTGTGAGCTCGCAGTTGGTACGGCGCTGAACGGCGCTGTAGTCGCAGGTGCCGCCGACGCAGGCGCCACCGGCGCGGAAGCTGACCCGAACATTGCCATCACAGCTGGTGGGCAGCGCGGGGCAGTCGAGACCGGTCGTGCACCGTCCCGCGGTGGAGACACAGGCACCGGCGGTGCAGATCTCTGTGGCGGTGCAGTTATCGACGAGCGTGGTGGCAGTGCCAGCCGCGTTGCAGCGGTAGGCGTCGCCGCCGTCGCAGAGGAGGGCGTTGGGGGTGCAGATGCTGGCGGCTTGGCAGACGCCGGCGGCGCAGGTTCCGCCGCCCGTGCAAGCGACGAAATCTTCGGAGAGGCCGTCGGCAGCGCAGACCGCCAGGGTCCGGCCGTCGAAGCAGGAGCTGGTGCCCGGCGCGCAGATCTGGGCCTCGCAGGCGGCTCCCGCAGGGCTTGCGGAGCAGACGGTTCCTGTCGGGCAGGGGTTGCGGTCGAAGGCGGAGCCATCGGCGCGGCAGATGAGGAGGTTGTTGCCCTCACAGGCCGAGGCGAAGGGGCTGCAGATTTGCGGCACGATGGCGACGCAGGCGCCTGCCTGGCAGCGCTGGCCGCCTGGGCAGTCGATGTCGGCATCGCAGCCCGCAACACAGCTGCCCGAGGCGAGGTCGCAGCGCTGTCCGGGCTCGCAGTCGGCGTTCCGGTCGCACACGAAACGGCAGGCGCCGTCGACGCAACTCTCGGCGTCGGCGCAGTCGGTTGCAGTCACGCAGCCGACGCAGATGCGGGCGTCGGGGTCGCAGACGGAGAGGTCGCCCGTGCAGGGGTCGGCGGGACCGCAGGCCTCGCGGCACTGTCCGCCGCTGCAGACCTGGCCGCCGCGGCAGTCGAGGTCTACCGTGCAGCCTACGGTGGTGTCGGCGGCGGTGTCGGCGGCGGTGTCGGCGGCGGTGTCGGCGGCGGTGTCGGTTGCGGTTGTGTCGCCCGTGTTGTCGGTTGTGTCGCCCGTGTTGTCGGTGGTGTCGCCCGTGTTGTCGGTGGTGTCGCCACTGCTGAGGCCCGTGTCGGTCTCCACCTGGTCGGGGATGGATCCAGTTCGACCGCGCGAGGCGGTCTCAGTCCCGCAGCCGGAGGCGAGCGCGGTAAGTACGGTCAGCAGGGTGATGTAGCGGAGCGAGAAGGAGCGCATGGCGGCACCCTGAGATGGGTCAGATTGGTTGTCCGACAGGTAGTGAGAATGGACATCGGCGGCAATCAGATAGCACGCGGCCAGTTTGACACCCCACCTGCGCTGCGGTAGCGCGCGTAGGCGTCTTGGAGCCAAGCTCGGGAACAGACAGATTGCGCGGAGCCGGCGTGAGCGATCCTCAGAAGACCCAGCAGTTTGGAGCAGAGACGAGCGCCTTGGACGCCATCGGTGAGACGGTGGAGTCGGCTGTACAGCTGCCTGCCGATCCGCTCATCGGCACGGTGTTCGACGGCAAGTATGTCATTGATGCGCTCATCGGCGTCGGCGGCATGGGCAAGGTCTACCGCGGCCGGAACCTCCGCACCGAGCACTCCATTGCCATCAAGACGCTCATGCCGGAGCTGGTGCACGACGAATCCCTCGTTCTGCGTTTTGAGGTCGAGGCCAAGGCCGCCAGTAACCTGTCGCATCCGAACACCATCCGGGTCTATGACCATGGCAACGAGGGCAAGCTGCTCTGGATGGTGATGGAGCTTCTCGACGGGATCTCGCTCGAGCGGGCGCTTAACATCGAGCGGGCGATCGAGCCGCGTCGCCTCATCGGCCTGATGCGTCAGGTCTGCGCGTCGCTCGCTGAGGCGCACGGCAAAGGCCTGATTCACCGTGATCTCAAGCCCGACAACATCTTCCTCAACCGCGCCGGCGGCGAGGCAGACTTTGTGAAGGTGCTCGACTTCGGTGTCGCCAAACTCAAAGACCCCAAGTTCGGCAGCGAGAAGCTAACGCAGGCTGGGATGATCTTCGGGACGCCGCGCTACATGTCGCCAGAGCAGGCGCGCGCCAAGGAGCTCGATGAGCGTTCCGACATCTACGCGCTCGGCGTGATCATGTTTGAGTGCCTTACGGGCAAGGCGCCCTTTGAGGCAGCTGACCCGATTGGCGTGCTGGTGAAACATTGCAACGAGCCCGTGCCGACCTTCGCTTCGGTGAACCCGTCGTTGGTCATCGACCCGGTCTTTGAGGAGATCGTCAGGCGCTGCCTCTCCAAGAAGCCTGAGCAGCGCCCAGCAACGGTGAAGGTGCTGCGCGCGGAGCTTGATGCGCTCGATATTCGACTAGCCTCGGGCCAGCCGGCGCCAGACAACGCCACCCGCCAGCTCGACCTCGGTGCATCGCCCGAGGAGACGCACCGTGACCAGAAAGCGCCCGACACCTTTGACCGGCTTGGAATCACCCAGCAGAGCGGCCGCCAGCCCGCCAATCCATCCATCCTCATGAACTCCGAGTCGCACCGAGCTGCGCACGACAAGGCTCCGTTGGGGCTCATTTTAATGGGGGCGCTCGCTGTGCTGGTGGCAGGGGCCACCGCGCTCGTCTTCTTCTCCAAGAATGACGAGACGGTTGTCGCGCCGGCACCGGCTCCCGCGGCGGTGGTTGCCCCGCCAGTCGTTGCGCCGTTGGCTCCGCCTGCGGCCTTGGCTGCGCCTTCAGGCTCCGGCTCCGGCTCCGGCTCGATGCCCGAGGCAGTTCTACCTTCTTCCGCTCCCGTCGCGGAGCCGGCTGCAGCAACGCTTCCGGCAAAGGCCGAGAGCAGCAAGGTTGGGGCAAAGGAGGCAACGCTGGCGCCTAAGGCGTCGAAGCCTGCGGTGAAGGTGGCAAAGCCCGGGCCCAACTCGGGTGTCGAAAAGGACCCCTACGACTAGCTGCCCTTGATGTTGCGCTCGAAGAGGATCTGGAGCCCGCGCAGCGTGAGATCGCGGTCGTAGGCCTCGATCTCGGTGGAGTGGGCGGAGATGATTTCACCGAGCCCGCCCGTCGCGATGACCTGCATGGGGGCGCCGTATTCAGCCTTCATGCGCACTGCCATGCCGTCTACCAGCCCCACGTAGCCGTAGATGATGCCGGCCTGCATGCTGGCGATGGTGTTGCGGGCGATGACCTTGCCGGGCGAGACAATCTCCACCCGCGGGAGTTTGGAGGCGCGCACGAAGAGGGCCTCTGCCGAGATGATGATGCCAGGGCAGATGGCCCCGCCGAGGTACTCACCGGCGGTGCTGACGGCGTCGAAGGTGGTGGCGGTTCCGAAGTCGACCACGATGGTGGCGCAGCCTGTCCGCTCGTAGGCCGCGACGGCGTTGACGATGCGGTCTGCGCCCACTTCGCGCGGGTTCTCGTAGAGGATGGGCATGCCGGTCTTGATGCCAGGCCCGACGACAAGCGGCTTCACATCGAAGTAGCGTTCGACCATGGCCATCATGACGGGCTGCATGGGTGGCACAACGCAGGAGAGGATGCAGCCTGTGACATCGCCGATGTTGCGGCTGCGGAGTTCGAAGAGCTGCCGCATCATGACGGCATACTCGTCGCTGGTCCGGTTGCGGTCCGTCGCTACGCGCCAGTGGTCCATGAGCGTATCGCCCTCGTAGAGGCCGAGCACTGTGTTGGTATTTCCGACATCGATGACGAGCAGCATGGCTGTGATAAACTCCACGAGAGCGGGTCGCGCCCCATAGCAAATCGGTGTTGATTCAGCGAGTGTCGGCGGGCGGTTGTGTGGTGACTTCGCCCGCGTGGAGGGTGCGGAGGCCATCGGCGGTCCTCACGAGGAGTCCGCCATCCTGCGCGATGCCCTCTGCGGTGCCGGAGGTGGCAGCGTCACCTTCGCCGAACCAGACCTGCCGGCCGCGGATGGAGTCGAGCTCTGCCCAGCGCGCGAGCAGGCGTTCGGGCGGTGCTGTGGTGAGCGCTTCGGCGGCGGCGACGATGGCGTCGCGGAGCGCCGCGGCGAGGCCGTCGAGGTCGGCTTCGGTGCGGCCTGTTTCGAGGAAGAGGGAGGTGGCGCGCCCGGCGAGCTCTGCACCAAGTTCGCCTTCGTCGGCGTTGATGTTGAGACCAATCCCGATGACGACGCCGGCAAAGCGACCTCCATTGGTGACCCCCTCACAGAGGATGCCGCCGCACTTTCGCCTGCCGAAGACCAGATCGTTGGGCCACTTTAGGCCGACCGGGGCATCGTAGCGGTCGCGGAGGAGGTCAGCACAGGCGACGCCTGCGGCGAGGGGGATGCGGGGCGCGAGTGCGAACCACTCCGGGCCGGCGAGCACGACCGAGAGGGTGAGGCCGGAGTCGGGCGGCGCCGTCCAACTCCGTCCGAGCCGTCCGCGCCCCGCGGTCTGACTGCGGGCCCGGAGCGCCCGCCCGTGGAGGCAGCCCGCGCGGAGCCACTCCGCTGCGATGCGGTTGGTGCTGTCGACCTCGTCCCAGCACTCCACAGGGGGGAGCGGCCTGGTCATGGTGTGGAGATGGTCTCGAGCAGCGCCGCGGAGGCGTAGCTGCCGCCGATGGTGAGGCTGATGTCAGCGGCCGGCGCGGAGTGGGTGAGCCAGCCCGACGAGACATAGTCGAGACCGGCGGTACCGAGCGCCTCGATGGTGGCGAGGGTCACGTTGCCCGAAGCCTCGAGCCTGATGCGGCCGCGGTAGGTGTCTGCAATGCGCCGGAGCTGTTCTAGGGGCATGTTATCGAGGAGCATGGCATCTGCGCCTGCTGCGACGGCCTGGGCGGCCTCCTCTTCGTTGCGGACCTCTACCTCAATCATGGTGAGGAAGGGGGCGCGCGCACGGACCTTCGCGACGGCGGCAGCGATGCCACCGGCTGCGTCGATGTGGTTGTTCTTGAGCATGGCCCCGGACGAGAGGTCGAGCCGGTGGTTGTGGCCTCCGCCCATGCGGACCGCATGCTTTTCGAGCGAGCGGAATCCCGGCGTTGTCTTGCGTGTATCGAGCAGTTTGGTCCCGCTGCCATGGAGCGCTGCGGCAAAGGTGGCGGTGGTGGTCGCAACGCCTGAGAGCTTGCGCAGAAAGTTGAGCGCCGCCCGTTCGCCGCGAAGGATGGAGCGGATGGGTCCGGTGACCGTCCCAAAGGCGCCCGTGCCGATGCGCTGGCCGTCCTGCGCGAGCCAGGTGACGGCGAGCCGCGGGTCGACCTGCTGCAAGACAGCCTCTGCGATGGTGCAGCCTGCGAGCACCAGCTCCTGCTTGGCGCGGAAGGTGGCGGAGCCGGTTGTGTCGGCGTCGAAGATGGCGTCGCTCGTGATGTCTCCGCCATGAAGATCTTCTTCGAGCGAGAGGGCGATGAGCTGTCGAACGGCGGGCGTGAGGAGCGAGGCATCCATGCGGAAGATCCCTTCATGCAAAGGAGTAGGCAGCCGCTCTTGCATAGCAGGGCGGGCGCCGCAAAGATCCGGCAGCGCGTGATCGGAGGCGAAGGGTGAAGCGACGCATGAGTGAGGGAGTTTGGATGCCGTCCGCGGCCTTCGTGCAGTGGACCACGCTGATGCTCGTGGCCATGCCTGCGGCTGCTGGGCCGCCTTCAACGGCCGCCGCCGAAGCGTCGGAGCAAGTCGCATCCGGACCAGCCGACGCGGAGGCGCTGCAGGCGATGAGCGACCGCGTGGCAGGCGAGGTCGCGACCCTTCGAAGGCTCCCGCTCCTGCGGCCCGTGGAGCGCCGTGTAGAGGCCCGCGCGGGGCTCCGGCTCCGCCTTGAGCAGATGACCCGCGAGGAGGTGGCGCCCGACCTGCTGGAGGCCGCCGACCGGCTCCTGCACCGGCTCCGGCTTCTCCGCCCGGAGCAGCGCTATGAGCAGGTGATGCTCAAACTGCTCGGCGATGAGATCGCCGGCTTCTACGACCCGCGCGCCAAGACCTTCTTCATCCTCTCCGACATGCCGGAATCGGCGCAGGTCGGCATCATGTCGCACGAGCTCCATCATGCGCTCCAGGATCAACACTTCGGCATCGATCGCGTGCGTGGCTACGGCGACCGGGTGCAGGATGTGGGGCTCGCCACCTCCGCGCTCCTCGAGGGCGATGCGGTGGCGACGATGCTGATGTACCCGTCGGGGGAGCTCTCCGCCTCTCCGCTGCTTCTCGACAAGCTGATGTCGGCCTCGATGCAGGCCGCGGCGGCACCGGCCGGCCTCTCGGAGACCATCTGGCAGTCGCTCCTTTTTCCCTACGCGGGTGGCCTCTCCTTTGTGACCGCGGTGGCCGACGCGAGGGGGTGGGAGGGTGTGACGGAGCTCTATGCTTCGCCGCCACAATCTACGGAGCAGGTGCTTCATCCCGAGCGCTACCTCGACCGCGACGAGCCCACCTGGCTCGAGCATCCGAGCCCGCTGTCCGGGGCAGAGCGCTACGCGGTGGATGTCATGGGGGAGTGGATGGTGCGCTCGCTGCTCGGCGAGTGGGTGGGCCAGTCTGTGGCGCCCGCGGCTCTCTCACGCGCGGCGGCGGGCTGGGACGGCGACAGGCTATCGGCCTGGCGCTTCGCGGGCAGCGACCGGGAGATGGTGACCTGGCTGCTGGTCTGGGACAGCGAGGAGGAGGCCGCCTCATTCGCCAGCATGGGTCCGCTGCTGGCCACCTGGTGGACAGGCGGCGCGCCGGTGACGAGCGAGGGTGCCCACGGCAGCAGCGTCACGGCCGGTGGCACCTGCTCGGCCTTTCGGCTTGAGCGCTGGGGCGACCTCACCGCCCTCATCCTGGACGAGGGTTGCGGGGTTGCACATGAGGCGCGCGCAGCGGAGCTCTCGCGTGCTGCGGAAGTGATGCTCTGCGGTGCCGAGCGCCTCCGCTATCCGGCGGCACCCGACGGGCCGTAGCGGTTATTCGAGCGGGCCGGCGTCGAGCTGGATCTCGATGAACTTGCCGAATTCGCCGCCGATGTAGGCAGCGACATTGGCGTCACTCTTGGAGAAGCCGTCGGTGCGCTTCTCGCGGTTCACGAGGATGATCACGCCGAAGGCCCGCTCGCCTGACTGGATGGGGGCGACGAGGACCGACTGCTCTGCGAAGCCGAGCTGCTCGTTGAGCGGCGCCGCGTTTCGGACATCCTTGGCCGGCTCGAAGACGCTGATGACGCGGCCGCCCTGCACGGCCAGCGAGGCCAGACCGCGGTCCATCGGCACGGTGTGGTCCAGCATCTTCTTGATGCCCTGACCGCGGCTCTGGGCGCAGTAGAAGGTGCCTCCGCCGTCGGAGGCGAAGAAGACGCTGGTGTTGGCCGAGGGGATAAGGCGGGCCGTCAGGTCGGCGATGAAGTCGATACCGTCCTCGATCTCCATGTTGCGCTCGAAGAGTGCGGGCAGCTCGAGGAAGGCATCCTCGAGCGCGGCGTTCTCGTCATACGAGGCGGTCGGGGAGAGGTCGGGCTTGAGGATCTCGTGCTTCGAACTGGTGGGGCGGTTGGACTCCGAGAGGATGCGGACGGGGCCGCCAGACTCGCCATCAAGGACCGGCGCGGGTTCGATCGGGGCGCGGCCCGTAGCGGCACCGATGGCACGGAAGGTGCCGGTATTCTTGTCCTTGAAACCGGCAGGCTTGCCGATGTGAGGCACCTGCAGTTTGTCGGTGGGGGGCCTCGAAGGAATGGCAGCGAAGGCGCCCGTGACGGCGGCCTGAATGACCTTGGCCGAACCCTTGGCGTCGGGGATCTTCTTCACGCGGAAGGTGAGCTTGAGCCCCGGGTGCATGACGGTGGTCTCGTCCTCGCCAATCTCCACGGCACAGCCCTCTAGGCCGGTGAAGTTGAGCGTGGTCTGCCGGATGCCGGTGATGAGCGCGCGCCGCCAGTTGTCTGCGTCAATCTGGTAGGTGGTGTCGTAGCCGCCGTCACCGCTCGCAGGAATGAAAACCTCAAAGATCATGGTCGCTCTCTCACGAAGAAGGTCAGGATTTGCTGCAGCCACAGGAGCCGGAAGAACAGCCTCCGCCAGCCGCTTCACCGTCGATGTCGTATCCCATGGCAACAAGCGCCTTCGCAGAACGATTCCTGCGCTGGTTCTCGGTGGGATCAACAGCTCCGCCGCAGCGGAGACAGCCGTAGCACCACGCCCCCGAAGGGTCTAGGTCTGCGTGCAATACGACATCGCGCTTGCATGCGGGACAGAAGGAGGTGGGGAGAGTTGTCTGCATGAGAGGGGCCGCGGGAGCAGGTTTGACTAGTTGGGGTGGCAGCCGTCGCCGCCACAGAGGTCGACAATCTCGCCTGTACGGAAGAAGGTGTCCATCTGTTCGTTGTGGAGGTCGAAGGCACGCGGCTTTCCGTGCGGGTCGCCGTTGACGGCGTCGGTCTCCGGAGGATGGTTGCCTGGCGTCGGCCATTCGTTGCCGAAGTCCCAGAGGACAATGCCGCTACCTGCGCGTGGGTAGGCAGCCTCGGTCGCCAGCGAGACGGTGCGCTCGTCGTCGTAGTTGGCCATGATCGGGATGCCGATCTCGGTGCGGGCCACCACCTCCATCGTGATCGGAGAGACGAGATAGTCGCCCTTGGCAGGGCCTGCGAGGATCACATGCGGCGGCGTGCCGGCATAGGGTTGCGCGGTGATGTGGCGGTAGTGGCTGACCGAGTCGGTCGAGTCCCAAAGCAACTGCACCGTGGAGAGCGCTACGGCGACGTTGTTCGGCGTGCGAAGCGCGCCCTTGAGCGCAACGAAGAACTGGTCGAAGGCGCCCGAACGGTGGAGGAAGGAGGTGAAGTTCTGGCCGGGAACGCCAACATGGCCGCGCGCAACATCGGTGCTGAGCGCCATGTAGGTGGCTCCGAGGATGCCGCCCTGCGAGATGCCCGAGTAGTACATCTCGCTGTTGTCGACCGTGATGTTGCGGCTGGTGAAGGGCTCAAAGGCAGGAGCCTGCGTCTTCATGAGCCGGCCGAGCGCGAGGAAGTTCACGATGCCCTGCTGGAGCCGGTCGGTGAGCCAGACAAAGCGGTTGAGGTCGAAGACCATGAAGTTGGCGCGACCGTAGTCCTCCTCCGCCATGCCGGCCCAGCTGGTCGAGAAGTAGATGAGGTGGTGGTCGAAGGCGACCTTGTCGATGGCCGGTCCAATGATCTCCGCACCTGAGCCGAAGAGCCCATGGCCGAACTGAACGAGCCGGTTGGGCTTGGCGGGGTCGGGAGCTCCCACGGCGGAGCGGGGGACGCGGATCCAGATCGGCATCTCCGTGGTGCCGGACGAAGTTACGCGGTCATCAGCATCGCGGCGCAGGATGTAGCCCGTCACGCCATCGGTGCCCTGGTAGAAGGTCTTCTCTTCGGTGTAGTTCGGGATCTGGAAGGTGCCCTGCATGTCGAAGGCGATGTAGGGGTTCTCCGCCCCGGAGTAGGCGGTGATCTGCGTCACGGTGAGGGCGCTGGCCGCAGGGTCTGCATCGATGGCGGCCAGCACCTCGTCGCGCATGCGTAGGATGTCGCTGTGCATGTTCTCGCCGCTCATGGTGTTGAAGTCCCATGCAAGCGTGAGCGAGGCGCGGTCGATTCCTGCGGCCTCGAGCGGTCCGAAGACCGCCTCGTCGAAGTGGGCTGCCCGCGCTGCGACGCGATCGTCGCAGTCGATGCGGCCATCGCGAAGCGCAGCGAAGGCCGCCGACACTGCGATGGCTTGGCCGCTCGTGTCGGAGAGGTTGCGGAAGGCGACGATGTAACGGGTTGCCTCTTCGAGGATCACACCCGGACGCACAAACAGCGTCTTCTTCGCCGGATCGGGGTCCTGCGAATCGAGCTCGACGAAGTAGGGGACGCGGCTCAGCGAGCCGTCTTCAGCGACCTTGAACCAGAGCAACTTTGCATCGTCCGCGAGAGAAGGGCTGAGGTCGCGCTCGTCCGCCATACCGGTCGTGTCGAGGTTGGCGAAGCGAACCAGCAGCGGTGTGCCGACGCTGTAGCCGTCGCGGCGCGCGTAGGGGGTTGGGTCGATGTGGATGTTCTGGAAGTTCTTGGGCAGGGTTGTCGCACCGAAGGCGAGGCGCTTGCCGGTCGCGCTGGCATCATCATCTGCGAGGTAGAGGTTGGAGGGCCACGGCATCGCGCAGTGGCCATCGTTGAGCGGGTCGCAATCCGGATTGGCCGCGTCTCCTTCCTGAGGCTCACGTGGGGCGCAGGCCTGCGCGGAGCCGTCACTGTCGCCCGTATCGGTCGTGGTGTCGGCGGCGCTGCCGCCTGTGTCGGCGCTGGTGTCGGACGAACCGTCTGGCGTCGTATCGGCTTCGGTGGTCGACTGCTTGCTGTCGTCAGAGCATCCGATGACGAGCAACGGCACGAGAAAAGCGGTCCAACGGGTTTGCAGACGCATGCGGCGCTCCGGTCAATCTGGCAGGGAGATGCCCCGCAGTCACAGTTGTCTCATTGTCAGAACGATGACGTTTCGTCCATTTTGGTGTGCGCCCGCCCTCCGATCGCGACAAACATTCGACGCTCCTGTCAACGCGGCGGCGTGAGGCCGAGCTCTACGTAGGGATCGACGATCGTCGGAGTGCCGGTCTGCAACCAGCTGTCGAGGAAGCGGAGCCAGGCGTGCGCGCCCACGCCGCTGTCGCCGATGTTGTTGTGGGTCGCGGTCCGCCAGTCAGGCGTCTCGAGGCTGCCCTCGTTGACCCAGTCGAACTGAATAGTGCCGCCCGTCGTGCCCTCGGGGAGGTTGGCCTCCACAGGCAGCGCGGTGCCGGTCTCGAGGATGCCGATCGGGCGGAGAAGGGTGCCGAGATGGGGCAGGCCGAGCGCTCGCGCGAGCGCGAAGTTGGAGACGTTGGGCACGATGTCGTCATCGAGCACATGGGCGTTGAGGATGTGCACGGGAGCGCTGCCGTCGAGCCGCTGCGTGGAGATGAAGCGGGCGAAGCTCGCCGCATCTCCGCGGTCGATCGCGGTCTGGGCGAGGGGCCAGAAGCGGGCAACATCGTTGTCGTCGGAGCCCGATGGCTTGAGGAGGCTGATGAGGGGGCTGAAGGTCTCGGAGAACTGGAGGATATCGGTGACGCGGCCGCCGCCCACGACCAGCACGCCGGCCTTCACCTCGGGCGTGAGCGCCAAAAACTCCGGGCCCATGATGCCGCCGAGCGAGACGCCCAGGTAACTGATGTTATCGGTCGCGAGGTCGGCGGCTCCATCGCCGTCGGCATCTACGCCGCTCTTGAGCAGCTCGATCAACGCCAGCTTGTCGTAGGCGGCCTGGCGCCAGTGATCCCGCAGCACGAGTGGCTCAAACCCCGAGCCGCCCAGGCCGAAGAACTCGATGAAGGCGGCGCCGCCGCCGCCGAGCGACGCGCGGGGATGCTCGCCGTGCGCGGGCGCGTCGATGGAGATGGTTGCGATGCCCTGCGGTGCCGCGAAGTCGGCCAGGCGGCCGGCCTGCTGTCGCTCGCCGTTGAGGCCGTGGCCGAAGATGATGGTGGGGTAGGGCGCTGTCGCGGCGACGTCGGGCAGGGGCAGGTAGATGGTGGCGAGCAAATCATAGGTGCCAAGCGGCGTTGCGTCGGCGTTGACCTCGATGACCTTCGCTGCGTTCCGGAAGTCATCGGCGACGAAGCGCACCGTGCAGAGCCGAAAGAGAGGGCCCGTTTCGCAGCCGAGCCGCTCCGTGACGGCCCGCGGACGGGAGGCGATGGAGGCTGCGATGCGGATCGCCTCGTCTGTCACAGACTGGGTCGTGAATGCCACCACCGCCACCACCGCGTCGGCCGTTGTCAGCCCTGCTGCGACGGCAGCATCGCGGTGGCGGCGCATCGCGGCGCCCTGCCCGCCGAGGAGCGCAGGGTCTGCACCTGCGAGCGCATCGCGGAGCACCGCCGGCGCTACGATGGGCGCTCCATCTTCACCCAGCAGGCCGCGGGTAACGACGATGGAGCACTCGGTCCGTTCCGGCAGCGGTATCATGGGCCGGAAGATGACGGTCGCATCCTCCGTGATGATTGTCTCGAAGGGGTAGGGGACGAGCCGCTCGGCGTTGCCCGCGTCGAGGCAGCCGAGCAGCATCGCACTCCCCGCGGCGGCGCTGGTCTCCCCTGTCGGGACCGTCTCGGCGCGGAGCGGGTGGTTGAACTGCAGGTAGCCGCCGCCCGTGGTGCCGAATCCGTCGAGCGTCGAGAGCGCCGCGAAGAGAGGACGGAAGCTACGGGGGGTGTTGGCCACGAAGATGTTCGTCTCGGCGGTCAGCTGCACCCGCCGACCGGTCGCTGTGGTGTTGTCTGCGACTGTGTAGAGGTCGTCCGGAAAGACGGTCAGCTCGTCGCCGAACGGGCGGTAGAGCAGCGTCGGCGCGGTGGAGCAGTCTTCGGGGCATGCGGCTTCGGACTCGCTGGTTGCGCAGGCGCCGTCGCCGCAGTTAGCGCCGCCGGAACCCTCACCGGAGCCGCTGCCTGAAGCATCACTGGAGCCGGCGTCGTCCGTCGCGTCCGCGCTGCCCGCGCCGCTGCCAGCGGCGTCAAGACCGGTATCGGAGGCTGCAGTGGTGGTGTCATCTCCGCAGGCGGAGACAACAAAGAGACAGGGGAGGAGACAGCGAGCTGAGAGCCAGTTCGAGCGCATGGTGGCTCCGGGTGCGAGGTGTGACCGAACGGTACGCCTCGCGATCTGCCTCTTCAAGTTTCATCGCGTTCCGCCGGTACGGCACCCTTGGTCGCGATGAGCGACCAGGTGATGGAGATGGCAAGCGCAGAGACGATGAAAGCGAGCGAGAGGAGCGGGCTGATGTGGATCTCCTCGATACCCAGCTGCTCTCGGGCGAAGGTCTGCACGCTGGCAAACTCACCCCCATACTCCACGATCATCTTCGCGCCGACGAAGCAGAGGACGGCCGAGATGCCATACTTCACGTAGGCAAACCGGTCTACGGCGGCCGCGAGCAGGAAGAACATGGAGCGCAGGCCAAGGATGGCGAAGATGTTGGAGGTGAAGACCAGGAAGGGGTCCTTGGTCACGCCGAAGACCGCCGGAATCGAGTCGAGTGCGAAGACGACGTCGGTGAACTCGACGAGGATGAGGGTCATAAACAGGGGTGTCGCCACCCACTTGCCGGTGTCCTCCTCCTTCCAGAAAAAGCGGTGGCCGCGGAGGATGGGGGTGGAGGGTATGAAGCGCTGCAGGAGCCGCACCCAGCGCTGCGTGTCGGCGCCATCATCCGCGCCCTCCGATTTGAAGAGCAGTTTGCCGCCAGTGTAGAGCAGGAAGACGCCGAAGATGCCAATCAGCCAGTGGAACTGATTGAGGAGCGCCGCTCCTGCGAAGATCATGATGGCGCGCAGGATAAGCGCCGAGAGGATGCCCCAGAAGAGCACGCGGTGCTGCAGGGCCGGGGGAATCTTCATCGCCGAGAAGATGAGGATGAAGACGAACATGTTGTCCATCGAGAGCGACTGCTCGATGAGGTAGCCGGCCAGGAACTCGGTGCCGTACTGGTGGCCCTCAAAGTGCCAGAGGATGCCGCCAAAGATAAAGGCAAGCGACATCCAGACGGCTGTCCAACCCGCGGCCTCCTTGGCCCCCACGCGATGGGACTCCTTGTGGAAGAGGCCGAGGTCGATGGCGAGCATGACAAAGATGAAGGTGAGGAAGCCTCCCCACATCCAAGGCGTAACGTTCATCGCGGGCGAAGCAATCATGGGAACACGGGGGGCAGAGGAGAGAGAGTGAGAGGTCTAGTCGGCAGCAGAGGGGCACGCACCTTTTTTGGCCTGCAACCGGTGCCAATGGGGGGACGGGATCCGGCCCACCGGGGCAGGGCGCGTCGATGGCAGTCGCCGTTCGCGGCCAAACTCTTGATTCTCGACGGGCGAAGATGCAAGAGGCGAGCATGGCCGAACTTTTTCCATCCGAGCGACTCCGAACCCGCCTCCGCCAGGCCCAACTGCGGGGCACCTCTGCTCGGCTCGGAGTGCTGGCGGTGCTGGAGCAGACAAGCGGCCCGAAGACCCACCTCGAGGTCTACGCGTTGCTCGCCCACACCGGCCTCGACCGCGCTACGGTCTACCGCAACCTCGTCATCCTAGCCGAACAGGGCTTCGCCTCCCGTACCGACCTGGGCGATCACGTGTGGCGTTTCGAGCTTCTCGATGAGGGTGGTCACGAAGGGCCCCGCCATGCCCATTATGTCTGTACCGACTGCGGCGAGGTCTCGTGCATGAGGGAGGTGGAGGTGGAGATGGTCTCTCCGCCCACCCGTCCTGGAGCGCCGGGCAAAGTCTCCGAGATTCTTTTCAAGGGAGTGTGCGACAAATGCGACAACCAACCTTCGGTTCTCGGCTAAGCCTCCTCGCCCGGTTCGGTCTCTCTTTCAGTCTTCTTCTCGGCCTCGGCTGCGAAGAGGATGCACCGAGCGAGGACGCGACCGAGCCTGTCGCGACTGAGCCTATCACCATCCGCTTTGCGGCCGTCGTCGGCGAACTGCCGTGGCGCTGCGGGCAACTCTATCAGAATCTGGGGAGCACAGCGGCGAGTGTACAGCCGCAAGACCTCCGCTTCTTCACCCACGGGTTCGAGTTGGTCCGCGCCGATGGCTCTACCTCGCCAATGCTGCTGGACGACGTGCCGAACTGGCAGGCAAAGCAGAACGCTCTGCTCGACTTCGAAGACGGCGCCGGCAAGTGCGACACGGGGACCCCGGATACGCGGGCAGAGGTGACCGGGAAGGTCGAGCCGGGCGACTACGTCGGCCTTCGCTTCTCGGTCGGTGTCTCCTTCGCCGAGAACCACAAGAATGCAGCGGTTGCTCCTGCGCCGCTCGCCCAGAGCGCGCTCAGCTGGAACTGGCAGCAGGGCTACATCTTCCTCCGCTTTGAGGGCGGCACACCGGCAGGTCGCTACGAGGTACACATGGGCAGTACAGGTTGCGCTGGCACAACAGGCAACATCACCAGCTGCGCCCGCCCCGACCGACCGGTTGTGTCGTTCGCCGCCTTCGATCCCGCCACGCAGACCGTCATCTTCGATGTGAAGCAGCTGCTCGCCGACTCCGATCTCACCCGCAACGCCGGAGACAGCATCGGTTGTGCCTCTGCCGCCTCGGACCCCGACTGCGAAGGACCCTTCGGTCATCTCGGTCTCGACCTTGCGACTGGCGCGGTGGTGGAGGGACAGGATGTCTTCCGTGCGGAGTAGGCTCGGCGTGTTGGTCATGTTGTTCCTCCTCGCGGCATGCAACGAGGGGGCGAGCGACGAGGGGGCGGGCGAAGCTGGAGCCAGGAGCTGGGTTCCCGACGGGTTCCCGGCTCCTGTCGTGCCTGCGGACAATCCCATGACCGACGAGAAGGTCGATCTCGGCCGTCACCTCTTTTACGAGAAGCAGCTCAGCTACAACGGCACGCAGTCCTGCGGCTCCTGCCACCAGCAGGCGCTCGGCTTTGCGGACGGCCTGCCGCAAGCGGTGGGTTCCACAGGTGAGGTCCACCCGAGGAACGCCATGGGGCTCACCAACGTGGCCTACGCGCAGCGGCTCGGCTGGGGTCATCCTACGCTAAACCTGCTCGAGCAGCAGGCACTCGGACCCATCTTCGGCGAGGATCCGGTTGAGATGGGGATGAGGTCGCACGAGGCGGAACTCACCGCGCGGCTCGCTGCTCGGCCGCTCTACGTGTCGAAGTTTGCCGCGGCCTTCCCTGGCGAGGCTGCTCCCATCACGCTCGACAACGCGCTCAAGGCGATCGCGAGCTTCGAGCGGACACTCATTTCTGCCGACTCTCGGTACGACCAGTTTGTCGCCGGCGACGAAGCAGCCATGAATGCCTCCGAAAAGCGGGGCATGGATCTCTACTTCGACGAAGTGACCGAGTGCTTCCACTGCCACGGCGGCTTCAACTTCTCGGACGCCACCGACTTCGCCGGAAGCGTCTCTGCGACGCCTGCCTTTCACAACACCGGACTCTACAACCTCAACGGTTCCGGCGACTACCCGAGCCGCAACGGCGGTATCTTCGAGATCACGGGCAATCGGGAGCAGATGGGGCAGTTCCGGGCACCAACGCTGCGGAACATCGCCGAGTCGGGGCCCTACATGCATGACGGAAGCGTTGCGGACCTCGAGGGGGTCATCGACCATTACGCAGCAGGCGGTCGCACCATCGAGAGCGGGCCCAACGCGGGGGCGGGCTACCTCAACCCCTACAAGGATGGCTTCATTCGGGGCTTCGCCATCTCGGATCAGGGCAAGGCCGACCTGGTTGCCTTCCTTAAGGCGCTGAGTGATGAGTCCTTTCTCACCAACCCGGCCTTTTCGGATCCCTTCGCAGCAGAGGGTTCGGCGCAATGAGGGTGGCCCGTTTGCGCCTGCTCGGGGTGCTGTTCCTGGCGGCTTGTGAGGAGGCGGCCGAGGCCCCGGAGGCACCCCCAGTGGCAGACCTCTTCGTGGCGCACGCACCGCTAGACGCCCCGCCGGTGGTGGTGAACGACCTCGGCTACCGCGTTGAACTCGACCGCTGGGTGACGGTATCGGCAAGCATCGAGCTGCGGCCCTGCGAAGCATCGGCCGCGCTCTTCTGGCGGCTCGTCGGCGGAACGGCTGCTGCCCATGTCACCCCGACCCTCTATCGTGCGGGTGGGTCGGCGCAGCCCCGTGACCTGCTCGGTGCCGGCGCAGCGACCCTCTTCGGGCAGCTCACGCCGCCGGCCGGTGACTACTGCCAGGTGCGCTATGCTTCGAGCCCGGCCGACGCAGACATCGAAGGGTCGGGAGGCGGCGCCTCGCTGCTCGGCAAGAGCATGGTCATCTCGGGCCGCTATACGCCCCCTGGCGGTGAGGCTTCGGTCCCCTTCTCGCTGGCGACGACGCTTGGAACCCGCGTGGACCTGCCGGAGATCGCCGCGACATCCGAAGCGCCGCTCTTCACGCTTCGCTCGGGCGAACAGCTCACCGTGACGGTAACGCTCGACCCCGCGGCGATGTTCGACGGCATCGACTTCGCGCTGCAGGGGCCTGCCCAGGTGGAGAGCCAACTGGTCTTTAACCTTGCGCGCGGCATGCAGCTGGCGCTGGTGGCGGCGCCCTAGGGTCAGGGTACGCACCGGATTTGTGGCGAATCGCGCTTCAGAATTCTGACGCGAGATGAAGGTCGGTTGGCTGTCGCGCCGGTCTCTTGGCGGCGCCTGCAGTAGCGACGGGGGCTGGCGTGGGCGATTGTCGCCGATCGGTTGACTGGCACGGGATTTGCTCTATCTCTCGCGACACCCACGCATCCCTCCGGAGTTCTCCCATGTATGCTCCCCTCGACCGTTTCAAGCTGCTCGGCGGCTCACTCCTCGCGCTCCTCCTCGCACTCACTGCTGGCTGTGCCTCCGACTCCGCAGATGCGCCCATCGTCAACGACGAAGATTCGCTGGGCTCCGGCGCAGACTTTGTGCGGAACCCTTCCAGCTTCGTCTCCGCGGAGGGCGCGGCCGGCGACCAGGCAGCCAACCGGGGCGATGAGTCCCTCGATGCCGGCACCGGCGCCCCAACGGATGACGCTGGCGGCGGGACCACCCGGACGGTCGAGGAGGGCGACATCTACCGCGTCCTTGCCGACCAGAAGATCCTCAACCTCAACAGCTATCGCGGCCTGCAGGTCATCGACATCGCGAATCTTGAGGAGCCCACCGTCATCTCCCGACTGCCCATCACCGGCACCCCCGTCGAGATGTATGTCGTCGGCGACCGCGCCTTCGTGCTCATGAACAACTGGCGGGGCTACTACGGCAACCGGAGCGATATCCGTGTCGAGACGCAGGAGGGCGGCCTCGTCCTCTCCGTCGATCTCTCCGACCCGCTCAACCCGGTCGAGCTCGGCCGCGCCTTCGTCCCCGGCTTCATCCAGACGAGCCGGCTGACCCGTGAAGGCGATGTCGCCGCGCTCTATGTGGCCGCCAACGAGTACGGGAACTTCGACCAGCCCGACGGCACCGTTCAGTGGGAAAACCGGACAGTTCTCAAGAGCTTCGATGTGAGCGGCGCAGCCATCATCCCGAAGTCGGAACTCAACCTCGGCGGTTATGTCGCTGCACTGCAGGCGACCACGGAGGCCCTCCTCGTTTCGCGCTTCTCATGGACGGGCTCGTCGCCGAATAGCACCGTCTCGGTCGTCGACATCTCCGACCCGGCCGGCAACATGATCGCCGGCGACGAGGTCGAGGTCTCGGGCCAGGTCTGGAACAAGTATAACATGGACCTCTACGAGGGCGTGCTGCGTGTTGTCTCGGGTCGCACCTGGGGCGGTGGGACCAACGCCAACCATGTGCAGACCTGGAACGCTACTGACCTCGGCAACCTCACGCCCATCGATGAGGCCACCTTCGGCGATGGCCAGCAGCTGTTTGCCACCCTTTTCCTTGGCAACAAGGCCTTCTTCGTCACCTACCTGCGGGTCGACCCCTTCCACGCCTTCGAAGTCGCGCCAGATGGCATGATTACCGAGCGCGCGGAGTACATTGTCTCCGGCTGGAACAACTACTTCCGCCCCGTCTTCAATGACAGCCGCCTCATCGGCATCGGCATGAACGACGTGGGCGGCACGACGATGGCCGTCAGCCTCTACGACATCGACGACCTCAGCAACCCGGAGCCGCTGATCAGTCGCGACGAGGTCTCTGCGAACAACAGCTGGTCGGAGGCGGTCTGGGATGACCGCGCCTTCTCGGTCCTCGAGGATGTTGTCTCCGTGGAGGGCTCGGGCGGCGTCACCGAGACCGGCCTCGTCCTACTCCCCTACTCGGGCTGGGATTCGGCCTACACCACCTACCAGTCGGCGGTGCAGATCTTCACCTTCTCGAACAACACGCTCACCCGCCGCGGTGTCATGAACGAGGGCAACCCCGTTCGTCGCTCCTTCCTCGCCGCGAATGACACTACTGCCAACCTCGGCGAAGAGGAGCTCTCGACCTACGACACCTCCGATCCGAACAACCCTGCCGAGCTCGGCCGCGTGGAGCTGGCTCCGAACGCGACAGGCTCGCTGGTCTTCGGCGACTACGGCGTCCGCCTCATCGACAACGGCGCGGCCTCCTGGTGGTATGCCAGCCGCGGCGTCCGTCCTGATGCCCGCGTGGAGATCGTGCCGCTGTCGGCCGGCATCGACCTCGGTGCCGCAGTTGCCACGCTCGACGTGCCCTCGGGCGCGCAGCTCGAGCGTGTCGGCAACCTCATGGTTGTTGTCTCGGCCGCCTACGAGAGCCTGCCAGAGTACCCCTACTACAGCACGACGACCACGCTGAAGGCCTTCGATCTGGCTGACCCGACTGCGCCCCTCGCGCTCGGCACGCTCGAGACCGACGCCATCCCCGCCGACACCTACGGCGGCTACTACGGTGGCCCCGGCATGGTCGATTGCATGGACTGCGGTCGCGGCTGGTACGGCACCTCCCTCCTCAGCCGCACCCATGCCACCTCCAAGGCGCTCACCTTCGTCCGCTCCACGCAGGAGCAGGAGTCGCTCGGCATGGTCCACACCTGCAACAGCTACCCCACCGCCACCGCGTCGCCCGGCTGCAGCTCCGAAGACCTCGCCTCCTGCGAGTGGCTCTCTGGCGGCCGCACCTGCAACACCAATGAGGCCGGCGAGACCGTCTGCACCGGCGCCTACTACCGCTGCGGCTACGACGCCGACAGCTCGTACAGTTGCACCGAGGTCGAGGCCGCCGAGGTGGCCGTCTCGACCAGCTGCTACGACAACGAGCAGTTCCGCTACTGGAACCGCTACCGGGCCTTCGTGGTCAACTTCGAGCAGCCCTCCAACCCCGTGCTTGAGCCGGTCCTTGAGATGTCGTCCGGCGAAGAGGGCGTGGCCACCGTCGCCGAGGGCGACACGCTCTACTACTCCTTCAAGGTTCCCTACGACGTCGAGGGCGACCCCCGTCCCTACGCGCGCTACTTCTTTCGCACGCTCGACCTCTCGCAGCCCTCTGAGCCCCTGCTGTCGGCCGGTGTGAATGTTCCCGGCCAGGTCCTCGATATCTCGGGCGACTACCTCTTCACGCAGGACACCGTCTACGGCGACGCCATCATCGAGACCTCTCTCGCCCGCGTCCGCCTGTTCGAAGGCAGCGCCTATCTCATGAACCGGCTCCGGCTCCCCGACCAGCAGGTAGAGGCCGTGCAGCTCGACGGCCGCGGCAACCTGCTGGTCAGCCACCGCGACTCCTGGTGGAGCACTGTCACCTCGGGCGGCCCCGGCAGCGACATGCAGAAGCTCTCCATCTTCGACGTGAGCCTGCGCGAGCTGGCCTCGGTCAACGTCGACGCCTGGGCCACGCTCAGCGGCGCGCAGGACGGTCGCGCACTCTTCCAGGTCCCGGGCGGCCTCATGGTCGTCAACCTCGACACGCCCGCGAACCCCTTCCCGCAGGCCTACTTCCCGACGGCGGGCTGGCCGCAGAAGATCGATATCGCCGGCGACCGCGCCTATTTTGCGGCCGGCCGTTACGGCATCTACGACTTCGATCTTAACACCTACAACCTGCTGCCGCTCCTCTAGCGGGTCGGCCCTTCGCGGGTCGTGCTACTTGCCTCCAACGCCGAAACGGGCGAGGTGGGCAGACCGCGCCATTCGCTTGTTGGTTTTTGGAGTCTTCCATGCTCAAGCCGATTGAGGCCCTCGCCTCCCTTCGCCTCTCCTCGCTTTCTCAAGGTTTCGCCCTGGCGCTGCTGGCTGCCTGCGGCACGACGCCGACCGCAGTTGGGGTCGCCGGCGGCGATGAGGACTCCGGCACGGATGTTTCGGGCGATGGCTCCTCCTTTGCCGACGGCTCGGGGGATGCGGGCTCAGGCGATGCCGGCTCCGACGTGGATCCGGATGGCACGCCCGACGGCTCCGGCCTGCCTGACCCGGGATGCGGCAACGGCGTATGGGAGAGCACCGAGGCCTGCGATGACGGCAACAGCATCGCCGGCGACGGTTGCGAGCCCGACTGCACCATCTCTGCCGGTTCGCCCTGTGCGCTCTGCACAAGCTCTGCCGAGTGCAGCGCGCCGACCTCTCTCTGCGCGCAGCTCAGCCGCCCCGCCTTCTGCCTGGCGGCATGCGACGACGCCGGCGGCTGTGCGGCAGGCTTTACCTGCGAGGCCGTCCCGCTGGCTGGCGATTTCATGCCCATGCCGCCGCTTGTCTGCGTGCCCGAAGACCGCTGCGTCCGGTTCTGCGACGATCCTGACAACGACGGCATCTGCGCACCCGATGACATCTGTCCGGCCGGCGACGACCGCCTGGACAGCAACGGCAATGGCATCCCCGATGGCTGCGATGGCCCGGTTGGCGGCGAGGTCTGCATCAACGGCGTTGACGATGATCGCAACGGGCTCATCGACTGTGCCGACCCGGTCTGTGTGGGTTTGGAGGAGTGCGTGGGAGTCTTCGAGAACTGCGTGAACGGGCTTGATGACGACGGCAACGGCCTCATCGATTGCGCGGACCCCTTCTGCTTCGGCATCCCCGACTGCGGCGCATCGACGGAGCTCTGCAACGACTTCCTCGACAACGACCTCGACGGCCGCGCTGACTGCGCAGATCCCGACTGCGCGGGCGACCGCAACTGCCTCTTGGTAGAGATCTGCGACGACGGCTTCGATAACAACCGTGATGGCTTCGTGGACTGCTCCGACCCCACCTGCAGCGGCACCGATGCATGTGTCGGTATCGAGATCTGCAACGACTTCCGCGACAACGATCGCGACGGCTTGGTTGATTGCGCCGACCGGGACTGCGCGCTGCAGCCAGGCTGCGTTGTCGCGGCGGAGATCTGCGGAAATGGTCGCGACGACGACCGCAACGGCCTCGCGGATTGCGCCGATCCGGCCTGCATTGGCACGACAAGCTGCCTACCCTCCACGGAGATCTGCGATGACCTGATCGACAACGACGGCGACCGGCGCATCGACTGTGGCGACACCGATTGCGCCGCCGATCCTGCATGCCCCACCGGTCCTCAGAGCTGCGTCGCACCCATTGAAATCACCGACTTCGGCGTCAGCACCGGCGCCACCTCGACCGGTCGGAGCAGCGCAGCCGGCAGCTGCGCGGATAGCAGCGGCACGGAGGCCGTCTTCGCCTTCACCGCACCGACCACCGGCCCCGTCTGCATGCGCACGCGCGGCTCCTCTTTCAACACACTGCTGTATGCCCGGAGCACCTGCGCCAACGCTGCATCGGAGATCACCTGCAACGACAACGGTCGTAACCTGCAGAGCGAGATCTCGCTCAGCGCCGTTGCCGGACAGACCTACTTCATCTTCGTGGATGGCGTCAGCGGCGCGACCGGCAGCTATGTGCTCGCCGTGACGGAGGGCGCCTGTCCTGCGCTGGGCTTTGAAAACTGCACCGACGGCATCGACAACGACTCGGACTTCTTTGCGGACTGCGCCGACACCGACTGCTTCTCCACCAGCACCTGCATCAGCTCCGCCGAGGTCTGCACCGACCGGGTCGACAATGATCGGGATGGGGCTCTCGATTGCGCCGACACCGACTGCGCCGCCAACCCCGCCTGCCTGCCGCCCGGAGCGGAGGTCTGCAACGACCTCTTCGACAATGACCGTGACGGAGCCACAGATTGCGCCGATAGCGACTGCACGGCCAACCCGCTCTGCATCCGGCCACCGGAGACCAACTGCACCAACCGGACCGACGATGACGGCGACGGCGCCGTCGACTGCTTCGACACCGACTGTTTCGGCTCGGCGAGCTGCGACGTCTTTGAACTTTGCGCCGACGGCATCGACAACGACAGCGACACGCTCGTCGACTGCGCAGACAACGAGTGCGTCGGCGCTCCCAACTGTGTGACCGTCTCGCAGACCTGCGCGGCTCCGAACGTTGCGACCACCTACGGCCGCTACTCGGGCCTGACATCGCGCCTGGCGAACGAGAATGTCCCCTCCTGCGTGGGGTCGACGGCCCCCGAGTCTGTCTGGCGCTTCACACCGCCCGAGAGCGGGCTTGTCTGCGTGACGACCGCAGGCTCCACCTACGACACCGTCCTCTTTGCGCGGAACAGCTGTGGTGGCGCAGGGACCGACCTTGCCTGCAACGATGACACCGGCGGA
Source organism: Myxococcales bacterium (assembly GCA_947496715.1). Lineage (GTDB taxonomy): Bacteria > Myxococcota_A > Bradymonadia > REDH01 > REDH01 > CAIWGR01. The sequence continues at coordinate 25,976 of CANMDT010000004.1, forward strand.
CTTACCTCGCAGGTTCAGTTCACCGTGACCGCGGGCGTCGATGTCTTCCTCATGGTGGATGGCTTTGCTGCGCTCGGCGGTACCTACCGGCTCAACATCACCGGCGGCGCCTGCGGGAGTGGGGTGGGGGAGACCGCCTGCACCGACCGCATCGACAACGACCGTGACGGCGCCATCGACTGCGCCGACCCGGACTGTGCGGGGACCGCCGCCTGCGCAGTTCCCAGTTCGGAGACCAGCTGCACCGACGTCGTCGACAACGATCGTGACGGCGCCATCGACTGCGCCGACCCGGACTGTGATGCCGACGCGGCCTGCGCGCTGCCGGCGAACGAACTCGATTGCGGCGACGGCCTCGACGATGATGGCGATGGCCTCACGGACTGTGACGACAGCGACTGTCTCGCCGATCCCCTCTGCGTTCCGGCCGTTGGGACCTGCGATGCGCCTCTGACCCTCAATCCGTTCGGAACCAACACAGGAAACCTGGCGGAGGGGGCGAACGTCGCGGCGGGCAGCTGTGGCGGCCTCGACGGCAACGAGCAGGTCTGGGGCCTCGATCTAGCCTTCCCGCTCCCCTTCAATGTTGCGGCCTGTGTTACGGTCCGGAGCGACGCCTTCAGCCCCGTGCTCTACTACGGCACCTCGACCTGCGGCGCCGTGGGCTCCGAACTCGCCTGCAGCCCCTCGGCTGATGGCCTGTCGGCCAGCCTGGAGGTCACGGTCGGCCCTGGCGACACCCTGTCGCTCTTCGTCGACTCGCTCGATGGTGGCGCCGGAGCCTACGACCTGTCGGTGAACATCGGCGCCTGCCCCTAGCAGTCGGGCGGGAGAAACATTTTCTCCGATTGTTTGCACAAATCTGGCCGTTAAGGTTCAATCGTCGGTTGATACCCCATCTCTGTCGATTGGAGCATGCATGTCTTCGCGAATCCCTCTCCTGCTTTGGCGCGCCGGCTCGGTTCTGCTCTTCTCTTGGCTGGCCGCTTGCGGCACCAGCGCCGGTGGCGCTGCGAGGGTTGATCCCACCCTGGTCGACACGGGTGGGTCGGGGGATGGCTCGTCCGACACCACGGGCGACACCTCTCCGGATGGATCGGGGACGGTGGATGGCTCTTGCGGCAATGCCGTCCGCGAGCTCGGCGAGGCCTGCGACGATGGCAACACGACCGGCGGAGATGGCTGTGAGGCCGACTGCACCGTCACCAGCGGCGCCGCCTGTGCGCCCTGCGCGACCTCGACCGACTGCGGCTCTGTTGCCCCGCTCTGCGGCGCCGTCGGCGCCGCGACGGCCTGTCTGGCGAACTGTGATGCGGCCAGTGGCTGCGGTGATGGCTTTGTCTGCTCGCCCACCACGGTCGACGGCGTTGATCGTGCCGCCTGCATTCCCGCGACGGGTTCCTGCGCGGCGAGCTGCGCCGATGCGGATGGCGATACCATCTGCGATCAGGACGACATCTGCGCGGCCGGCGATGACCGCATCGACACCGATGGCGACGGCACGCCCGACGCCTGCGAGGGCATCGAACTCTGCACCAACGGCATCGATGATGACACCAACGGCCTCGTGGACTGCTTCGACGCCGCCTGCGCTGCCGACGCCTCCTGCGCAATCGTCAGCCGCGAAGTCTGCGCCAACCTCATCGACGACGACCGCAACGGCCTGACCGACTGCGCCGACCCGATCTGCTCGTCGGAGCCGGGCTGCGTGGTTCTGGCGGAGATCTGCGGAAACGGCATCGACGATGATGGCAACGGCCTTGCTGATTGCGCCGACGCCGCCTGCGGCAGCGAGCCCGGTTGCATCATCATCTCACTCGAGGTTTGCGACAACGGCATCGACGACGACGGCAACGGCCGCATCGACTGCGCCGATCCCGCCTGCTCCACCGACCCCGGCTGCGTGGTGCTCGGCCCCGAAATCTGCGGCAACGGCCTCGATGATGATCGCAACGGCCGCATCGACTGCGCCGACGGCGCCTGTGCAACCGATCCGAGCTGTGTCATCGGGACCGAGATCTGCGGCAACAGCATCGACGACGACCGGAACGGCTTCACCGACTGCGGCGACGTCGCCTGCTCGGCCGACCCATTCTGCGCCCCCTCCAGCGAGATCTGCGACGACCTCGCCGACAACGACGGCGACCGCCTCATCGACTGCGGCGACCCGGACTGCGCCGCCGACCCCGCCTGTCCCACCGGTCCCCAGCTCTGCACCAGCCCCAACCTCTTCGGCCCCTTTGGCAGCCGCACGGGTGCTACCTCTACGCTTGCCAACAACCAGGCCGGCAGCTGCGCCGTCAGCGACGGCCCCGAGACGGTCTACTCCTTCACCGCGACGGCGGCCGGCACGCTCTGCGCCCGCACCTTCGGCTCCTCCTACGACACCGTCCTCTATGTGCGCACGGCCTGCACCAACGCTGCTTCCGAGGTGGCCTGCAACGATGACGCCACCTTCAGCCAGCAGAGCCAGCTCGCCTTCACGGCCGTCGCCGGACAGCAGTACTTTTTCTTCGTTGACGGCTTCACCGGCGCCTCGGGCAGCTACGCGCTGACCCTCTCTGCCGGCGCCTGCCCGGCCCGCGCCCGCGAGATCTGCACCGACGGCGTCGACAACGACTTTGACCTCTTCACCGACTGCGCCGATACCGACTGCGACGCCGACCCCGCCTGCATCATCGCGCCGGAAGACTGCCAGGATGGTCTCGACAATGACCGCGACACCTTCGTGGACTGCGACGATGCCGACTGCTCCACCTTCCCGACCTGCATCCCCGAGGCGCTCTGCGACAACGGCATCGACGACGACGACGACGGCGACGTGGACTGCTTCGACCTCGACTGCCTCGGCGATATCGCCTGCCCGACCCTCGAAATCTGCGACGACTCCGCCGACAACGACGGCGATGGCCTCATCGACTGCGACGACCCGGAGTGCATCGCCACGCCCGGCTGCGCGATCGCCGCGCAGACCTGCGCAGACCCCAACATCACGGACGGTTACGGCTCTTTCTTCGGGCTGACCGACGCGCTTGCAGACAACTACGACCCCGGCTGCGCACGCTCCGCAGCCCCCGAGGCGGTCTGGCGCTTCAACCCGCCCGCGACCGGCACGGTCTGCATCAACACCAACGGTTCGGTCTACGACACTGTGCTCTACGCGCGCTCCAGCTGTGGAAGCACCCGCGACATCGACTGCAACGACGACACGCTGGGCCAGCAGTCGGAGATTGAGATCGATGTCACCATCGGCACCCCTGTCTACCTCTTCGTCGACGGCTTCAACAACAGCACGGGTGACTACCGCCTCACCATCGCCGCGGGCGCCTGCACCGCGCGCGTGGAGACGCTGTGCACCGATGGCCTCGACAACGATGGCGACAGGAACACCGACTGTAATGACAACGACTGCGATGCCGACCCTGCCTGTGCCCCCGTGCCGGAGACGATCTGCAACGATGGCGTCGACAACGATCGCGACGGCCGTACCGATTGCTTTGATGCCGATTGCAACGGTAACCCGGCTTGCGTCGAGACCATCTGCAACGACGGACGCGACAACGACAACGACGGCAACACCGACTGCAACGACACCGACTGTGCTGCCGATCCCGTCTGCGCGCCCTTCGCCGGTACCTGCACGATTCCGCTGATCCTCAACCTCACGGGCTCCAACACCGGCACCATCCAGGACGTTGGCTCCAACCGCACGGGTACCTGCGGAGGTGACGCAACGCCCGAGCAGGTCTGGACGCTTGCTGCGCCCGTCACCACAGCGTCGGAAATCTGCGTGACTGTCAACGCGACCGGCTTCACGCCGATCCTCCACTACCGCGACGACACCTGCACCCAGCGCTCCGGAGAGCAGGACTGCGTCAACGGAACGGGTTCAACGGCGTCGATGACAGTAGTGCTTCAGCCTGGCGTGGTGCCCTACATCATCGTCGACGGCGGCCCCGGCGCCTACACGGTTACCACCGCCGCGGGCGCCTGCCCGTAGTGTGACTGGCGGCACTGCGCCGCCTACTTGCCTCCAGATCAGCGAAGCAATAGCGGGTTGGCATCAGTTCTTCTCTCGACGGAGTTGGCGATGCCGACCTTCTTTTTGCCCCGCGCCTCCGGCGCTTCCTCGCTCCGAGCAACCCTGTTGCAACTCGTTCTGGCGTTGGCGCTCCTTGTGCCGGCAGCGGGACGAGCAGCGACCATCACAGTCGATACCCTGCTCGACCCCGCGCTCGACCTTGCCTCGCCCACCTCGCTGCGTGAAGCAATCACGGCCGCAAACGCGCTCGCCGGCGACGACATCATCGACCTCCGCGGCCTCTCCGGTACGCTGGTGATCTCGCAGGCGACGGCGCTGCCCGCGATCACCTCTAACGTCCAGATCCTTGGTCCAGGTGCAGATGTGCTCACCGTAGACCGGACGAGCGCCACCGCCTTCGGTCTGCTCTCCATCAGCGCCGGGACCGTGTCGATTTCAGGCCTCAGACTCAGCCGCGGAAGCCGAGCAGATGGCGGAGCACTGCTGGTCTCGGGGGGCGCGGTCACAGTCACCGGCTGCCACCTCCTCAACAACGCCTCGACGGGCATCATCGCCACCTCAGGGGGCGGCGCCATCCGCCTCAATGGGGGCACGCTGGCCCTCTCGCAGAGCACCGTCTCGGGCAGCGTGGCGGCACGCGCCGGCGGCGCCCTCTATCTTGCAGCGGGCACGGCGACGCTCACCAATGTGACCCTCTCGGGGAACACCGCCACCACGGGCGGAGGCGTCAACATCGCCGACAATGTGGCTGCGATCTTTGCTGCCAACTTCTCCACCTTCGCGCTCAACGCCGGCGCGACGTCGAGTGGCCTGCTCAATGCAGGGCGCGGTAGCTGCAACGTGAACTCCGTTGCCATCACCGGCAACACCGGCGCTGCGCTGCAGGCCTCTGCATCTTGCACATCCATCCAGAGCTACCTCTCTGCCACAGGCGGGCTGCTCGGTGCGCTTGCTGCCAACGGTGGAACGACGCCCACCCACCTGCCCGCTGCGGGCAGCCCCCTGATTGATGCAGCCAGCGCTGTCGTCCTCATTGCCCAGGACCAGCGCGGCGCTGCCCGTCCGCTCGATGGCGACGGTGACGGCGTTGCTGCGCCCGACATTGGCGCGGTGGAGTTCGGTGCGGTGCCTGTCATCAACCTCGGCGGCGGCCCCGTCACCTACACCGAGAACCAGGCCGCAGTCGCGCTGGCAACCTCCGCCACCGTCACAGACGCCGACACGGCTGCGCTCGCCACCGGCCGCCTCTCGGTCTCCTATGCAGCGGCAGGCCTGTTGACCGACCAGCTCACGCTGGGTGCAGGCTCGGGCACCGGCGCAGTTACACTTGTGGGCACCTCGGTCCGGGTCGCCGGCGTTGCGGTTGGCACCCTCGCAGGTGGCGCCAACGGCGCAAACCTGACCATCGTATTCCACGCCGCCGCCACCCTCGCCAGGGTCAGCGCGGTGGTCTCTGCCATCTCCTTCGCCGCGACCGGCGACAATCCCACACCCAGTGACCGGACCATCCGATACACGCTCACGGACGGGCAGGGCGGAACCAGCCGCACGGCAACACGGACCGTCACGGTCGTCGCTGTGAACGACCCGCCCCGGCTGGTGGCCGGTGCCTACGCGGCGGGCGCAGAGAATGCGGTGATGACAATCCCGCTGACGCTCGCAGACCCCGACACGGCGGTAGGTTCGCTCACGCTCGATGCAGCGTCGCTCACGCCGGCGCTCATGGATGGCGCCAGCTTCCTCTTCACGGGAGCCGCCGCCGCCCGCACGCTCGACATCACCCCCATCCTCAACGCCAATGGCAATGGCGTCGTGACCGTGACCGTTTCAGACGGCAGTGCGACGGCGACGCTCGACCTCCCCGTCACCTTTGTCGCTGTGAACAGCCCGCCGGTTGCCAACCCGCTGAGCATTACGGTCAACGAAGACGGCGCCCGCAGCTTCACGCTGACCGCCTCCGACCCCGACGGTGGCCTGCTCGCCTACATCGTCCGCACGCCGCCCGCCCATGGCACACTCTCCGGGCTCCCACCCAACCTCGTCTATCGACCGGAGCCCGACTACTTCGGACCCGACACCATCTCCTTCCAGGTGGTGGATGATGCCGATGCGCTCTCCAACCGGGCAACCGTCACCATCAATGTCGTGGGTGTGAACGACGCACCCGTCGCGCTGGCCTCCTCGGTTGATACGACCGAAGACGCGCCAGCCTCATTCACCTTTGCCGCGACCGATGTGGACGGCGACCCGCTCACCTTCGTCCTCGATGCAACCCCGACGCTTGGCACCGTCACCGCCGTCGCCGGCTTGCAGGCGAACTTCGCGCCCGCCCCCACTCTCTCTGGCGAGGAGCAGGTTGCCTTTCATGTGACAGATGGCCGGCTCGACTCCGCCCCCTCGACCCTCACGCTCCGCGTCGCTGCTCTGAACGACCTCCCGGTTGCCGCGCCCCTCGGTGTGACCGTCCGCGAAGACAACGCGGTGACCGTCGCGCTCGTCGGAACCGACGCGGAGGGCGATGCCGTCACCGTCCAGCTCGATGCGCAGCCAGCCCGCGGCTCGCTCGAGGTGGCCGCCTCAGGCGCCCCCAACTTCACCTACCGCCCCGATGCCGACTTTTTCGGCGCCGATAGCTTCACCTTCTCGCTCTGCGATGCCGCCGGCTGCGGCTCACCCGCCACCGTCTCGCTTACCGTTACACCGGTGAATGATGCGCCGGTCCTCGGGCTGGTGCCAGACGTAGATATGCTCGAGGACGGCTCTGCAACCTTCAGCCTTGCAGCAACCGATGTGGATGGCGACCCGCTCACCTTCTCGGTGGTGACCGAGCCGAGCGATGGCACGCTGACGCTGGTCGACGCAGCGACGGGCGAACTGACATTTGCTCCTCCGGCCAACTTTGTCGGCACGCTCTCCTTCGCCTGGCAGGTCTCCGACGGCAGCGCGACGGCCGGGCCAGACACCGTCGAGATCCGGGTGGCGGCGGTGAACGACGACGACGACGGCGACACCATCCTCGACAACGACGATAACTGCCCGCTGCTCGCCAACACTGCGCAAGAAGACAACGACGGCGACGGGCAGGGCGACGCATGCGACGCCGACGACGATGGCGACGGACTGCCGGATGGCTCGGACAACTGCCCGCTCGTCAGCAACCCGACACAGGCCGACACAGACCGAGACGGGGTGGGCGATCTCTGCGATGCCGACATCGATGGCGATGGAACGCCTGCCGTTGACGACTGCAACGATCGCGACCCTGCGATTGCGACCCCGCGGGGCTACTTCCTCGACCTCGACTTTGACGGCGTGGGTGAGGCCTCCTCCTCAGAGCAGTGCTCCGCCGCGGCGCCACCCGGCTTCTCCCCCCTCACCGGCGACAACTGCGAGGGGCTCAGCAATCCCGAGCAGGCCGATGCCGATGGCGACGGTCTCGGCGACCCATGCGACCTCGACAACGACGGCGACGGGGTCACCGACGCTGCGGACAACTGCCTGGGCCTTGCAAACGCCAATCAGGCCAACCTCGACGGCGACAGGCTCGGCGACGCCTGCGACGACGACGTCGACGGCGACGGCCTCCCCAATGAGGCCGACAACTGCCCCGCCGCGGAGAACGCCATCCAGGCCGATGCCGACCTCGACGGGCTCGGCGATGTCTGCGACCCCGACGATGACGGCGACGGCGTGCGAGATGGCAACGACAACTGCCCTTTGGTCGCCAACGCGGACCAGGCCGACAGCGACGGCGTTCCCCCCGGCGACGCCTGCGATGGCGACCTCGACGGTGACGGCGTCGCCGATGCCGACGATAACTGCCCCCGCGTAAGCAACGCAGATCAGCTCGACTTCGACGCAGACGCACTCGGCGATGTCTGCGACCCCGACGACGACGGCGATGCACGGCTCGACAGCGTCGACGACTGCCCCTTTGAGCCGGCCGTCACCCCCACAGGTTGCCCCGCCGACGCCGATGTCATCGCCGACACGACCGTGGAGGACACGGGAGCCGACACGACCGTCGAAGACACCACCGACACCACTGTCGAAGACACGACCGACACGACCGTGGCGGACACCTCAGACATCTCCCTCGACACCACCGGTGACGGTGGCGCCGACGCCAACCCCGGCGACGGCATCGACTTCGATGCGCCCGGCGACGGCTCCGGCAACGGCGTCGACCTCCTCGACAGCTCCACCCGCGGCAAGTCCAAGTCCTCCGGTTGTGCCTGCTCCGCCGCTGGCGCGGCGCTCGACCCATCTTGGCTCCTCGTCGGCCTGGCACTTCTTCCGCTGCGCCGGCGGAGAAAGTAGCGCGCAGCCTGTCGCGGAAAGGTTGCAGGACTGCGACGGTCGTGCCAAACATCGGGCCGATTCCCCGTCGGAGAAGCCTACATGTCCAGCGAAGCTGTTGCCTCTGCGCCCCATGGTGCGCTCCCCAATCTCGCTGAGGTTCCGGAAGAGATTCGGGACCAAGTCTGGCTCGACACCTACTATCAGGGCGACTCCGTCAGGCAGCTGACGGTCCGCGCCGTCGTCATGGGCTCCATCCTCGGCATGATGATGTCGCTCTCCAACCTCTACATCGGTCTCAAGACCGGTTGGGGCCTGGGCGTCGCAATCACCTCCTGCATCCTCTCCTACGCCATCTGGACCGTCTTCTTGAAGTTCGGCTGGGCCAAGCAGCCCATGTCGATCCTCGAGAACAACTGCATGCAGTCCACCGCGACCAGCGCGGGCGTCTCGACGGGCGGAACCATGGTCTCCGCCATCGCGGCGCAGCTCATGCTGACCGGCGTCCACATGAACTGGAAGGTCCTCATGGCCTGGACGGCCTTCCTGGCCTTCCTCGGCGTCTCGATGGCCATCCCCATGAAGCGCCAGCTCATCAACCGCGAGCAGCTCAAGTTCCCCAGCGGCATCGCCGCCGCAGAGACGCTCCGCAGCCTCCACGCCGCCGGCGGAGAGGCGCTCATCAAGGCCCAGGCCCTCTTCTGGTCCATGGGCATCGGTGCGGTGCTCCAGTGGTGGCAGAGCGGCATGGGCGGTCTGGTGCAAACAATGCTTTCGCCCAGTGAGAAAGTTGCACCGCTCGGTGCTCTTGTCATGCAATGGGGTCCGATGCCGAAGATATCCAGCATGCTTCAGTCGCTGGGGCTATCCGCGGAGAGCATTCGGTTCCCCCTCACGCTCCCGATGGAGCTCGAACTTCATGCGAAGCTCTTCGGAAAGGACGTCTCGAAGCTCGGATTCGTCTTCCCCGTCGACCCCCTCATGACGGCGGCCGGCATGATTGTCGGCATGCGCACCTCGCTCTCGATGGTCATCTCGGGCTTCGCCCTCTTTGGAATCGTTGGCCCCTGGCTCGATGACTCCGGCGTACTCCGCGAGATGCACGCCTCCGGTGCCCTCTCCTCTGCGACGCTCTCGGGCAGCGCCATCCGCAAGTGGGGCCTCTGGACCGGCTCCTCCATGATGGTTGCTGCCGGCCTTACCGCGGCGCTCTTCCAGTGGAAGTCCATGCTGGCCGGCATCTCCAAGCTCGGCGCGCTCTTCTCCGGCAAGAAGCAGGTTGCTGCGCACGACCCCATCGCTCACATCGAGGTCCCCAACTCCTGGTTCGTCATCGGCACCGGCATCTCGGGCCTTGGCTGCATCATCATCATGTATACCGAGTGGGACATCCCGCTCCACTGGGGCATCGTCGCCGTCGCGATGGCCTTCGTGCTCTCGCTCGTCGCCTGCCGCGCCACGGGTGAGACCGACACCACGCCCATCGGCGCCATGGGCAAGGTCACGCAGCTCTTCTACGGCGCCATGATCCCCAACCAGCCCATCCCCAACCTGATGACGGCCGGCGTGACCGCCGGCGCCGCCGGCGCCGCCGCCGACCTCCTTACCGACCTCAAGAGCGGCTACCTCCTCGGCGCCAACTCGCGCCAGCAGACCATCGCGCAGAGCATCGGCATCATCAGCGGCACGCTCGCCATCGTTCCTGCCTGGTACCTTTTCGTCCCCGACGCCAGCGCCCTCGGCACCGCCCAGTTCCCCGCCCCGGCCGCCGAGGTCTGGAAGAGCGTCGCCGAGCTGCTCAGCCGCGGCATCTCGACCATGCACCCGACCATCCTCAAGGGCATCATCTTCGGCGGTTCGCTCGGCTTCCTCCTCACACTCACAGAGGGCCTCGCCCCCAAGAAGTTCCGGAGCTACCTGCCCTCCGCCACAGGCCTCGGCCTCGGCATGGTCATCCCCTTCGGTAACAGCTTCTCCTTCCTCCTCGGCGCGCTCATCACGCTCATCTGGACCAAGCTGAACGAGGCCTCCTGCGAGCAGAAGATGGTCCCCATCGCATCGGGCATCGTCGCCGGTTGCAGCCTCATGGCGGTCTTCATCATGATCCTGCAGGCCGCCGGGTTGCTCCCGCTCGGGTAGTATGATGGAGGTTGGCGCTCACACCCGGACCGAGGCGGAGCCTTGCACGGTTGCAGTGTCGCCTCCGCATTCTTGCGCGGTCACTGCCAACCGGAGGGCACCGTGAGCCGCGTCCTTATCACAGGTGGGCGTGGTCTTGTTGGAAGGCCCACGGTGGCGGCGCTCCTCGCGGCAGGCCATCAGGTTGTCTCCGTTACCCGCTCGCCCCGCGTCGGAGCGCCCGATGTTGCGCTCACCGAAGTCTCCGTTGGCGACCTCGGCGCAACGAACGATTGGACGCGGCTCCTCCGCGGCGTTGATGCGGTCGTCCACCTCGCGGGGCGTCGACCGCACGCAGACGACGAGGGCACCGACGCCATCGCCTCTTTCTACCAGGTCAATGTGCAGGGCAGCGCCCGACTGGCCGCCGCAGCACGCGCTGCCGGCGTCTCCCGCTTCCTCCATGTCAGCACCCTGAAGGTCCACGGCGAGACCTCCGACGGACCCCTCACTGAGCTCAGCCCCACTCGCCCTGAGAGCCCCTACGCCTCCTCGAAGCTCGAGGGCGAGGAGGCCGTCCGCGACGCACTCAAGGGCAGCCATGTTGCGCTGACCATCCTCCGGCCTCCCATGATCTACGGGCCCGGTGTCGAGGGTCATTTCGAGCGCCTGCTCATGCTCGCCGCCCGCGGGGTGCCGTGGCCGCTCGGTGCCCAGGACAACCGCCGCAGCCTGGTCGCTGCATCGAACTTTGCCGACCTGCTCGCCCACCTCGTCACCCAGACGCCGGAACAGGATACGCTGCTCGTCGCAGAGGGGTCACCGCTCTCCACAGCCGAGCTCTTCCGGCTGCTGCAGCGTGGCTTCGGACGGCGCGAGTGGTCGCTTCCCTTCGACCTCTCACCGCTCCTGCGAACCGCCCGCTTCTCGCCGGTAGACGGGCTCCTCGAGCGGTTGCTCGGCTCGCTGGAAGTCGACGCCGGCCGCCTCTTCGACGCCACCGGATGGACGCCTCCCGCTACCACCGAAGAGGCTCTTGCGGCCACCGCCCGCTGGTATGCGGCACGATGAAAGGGCAGCGTAACTGATGGCAGACGCCCTCTCCATTGCGTTGCTCGCGCTCACGGTCGCGGCCGTCGCCACGGTCTGTTTGCTCCTCTTCGAGAAGAGCGTGGCGCGGTTCGCTGCGATGCCGCGGCGTGCCTCTGCCGGTCGCCCGGGCGCGGCGGTACCCGTTGCTGCGGGGCTCGTGGTGGCGGCTGTCGCGCTCTCAGCAGGTAGCCTGCTCAATGCCCCGTTGACACCTCCAGCCTGGCTGCTCGCAATCGCCATCGGTGGCATCCTCAACGCACTGCTCGGCGCCGCAGATGATCTCTTCGACCTCTCCGCACTCCTGCGTCTCGTCATCCACTTGGCGATTGGCTGGTCGGTGCTCCTGCTCCACGGTGTGCCGTCGGACCACTTCCAGTTCCTCGGCTGGGAGCTGCCACCGCTGCTGCTCTGGGTCATCCTCCCCCTCTACATCGGCTGGTGGACCAACCTCTTCAACTTCATGGACGGACTCGATGGCATGGTCGCCCTCCAGGCCGCCGCGATCGCGCTCTGGGCCTGCTTCATCGTGTCGGGCGATGGAGCCCCCGAAGTGGCCCGCTACTTTGCCTGCTTCGGCGCCAGCTTTGCAGCCTTCCTACTCTTCAATTGGGCCCCCGCGAGGCTCATGCTCGGTGATTCCGGCTCCACCTTTGGTGGCTTCGCAATCGCCATGCTGACGCTGCTGGCAGACCGGATGCAGACCATGCCCTTGGCAGCCAGCCTCATCCTCACCGCCGGCCTCTGGGTCGATGCTACCTACACGCTCCTGCGACGTGCGAGCCGCGGCGAGCGACTCCACATCGCCCATCTCGACCACGCCTACCAGCATGCCGCCGCAGAAGGTCAAAGTCACCGGCGCATCGCCGGCGGCTATGGGCTTTTCACGCTCCTCTGGCTGGGACCGCTCGCCCTGCTCGCTGCCCGCTACGACCACCTCGCGCTGCCGCTCCTCCTCCTGGCCGTCGCGCCCCTGGTCTGGTTCTGTGTTCGCCTGCACGCCGGCGTGCGCGCAGGCGCGAATCGCTAACCTCGTTCCCTTTCCCGCAGCATGCAGGTAGGAATCGCGCAAGTCAGCGGATGGCTGCAAGCCGCACCCGACCAACCCACCCTCTCCTCGGAGCGCCATGCGCCGCGACCGCACCTTCCTTGCCTCCACGCCCTTCACGCGCAGCGACTACGCCAGCATCGTGCAGACCACCTACCCGGGTGCCCACGACGGAGACTACCGAAGCCGCGTCAAGGCGCTCGTCGCACAGGCAGAGGCCTCTTGGCCCGCCTGCCCTCGCTTCTCCTACACAGAACAGGAGCATGGAAACTGGAGCCTCGTCTCACAGATCCTCATCCTGCTCCAAGACCGCTACTCCTGCGCCCCCTTCCTCCATGGTCGCGAGCTGCTGCAGCTCTCCCTCGACACCATCCCGCAGCTCGACGATGTCAGCGCACGCATGGAGTCCATCACGGGGTTCATGCTCGCACCCGTCGGCGGGCTCCTCGACAAGGGCGAATTCCTCGCCATGCTCGCGCAGAAGGTGATGCGCTGCACCCCCTACATCCGACACCCATCCTATCCCTTCTTCACGCCTGAGCCCGACATCATCCACGAGCTCCGCGGCCATGCACCCATGTTCCTGCACCCAGAATTCGTAGAGATGTCGGTCCGCATCGGTCGCGCCGCCGGGCGTGCCGTAGAGACGGGCGACCAGAAGATGCTCGACCTCATCGGGCTCTTCTACTGGTACACCGTGGAGTATGGGCTGGTGAAGCAGGACGGCGAAGTGAAGATCTTCGGCGCCGGCAACAACGGCGGCATCCAAGACCTCCTGCGCTCCATCGACCCGACCATCGAGCACCGCCCCTTCTCGCTCGATGCGGTCCGCGATCTTTCCATCGACTACGATGCCCCGCAGGACCTCTTCTTCGTCGCAGAGTCCTTCGAGCAGGTGCTCGACTACGCCGACCAGCTTGTCACCGCCGCGCACGCCTGAGGCGACGCACTACGGGAAGGGGCCGCCGGAGCACTCGCCGTCGAGGCAGGACTCCTGATGCAGCCCAACGCTGCCCGCGCCGACAATGACGTAGGCCGCCGCTGTCGGAGGCGCGGCGCCGCCGCAATAGACAGGTGACCGTGTTGCCACAGCCAAACCAGTAGGCGTGCTGAAGACTCCCTGAACCGTCAGCGCCGGGTTGTCTGATTGCGTCACCTGGGCCACTACCTCGATGCTCCAGTCGATGTCGGTGATCGCGGTGGCGGGGTCCATGCAGGGGAGCATCGCGCGGAGCTCTGCCTCGGTCGTGGCAACGGCAAACGAGGTGCCGCTGTCAAAGGTCATCATGCAGCTGTCTGGGGTGGTCCAGAGCCGATAGGGCTGCGCGGTGGCCGGATCGTAGACTCCGCATGGATCGCAGACCGAGCGCTGCGACGCGGGTGCGATGCCGAGGCAGCCCATGTAGCAGCTGTTGCAGTAGAGGTTTCCGTCGGTTCCGCAGATCTGGAACTCGGGGGCAGGGCAGCCAACGCCGCAGCCGAACAGGCAGTCATCCACATCCACGTCGGTGTCGTCGACGTTGGTGTCGGCGGTGTCGTCGACCGTGGTATCGGCGGTGTCATCGACCGTGGTGTCGGCGGTGTCGTCGACGTTGGTGTCGGCGGTGTCGTCGACCGTGGTATCGGCAGTCTCGTCAACGTTGGTGTCTGCGGTGTCATCAACGTTCGTGTCGGCGGTGTCATCAACCGAGGTGTCGGCGGTGTCATCAACCGAGGTGTCGGCGGTATCCGAAGCTCCGCTCCCCTCCGTATCACCCGCCGGCAGCTCCACGGTCTCTTCGGCCACACAGGCGGCCAGCGCCAGCATCCAAACACTCAAAACAACTGTGCGCATCGCAGACCTCCAACTCGTTTCGGAGGTCACTCTCGCCGCCATCATCATCTCAGTCAACCACGGTCGGCGCCTCGCCCTCTTGGCCCTTGGTCAGGATGCGCATGAAGTCGTTTCGGCTCATCTCCTTGGCACCCAGCGAGGCGAGGTGCTCGTTGTGAACCTGGCAGTCGATCAGGTCGAAACGGCGCTCAAAGAGGATCCGCTGCATCTCGAAGAAGGCGAACTTCGAGGCGTCCGACTCCGTGTGAAACATCGACTCGCCCGAGAAGACCTTGCCGGTCGCCAATCCGTAGAGCCCGCCCACCAGTTTGCCCTCTCGCCAGGTCTCGAAACTGTGGGCAATGCCCTGCTTGTGAAGCTCGGTGTAGACATGCCGGATCTTCGGCGAGATCCAGGTGCCGGGTTGCCCCTCGCGTGGCACCTTCGAGCACATCTTGATGACCTCCGCGAAGGCCGTGTTGATGCGCAGTTCAAACCTCCCTGAGGTTAGAATCTTTCGCATGCTCCGCGAGATGTTCGCGCCGCCCGGCCGAAGCACCATGCGCTTCGCCGGCGCGTACCACAGAAGCATGCGGCCCGACGGCCAGGGGAAGATGCCTTCACGGTAGGCTGCGGCGACGCGGTCTGGGTCGAGGTCGCCACCGAATGCGAGTGTGCCGTCACGGTCGGCTCGGTCGACCGGCGGAAAGATATGTTCAGGTCCAAGCTGGTATGGCATCGTACTTCAAGGTTGCGGGAGCGGAGCGAAGCGGCCAAGACTGGCCCCAGACTCCACCCTACACACATTGGAGTCTCCCTCTCTCACAAAGATGCAGGCGATGACGATGGGGTCCCCCAATTTGCCCGGTCATGGGCGCGTTTCTACCAACCTCGCATGGCTCGTCGCCGGTCTGCTCCTGCTCGCGGGCTGTCGATCTTCGTCCGACACGGCAGCTCCCTCCGCTGCGCCAGCCGCGCAGCTCGTAGACCCCACCGCCCGCCCCATCGTTGTGGCACCACTCCGCGGCGAGCGCCCTGACAGCTGGATCCGCTCGCTCCCCGAACGGCCGGCCATCGTCCTCGCGGTCGACCTCCGCTCGCTCATGGCTACCGTCATCGACGGCCCCTGGAACCTGCTCGGCCTCTCTCAGGACCGGTATGCCGGTGCTGTCGCAAAGTGGGTCGGCAAGTTCGACAGCCGCCCCGACCTGGCGAACGCCGTCAAGCAGCTCCGCTGGGAGGCCGCCTCGACCGTCGTCCTCGCCGCATGGGGCGCAGAGAAGGGCGGGGCAGAGAGCACACTCCTGCTCACCGAGCCCGCTGCGCTCGACCTCCCGCTCCGCGATGGCGGCCCGCCCGCTTCGCTCACCAACACCCGCTTCCGCGCAGCGCTGCGGGGCGGCCAACTCCTTGTCGGCGACGGCCCGGCCTTCGAGGCGGCGCTTGCAGTGCATGCCGGTTTCAACCCCGAGGCACGCTGGCCCGAGGGCTGGGCCAAGCTCCCCGCAAAGGCCTTCGCCACCCTCTGGCTCGACCCCTCCGTCCCCGCACCCAAGTCCCTCGCCGAGCTCCAGAAGGGCCACCAGCTCATCGCCGCCGGCCTCTCCTCCGACGGCAGCGCGATCCTTCTCCACAGCGCACAGCAGCCCTGGCTTGCACCCGCAACAGCCCGCGGCTTTGAGATGGGGCGTTCGCTCATCGAGTCACAGCGGGTCGACGCGACGCCTACCAGCAAGCCCCTCTGGGACTACGCCGACCTCCTCCATCGGGCCATCTGGTCACGCGTCGCGCTCTCCACCGACGGCGGCGTAGAGCAGCTCCGACTCCTCCCGCCAGCCTGCGGAAATGCCGCAAACAACCTCACCATCGCGGCCATCGTCGCCACCCTCATTCAGCGCTCCTCGCTCGGACCGCTCCCCGCCGGCCCCTTCGTTACCCCGACTGTCCGACTGCAGGACGACTGCTCCGGCATCGCCGGGCCTGCACCCCGCCTGCCCCGCTCGCTCGTCTCGCTCGCCTCCGCAGAGACAAAGGGCGGCGCCCTCTTCCTCCTCGCCGACAGTGGCGCGCTGCTTCGAGCTCACCTTCCCAGCCTCTTCGGTCTGCTCCCATTCACCCTCCACACCGACGAACTCACCCATGCGCTTGGCGCCAACCCCTTCGGCCTCCGCGGCTGGGGCGACAGCGAGGGCTCCGGCGCTTTTTTCATCGAGCAGGCCACAAATGCCAGCGTCGCCGTTCTCCACCCGGGCGCGGCCGAGCTCCCCTGGGTCAAGTCGCTGACGGCCGGCCTCGACACTGCCACCGACAAGCGTCGCGGCTGGATTGCAGCCCGCGGCGAACCCTCCATCGCAACGCGGCTCGCAGCCCCGCCCTCGCCGGCCAGCAGCTGGAGCCGCGGCGCTACGCTGCCGCCCGCCGACGCCCTCCTCGCGCTCATGCTCAACCGCACCTACCTCGCCGCCATCGTCTCCTACGCGGCCCGCCCCGACCTGCAGCAGGCCCTCGCCCGCGCGGAGGTCGTCGCCTTCTCGCTCCGCGCCGACCTCTCGCCCGTGCTCTCGGTCTGGCTCCCCACGGGCGCAGCCGACGCAGCTTCGCTCCTCCATGACGCCGTCCAGGAGGGCGTCGCCAAGGCCACGCACAGCGCCGACGAGGAGGGCTCTGCAGGCGCCACCGTCGCCGACGCCCTCAAGCTCGTCACGGTAGAGGCGCTCGACGACCACCGCCTCCAGCTCTCGCTCTCGCGCGGAGGCCCCTTCGTCATGGCGGCGGCTGCCATGCTCGCAGCTCCCATCGTCGCAGAGGTCTACGGCCTGGCAGGCCGCATCAGCGCAGCGGCGGTCGCGCCCAAGGCCGCAAAGCCTCCGGCACCGCCTACCCGCCCCTAGTTGCCCGAACCGGAACCCTCGCCGCAGTCTTCAGGCGGCGCCGGGATCTGCTCGGCATCGTTGCAGGCATCGGCGAGGAAGGTGGCCGAGAGGAAGTCGGTCGCCCGCTGGAAGGCAAAGGTCGAGGGCGCCAGGCTCAGACTGATGGGCTCGCTCGCCTGGCCGGTCACGTTGCCGCAGGCAAAGTTGCTGTCGCGGAAGCTGGCATCCACAAAGTTGATGTCGGCGAGGATGTCGCGGCCCGTGAGTGAGTTGGCCTCGCCCACGATGCGCAGCCCGGCAACCGTGAGGTTGAAGCTTCGGTCGTCGCCGATGGTCACGCCGGTCACCACGATGGCCGCGCCAACGGGCTCCCGCGCCCCGGTCGGCCGCGGGGTGCGGCTGCCGTCGTCGGCGATGATGTCGTCGGTCGCCAGCGGCTGGAAGGTGAAGGAGTAGTTGCCCGAGCCGTCGGCCGCGACCTCGGTGGAGATCAGCAGCGGGTGTTCATCGCGACGATCGAGCGGAAACACATTCACGCCGAGCAGGTAGGTGCCAACCGCCTCGAAGGGGGCGGGCGTGCAGCCCTCGCAAATCTCCGCCGGAGCCGGAATCTCTGCTGCGTCGTTGCAGTTGTCGGCCAGGAAGGTGGCAGAGAGGAAGTCTGTCGTCCGCTGGAAGGCGAAGGTCGAGGGCGCGAGGCTCAGGCTGATGGGCTCGCTGGCCTGTCCGGTCACATCGCCACAGGCGAAGTTGCTGTCGCGGAAGGTAGCATTGACGAAGTTGATGTCGGCAAGGATGTCGCGGCCGGTGAGCGAGTTGGCCTCGCCCACGACGCGCAGCCCGGCAACCGTGAGGTTGAAGCTCCGGTCGTCGCCGATGGTCACGCCAGATACCACGATGGCGGTACCAACGGGCGCGCGGGCGCCGGTCGTCCGCGGCGAGCGGCTGCCGTCGTCGGCGATGATGTCGTCGGTGGCCAGCGGCTGGAAGGTGAAGGTGTAGGAGCCCGAGCCGTCCGCTTCGATCTCTGTCGAGATAAGAAGCGGATGTTCGTCGCGACGGTCGAGCGGGAAGACATTCACGCCCAGCAGGTAGGTGCCGACGGGATCGAAGGGAGCCGGCGTGCAGGTCACGCCGCTGCCCGAGCCCGAGCCCGTATCGGCGCCCGTGTCGATGGTCGTATCGCCGTTGCCGCTGTCCTGCGCCGCGTCGGCTGCCGCCGCAGCACGGGCCTCATCGAACTCCCCAAGCCGCCCCTCAGGGTCGGGCGTCGTACAGCCGGTGAGCGCGCTCACGACGGAGAGCAGCAGCGCAAAGAGGGAAGGAGTCAAAGCAGTCGCAACGCGCAGATTCATGGCATGCCTCGGCGGCGGGTGTATCGCGCTGCATCGCACAGTTCTTGACGAACTGCAAAACAACGCGGAAGGTTCGACCGCTCTTGGAGACTCCCGCAACGGGTCTCTGCGAGACCCTCTGTCGCTACGGAACCACATGACGAACTCCGTCCTCTCTCGCACCCTGGCCTCTATCTCGCTCCTCGGCCTCGCCGCAGTGGCGCTCCCGCAAACCGCCAGCGCGAGCGGCTTCGCAGTGGCCCGTTTCGGCGGCGCCCACGGCAACCCCGTCGATAGCCACCCCGCCTCCATCTACTACAACCCCGCAGGCCTTCTCGGGCAGGCTGGCCAGCGCTATTACCTCGACGTCACCTGGGCCCAGCGCAACGCCACCTACGAGCGCGACCTCGACGGCACGGTTCAAGACAATATCCGTGCCGACGACCCCGCGCTCTTGGCCGCCAACGGCGGCACCGGCACCCTCTCCAACCAGGTCATCTCGCCCATGTTCGGCGCGAGCGGCAACATCAACCCCAACTTCGCCTGGGGCGCCGGCTTCTTCGTCCCGTTCGGTGGTGCCGCCGCCTGGGACAAGGTCGACGCCAACGCCCCCAACCCCTACCCCGGCGCCATCGACGGCCCGCAGCGCTGGTTCACCATCGACGGCACCCTCAAGACCATCGGTGTCGCTGTCGGCGGCGCCCAGCGCTTGCCCGCCGCCCACCTCACGCTCGGCCTCTCCGCCAACCTCTACCAGACCTCCATCGACACCCTCCGCGCCCGCGTCTCGGCCAACACGGACGACGTCTACAACGAGGGCCGAAGCCGCATCGACGCCAAGGGCATCGACTGGGGTATCGGCGCAGGCCTCATCTGGGAGCCCCGCCCGAACGACCTCTGGGTCGGCCTCAGCTACCAGTCACGCCCCAACCTCAACGGCGAGATGGTCCTCAACGGCGAGCTCACCAACGTGTTTGGCGACGAGCCCGAGGTGAACAAGGTCATCCTCACATCGACGCTCCCCGACGTCATCCGGCTCGGATTCAAGAAGCGGATCAACGGTCGCGACGAACTCCGCCTCTTCGGCGACTTCACCCGCTGGAGCACCTTCGACCAGCAGTGCCTGGTCAACGAAGATGTCCTCGATGGCGCCGACCCCTTCAAGTTCTGCGCCACCAACCCTGACGGCTCGGCTGTCAACCCGGCGAACGAGCCACGGATCGCCGTCAACCTCTTCCGCCGATGGGAAGATGCATGGGGCGTCCGCTCGGGCTACTCCCACTACCTTGCTGACGGCACCGAGCTCTTCGCCGACCTCGGCTACGATGCCAACGCCGTCCCCGATACCGCCCTCGAGCCCTCGCTCATGGACATGGACAAGGTCAGCGCCGGCCTAGGCGCCACCTTCGCCCTCATGCCCACGCTCGACATCTCGGTCTCCGCCAACAACATCTTCTACGCCGACCGCTCCACCAAGGCGTCGGACTTCGACGCTCCCACCGACCCGAGCAAGAGCCCCAATCCCGCGGGCGACTTCGCCCAGAACGTCTTCTTCATCAACGTGGGCCTGCTCTACCACACGGCCCCGACGGTCGCAGCGGCCGTGACGGCAGAAGACCTCTAAGAGGCCCGCTCCGGGCTAGCGGCCCCGCGGAATCTGCTGCGGGTAGTGCACACCCGATTGACGCCAGCGCGCTGCCTCCGCCACCGGGATCGAGGCCTGGTCCCACGCCACCGCCGACCGGCCGCCAAAGCCCGTACGAATCCAAGGGCGGGCGCTGTCGAGAGACATGCCACGCCAGTGAAAGTGGCTCGCGGCATAAGGGTCGGGCACGCCAGCCTCCAGCCAGCGCGCGGCCTCCTCCGGGCCGATGCCGGCAAGGTACCACTGGCCAGCTGCATAGGGCGCGAACCCGCGCGCCGTCCAGGCGGTTACTGCCTCGTCGCGGATGCCCGCCTCCTTGAAACCGAAGGCCTCCGAAGGCTCCAGCCGCAGATAGTCGAGGTCCAGAATTCGATGGCTGAAGGCCAGCGGAAGCAGCAGCGTCTCGTCCAGCAGCTGGCTCACAAAGGCCGCGGGGATCTCGTCGTGCCGCATGAACCAGTCCCACAACTTCTGCGACCGAACCACGAGGTCTCGGTTGGCGCCCACGTGTGGCTGCCAACGCTGCACCACCTCTGGCGCGCGCACCCGCGCTCCGTACGACACCAACCCCTGCACAAACAGGTCGCGCGACATCGCCTCATGGCTGGCAGCTGCAAGCCGGAAGGCCAGCGCCCCACGGTCCCGCATCAGGTTCTCGCGCGACGACTTGCTCGACACCTCGCGAAGGCTCCACACCAGGTGGCCCCGGTGCGTGTTGAGCATGGCCTCTGCGAGCTGAACATCGGCCTCGCTCGCCTGCTCTCCAGCGAGCCAGAAATCTCCCGACTCCCAGCGCTCCCGCCAGGCCGTCAGGTTCTCCACCGCCCTCCGGCACTGCGCCATCGTCGGGTTCAGCTCGCCCGTGGCGTCTGTGCTGCCCAGCAGCGTCAGGAGCGTCGTCATCCCCTGGTAACTCGACCAGAGCACATTCAGCAGCGCATGCGTTCGGTAGAGGGCGTCGGCAGTCAAAAAATCACCAAGATGGATAGCGGCAGAAGGCGCTCTCGATCTGCCCCGATTGGAGCATCCTCGTCAACTGAGATGCGGGCTTCCGGCAACTAGGCCACCGTCGGATGGATCGAGGTGCGGCTGTCGATTGCCGAAGCCTTGGAGCCGCCCCGCAGATTCACATGCAGCACCTCCGAGATGACGCCGGTGTCGTCGCCAAGCCCAAGATACTGATGCGCCGGTACCGAGTTCCGGAGCATGAAGCCGAACAACTTCAACCTGAGCGCGACCACTGGGCTCTTGCCCTTGTAGTGAAGGTGATCCTGGCCCACGAGGACCAGCCACCGCTTTGCGCTCCCCGGAAGGCGGAGTTTGTTCTTTTCCTTCCTCAACGCCAGCGCCTTCCGCACCGACGGGGTCTCCATATAGCCGTAGTGAAGCCGCAGCGCGACCACCGAGCCGAGCACTTCGTCGCGGCAGAACTCCACAAACTCCACCCGCTCGTCACGGACCACCACGGGCCGCTTCTCCTGAACGACTGTCACGAAGATGATATGCCGCGGCGTGATCCCGAACCGCTGGTGAAACAACTTCAGCACTGCCGGTACGTGGTCATCCAAGCTGTCGATAGGCTTGCTGCTCATGACCACGACCGACCGCTTGCTCTGGACCCAATCGTTCTCTCGCCGCCGCATCATCATCTCCCGCACGGTCTCCGGCTCCAACTGCTCTTCGATGCCGGTAGCCACCTCCGCGCGGCCCCACTTCCAGGTGGTCATGACTGCGAACACGATGATGCCGAGCACACACGGAATCCAGCCCCCATCCGAGAACTTGAGACTCGCGGCCGTCAGCAGGACCAGATCGAGGAGAAGGAAGCTGCCGAACAAGGCAGTCGCTCGTGCGAGCGACCAACCCCAGATGGCTTGCGAGACCGCCCACATGCCCATGGAAGTGACAGCCATCACGCCGCAGACCGCAAAGCCATAGGCTGCTGCCAGCGAGCTGCTCGTCTGGAAGGTGATCGTGAGCAGAATGCAGCCCACCGCGAGTGCCCAGTTGACGGCCGGCAGGTAGACTTGGCCCATGTGTTCATCGCTCGTATGGGCAATCTTCAGGCGCGGAAACAGGCCCAGTGCGATGGCCTGCCGCGTCACGCTGAACGCGCCGGAGATGAGCGCCTGCGAGGCAATCACCGTGGCCATCGTCGCAAGTGCCACCATCGGCAGCAAGAGGGCCTTCGGCACCATGCTGAAGAAGAGGCTGTTGTTTTGAACATCCAGACCGCTGTTGGCGATCGTGAGCCCACCGTGGAGCCAGGCCCCTTGGCCCAAGTAGACGAGAATCAGCGCCGGGAACGGTATCGCCAGCCATGCAAGTCGCGTCGCTCGCCTGCCGAAGTGACCGAGGTCGGCATACAGCGCCTCGCACCCGGTGATTGCCAGGACGGCTGTCGAAAGCGCTACGAGCGACCCATGGATACCGCAGTCCATCAGGAAGCGAATGGCATTCAGCGGGTTCACTGCATGCAGAATGTAGGGGTCCTTCGAGATTCCATAAACGCCCAGCGCTGCGAGCGAGAGGAACCAAAGCAGCACTACCGGGCCGAACCAGACACCAACTTTGCCCGTGCCCTTCGATTGAACTGCAAACAACCCAACGATGATGCCGACAGCAATGTAGACAACATAAGGTTCGGCAGCATTGGTCACAAACTTGAGGCCTTCGACGGCCGAAAGCACCGAGATCGCCGGCGTGATGATCCCTTCGCCGTACAAAAGACCGGCTGCCAGAACGAGCGCAAACTGAATGAAACGTCGGGTCTTTCGATTGTCGCCGCTCAGGAGCGCGTGAAGCGCAAAGCCACCTCCCTCTCCCTCGAAGTCGGCTCGAAGCACGAAGGTCACATACTTGAGTGACACCACGAGAAAGAGGCCCCAGATGATCAAGCTGGTGGCTCCCATCACATTCTGCGGCGAGAGCGCCACACGATGCAGACCGAAGAACAACTCCGACATCGTATAGAGCGGGCTCGTGCCGATATCGCCGAAGACGACGCCAAGCGCGCCTAGGCAGAGCCCGGCCAGCGCCTTGTTGCTCATGGCATGGGTTCCATGGCTGGTCTGCCCAGCGCCGCTTTCCTGTTCCGACATGTTGCTCTGGTAGAGAAAGTTACGTTTGCGCAGGCCGCCCCTTCGCGTCACTGCTCCCACAGGCTCACCTCCGCTTTGATTCGCGGGCGCCGAGCGTAGATCGCGGCTGCTAGCACCCGCTCTGCGCCGGAGCAAGCAGCCCCATCAGCGCCAGCCGCTGCCTCCCGCGACCACATCTGCATTGACGCAACTTCCTCGCTTGGTATCATCCGCAAGCCCTTCTGGGGCGACTGCCACCCACGCTTCGGGTCACGCAATGGTCGATTGGGTCCTTCGCTTCATCTCCGGCAAATACCAGGGCGGAGAGTTCCCTCTTGTGGAGGGAACCGAGTACTTCGTCGGGCGCAGCAGCGACTGCGCACTGGTGCTCGTCGAAGACATGATCTCCCGCCAGCACGCCAAATTCGTGGTCGGAGACGGCGGGGTCACGCTTGTCGATCTCGGCAGCACCAACGGCTCCTTTGTCAACGGTGAGCGGGTCAACTCCCAGCAACTCCGCGAAGGCGATCGCATCCTCTTTGGGACCTCGATCATCCGTCTCATCGCAGCCTCTGCCGCGAACGGAGTCGCGGTTCAGCAGCCCCGTCAGCAACAGTCCGCAACCCAGTCGACGCTCCTCGGCAGCAAGCCTGAAGAACTCACCTCGCCCCCGCAGCGGCCCGCCGGCGGAACCGTGAGCGGACTCATGTCCGGACTCCTCGAAGAGGTCTCGCTCTCCGACCTCCTCCAGCTCTTCTCCTCTGCCCGGAAGAGCGGCCTCCTGCGCATCCAGACCGATGACGACGGCGCCGCCATCTACCTGCGCGACGGTCGCGTCATCCACGCCGAGATCACCAGCCGCCCCGAACTCTCGGGCGAGCGTGCTGCCTACAGAGCCCTCACCTGGAGCCGCGGCACCTTCGTCCTCGAGCCGCCCGCGCAGCGCACCTTCGCCTCCGAGATGCAGATGAGCACCGAGGCGCTCATGATGGAGGCCATGCGCCTCATGGATGAGCGCAACAACCTCGGCAGGGGAGCCCCCGCGCTCACAGACAGCCTCCTCCTCGCAAAGCCGCTCCGTGGCCGGCTTGCCGACCTCTCCGCAGACCAACTCGACCTGCTGCAGTCGGCACTCGAGGCCGATACCGTTGAGCACCTCATCATGCAGCTCGGCGGCGACGAGATCGAGACGCTCCAGCACCTCGGTCAG
Source organism: Myxococcales bacterium (assembly GCA_947496715.1). Lineage (GTDB taxonomy): Bacteria > Myxococcota_A > Bradymonadia > REDH01 > REDH01 > CAIWGR01. The sequence continues at coordinate 50,527 of CANMDT010000004.1, forward strand.
CTTATCACAGCCGGCTTCCTCGCCCGACGATAGCGCGCGGTCGACTTTCCCGAGTCCGCAACCACCTGCCACGCTAGCAGGCTGCTACGGCACGAGGCCTCTGACCTCGAGGCGCCGCGTTGCGTCAAGCGCAGCCCACACTTCTGCCTATCCCCGCCTCCGCAGCCTCGCTAGCCTGCCGCACGCAGCCCTTACGGCTCACGCTGCCATGCCGCGGCGCCGGCTCCGGAGCTCAGATGATGAAACTCGTGATTGGTGACCAGCCGCTGACCTCCGCAGAGATCGAGGCCGTGCTCTTCGGCGCCGCGAAGGTGGAACTCTCCGCCGCCGCCGCGCTCCTCATCGACCGCTCCGCCGACATCGTCGCCCGCGCTGCCCGCTCCGGTCAGACAGTCTATGGCGTCACCACCGGCTTCGGCTCTAACCGCGATACCAGCATCTCTCCGGACGATGCCGAGCAGCTGCAGCACCGGCTCGTAGTCTCTCATGCCTGTGGCGTCGGCAACCCGCTGTCGCAGGTCGTCGTCCGAGGCATGATGCTCCTGCGGGTCAAGGCCCTCTCGCGGGGCTTCAGCGGAATCCGTCGCACGACCCTGCAGCGCCTCATCGACCTCCTCAACGCCCGCATCCATCCTGTTGTCCCCGAGCGCGGGAGCGTCGGTGCGAGCGGCGACCTCTGTCCCCTCGCACATGTCGCCATCGCCCTCATCGGCGTCGGCGAGGTCGACACGCCCACCGGTCGCACGACGGCGCTCGCGGCACTTGCCGCCGCGGGACTCGAGCCCGTCCGACTTACCTACAAGGAGGGGCTCGCCCTCCTCAACGGTACCCAGTCCATGACCGCGCTGGGCCTCGTCACCACCCTCCGCGCCCGACGCATCTTTGCGCTCGCCGACGCCGCCTGCGCCATGTCGCTCGAGGCGCTCGCAGGCCGCATCGAGGCCTTCGACCCTCGCGTCCAGGCCGTCCGCGGCCGTCCCGGCCAGATCGCCGTCGCCTCCCGCGTGCGCCGCCTCACCGCAGGGAGCGAACTCGTAGGCTGCACTCCCGGCCAGGTCGAAGGCAAGCGCGAGTTCGTTCAAGACCCCTACTGCCTCCGCTGCGCACCCCAGGTGCACGGCGCGGCGCTCGATGTCCTCGACCATGTCGAGACGCAGCTCCTCATCGAGGTCGACGCGGTCACAGACAACCCCATTATCTTTCCCGACAACGAAGACATCCTCTCCGGCGGCAACTTCCACGGACAGCCCGTCGCCATGGCGCTCGACTACCTCAAGCTCGCGCTCGCAGACCTCTCCAGCATCTCGGAGCGCCGCACCGCACGCCTCGTCGACAAGTCACTGAGCGAGGGCCTGCCCGCCTTCCTCGTCAGCAACCCCGGACTCAACTCCGGCATGATGATCCCACAGTATGTCGCCGCCGCCCTCGTCTCCGAGGCCAAGACCCTCGCGGTCCCCGCCTCCACAGACAGCATCCCGACCTCGGCCAACATGGAGGATCATGTCTCCATGGGGCAGCACGCAGGCAGGCAGGCGCTCGCCATCCTCGAAATCCTCGAGCAGGTCGTCGCCATCGAGCTCTTCGTTGCCGCCCAGGCCCTCTCGCTCCGCGCTCCCCGCCGCCCCGGCGCAGGCACCGCCAACCTGCTCGCACAGATCCGCGCCCACGTCCCGCAGCTCGAGGACGACCGCTACCTCTCGCCCGACCTCGCCCGTATGCTCGACCTCGTCCGACACCACCTCACGGTACCGGACGCGCCCGACCCTACCCGCGACCCTTCAGCGTAGCGATCGCCTCCGACCAGGGCAGCGTCACCTGCTCGCCTGTGCCCATGCGACGCAGCCCCACCGTCTGAGACTCCGCCTCGCGAAGCCCCAGAATCGCCACCATGGGGGCGCCGATCGACTCCGCATGCTTGAACTGCTTCGGCAGCTTGGCCACCTCGGGATAGACCTCCACAGAGATCCCTGCGCTCCGCGCCAGCTTGGCAAACGCCAGCACAGCCGCCAGCGCCTCAGGAGCCCGGTCGAGCTGGCTCACCATCAGATCCGCGCCCTCGGCCAGCTCCGGGAACATACCCCGCTCCTCCATGATCAGCATGATCCGCTCAAACCCGAGCGCAAAGCCGACGGCAGGGATCTCCTCCTTGCCGAACATCCCGATGAGCCCATCGTAGCGACCGCCGCCACCCACCGAACCCGCAAGGTCGGGAAGGGCGATCTCGAAGATCGGACCGGTGTAGTACGACAGCCCGCGCGCGAGACTCAGGTCGAAGTCCACACCGCCAGTTGCGAGCGGCGCCCGACCAAGCAGCGCAAACAGCGCCTCGAGATTCGCACAGCCCGCCTCTCCCGATGGCGACCTGCCGGCAAAGGCGGCGGCGACCTCAGCGAGCGTAACGCCTGGCTTCAGGAGCGAAGAAAGCAGCTCCCACGCCTCCGCGCCGACACCCAACGATGCCAGCTCGCGCTGAACACCCTCCAAGCCAATCTTATCCAGCTTGTCGATCACCGTGATGACCGCGATGCCCTGCTCCGCCGGCAGACCCAGCAGCTCCACCAGACCACTCAAAATCCGGCGCTCGTTCACACGAACCCGGAAGTCAGTGAACCCGAGCGCCCCCAGCGCACCCGTCACGGCCGAGATGACCTCGTATTCGGCCACCAGGGAGCGACTCCCGACAAAGTCGACATCGCACTGGTAAAACTCGCGCAGCCGACCGCGCTGCGGGCGATCGGCACGCCAAACCGGCTGCATCTGGTACCGCTTGAACGGGCGCGGGAGGCTACTCGCATGCTCCGCCACCACGCGCGCCAGAGGCACCGTCAGGTCATACCGCAGGCCGAAGTCGGCGAGCTCCTTGCCGCCATCCTCCACCGCCCGTGTGAGCGCCTCGCCCCGCTTCATCACACGGAAGATCAGCTGGTCACCCTCCTCTCCATACTTGCCCAGAAGCACCTCAAGCCGCTCCATCGACGGCGTCTCCAGCGGCACAAAACCATGCAGCCGGTAGACCTCACGGATCTGCTCCATCACAAACCTGCGCCGCGCCACCGCAGCCGGCAGAAAATCTCGCATGCCGGGCGGGGCAGAAGTCACAATTGCCATCGGTCCTCTCCATCCGTGAGAATACGCGGCGACTCTAGCCTGTTGCCGCAACCTGCCAAGCCTTGTTCGAACGCCTGCGAATCTTGCCATCAGCGAACCGCAGCCGTATCGCCCGCCACCAACTGCACCGCCTACGAGACGACCAGCATGCACCGCTTTTCGGGTCACTCCCTCTCCCTGCTCTTCGCGCTCTGCTTCGCGCTCACCGCCTGCAAGCAGGAACCCCAGACTGCGCCTTCCGTGCCGGCCCCGGTTACAACCCCCGAAGCGCTCACGGCAACGCCGGAGGTCTTTCCGCCCGCACCCTGCGACGAGACCAACGCGCTCCTACGGCGCCCCGCAACCGCCACCGGCGCCTCGGTCGACCTCACGCAGCTGACCGACCTCCTCAACACCCCGGGCGAGGTACCCGCCGAGGCCGTTGCCAAGCTAAAGGCCGCCGGGCCGGCTGCCGCTCCCCTCGCAGACCTCATCGCCTCGCGCATCGTCGCGGCACCCCCAGAAGAGGCGGCCCGACTCCTCGATGCACTGGCCAGCATCTCCCCCGAGGCGGTCGTTACCGTCGCCTCCAAGCTCATCGACACGGGCGCCGCCGAGCCGTCACGACTCAAACTCTCACTCGCCGCCTCTTCGCTCATCTCCATCGGTGAGCAGGGCTTCATCGCCTTCCTCGGCCGAGCCAAAGACGAGGCGCTCATCACCCCACCCATCCGCATCTCGCGCATGGAGCGCATGTCGAGCTACCCGCTGCCGGCCTTCGAACTCCTCTTCGGCAACAAGCGATTCTGCAGCATGAACCCCGACGACGCAGGCTGCCGTGCGCTCCTCCGCGAGCTGTTGATAGCCCGTCCCGCCCTCCTCCCGCCCTCCGACCAAGACTCCGCCCTGGTTCGGCTCCTGCGCACCGAGGCAGCCCTGCTGCGCGGTGAGCCCGCCGCCGCCGCCTGGAACCAGCTCCTCCTCGACAAGCAGCTCACGCCCGAAGCCCGCATGAACTCCTTCGAGTTCGTCAACCACTTCCTGCCTGCGGCTGTCGCGATCCCGGCTGCCCTCAACCTCTTTCGCCAACCGCCCTCCATCCGCTCAGAGCGCGCCATCGCGCTCTGGCTCATCGCCCGCTCTGGCGCCCTCCGCGACCCCGCGCTCCTCGCGCAGCTCGATGCCCCCCTCACCGAAACCCCCGACCACCTCGTTGCGCGCGCGCTCGTGAGGCTCTTCGCTGGCGACCCTGCCCTCGCAACCGCCAGCGCAGAACAGCTCCGAGTCTTCGGTGCCGCCGAGCGCAATGATCTCGCCGCCCTCGCACAGCTCGCGCTCCTCAAACTCGGCAAGTACTCCCTCCTCACCCACACCTCGCTCTCCAAGCAGGCCGACGCCTGGACTGCGCTCATCGCCGCAAAGGATGCCGCCGCCATGATGGCCCTTCGCGCCGGAGCGCTCAAAAAGACCAACGAGGTCATGAGCGCCGATGCCGCCATGCTCTGGGCCGTTGGACGCGAGCAGGAGCTCGCCCGCCACCTCGCTGCGGTCACCGACCCCGGCGCCCGCCCCGACGCCCTCCTCCTCGCCGATCGGCTCGGCACCGCCGGCGCTGCGGTCGTCGCTTCGCACATCTCCGCCAACCCCGCTCTCGCCGAGGCCGACGCAGTCGCGGCACTCACCGCGACGCTCACCGCAGACCAGGCAAAACCTTGGATCGATGCTGCGATTGCAAACCCGCGCTACGAGATTGCAGCTCTCAAACTCGCTGCACGCTTCGGCTATCTCCCCCGCCAGGAGAACCTCATCCCCATCCTCCTGCGCGACCGTGACGGCCGCAAACCCGGCGTCATCCGGCAGGTCGATGCCACCCGCTTTGCCCAAATCCTCCTCATCCGCCAGCCGCAGCTCAGCCGTGAGCGGCTCGCCGCCTCCAGGCGCCAACTCGCCCCCTCCGATGCCGGATTCGCTGCGATCGGACTCGTCCTCTTCGCGGCTACCACCGATTGCGCTCCCCCCACCGAGTAGGCTCCATCATGTCCAACGCGCTCTCCACCCTCCTTCACGCCAGCCGCCCCCAACACCTGCAGCAGCTGACGGATCTCCTCACCATCCCCAGCATCTCCGCGAAGGCCGAGCACAACGCAGACACCGCCCACTGCGCCGACTTCGTCGCCGATGCGCTCCGCAATGCCGGACTCCACACCGAGGTCATCCCGACCCCCGGCCACCCCGTCGTCTACGCGGAGTGGCTTGGCGCCCCCGACGCCCCCACCGTCCTCATCTACGGCCACTACGATGTGCAGCCGGTCGAGCCCCTCGAAGAGTGGCGCAACCCGCCATTCTCGCCCACCATCGAAGGCGACAACATCGTCGCCCGCGGCGCTACCGACGACAAGGGCCAGATGTTCGCCCACGTCCTCGCCGCCCACGCGCTTATCACCGCCAATGGCAAGCTCCCCTGCAACGTGAAGTTCATCATCGAGGGCGAAGAAGAGATCGGCAGCCCCAACCTCGACCCCTTCCTCCGCGACCACCGCGACCGCCTCGCCGCCGATGTCGTCCTGATCAGCGACACCTCCATGTGGTCCCCCGGCCGCCCCGGCGTCACCGTCGGCCTCCGCGGCCTCACCTACGTCGAAATCCATGTGCAGGGCGCGACCCACGACCTCCACTCCGGCCTCTATGGAGGCGGCGTCGCAAACCCCATCAACGCCCTCAGCCGCATCATCGCCGGACTCCACAACCCCGATGGCTCGGTCGCCGTCCCCGGCTTCTACGACAACGTCCAGCCGCTCACCCCCGAGGAGCGCGCCGAGTTCGCTGCGCTCGGCCACGACGAGGTCCAGTTCCGAGCCGAGATCGGCGTCGCTGAGTCGCCCGGAGAGGCCGGCTACACCCTCCTCGAGCGCATCACCGCCCGCCCCACACTCGACTGCAACGGCATCTGGGGCGGCTACACGGGGGAGGGCGCAAAGACCGTCCTTCCCGCCTCCGCGCACGCCAAGGTCTCCTGCCGGCTCGTCGCCAACCAGACCTCCGAGGAGATCGAGGCCAAGCTCCGCAACCATGTCCTCGCCAACCTGCCGCCCGGCGTCACCGCCCGCGTCGAACTCCACCACGGCGCCCCCGCCTTCCTCGCCGATCGCGCCGTCCCCACCATGATCGCCGCCACCAACGCCCTCAAGACCGTCTGGGGCGTCGACCCCGTCTTCATGCGCTCGGGAGGCAGCATCCCCGTCGTCGCAAGCTTCAAGTCAGAGCTGGGCCTCGACTCCATCCTCATGGGCTTCGGCCTCGCCGACGACAGAGCCCACTCCCCCAACGAGAAGTTCTCCATCACCTCGTTCTACCAAGGAATCGAGGCCTCCGCGCAGTTCATGCTCGAACTCGCAAAGCTCCCGAAAAAGTAGCGCTCGCCTCGGCGACCGCCTCCGCCGGTTAGGGCGTAACCGCGGGCGGCGGCGTGCCGCTCTTCTGGTAAAGCACCCAGACGAGGCCAAGCAGCAGAAGCGAAAGCACCGCCAGGCCCGCCACGATGATGTAGAGCACGGTCGGATTCAGCCCACCCGGAGCCGCGAGCGGCGTCCCCACTCCCTTCACTGCGCCCACCGAGCCAGAGATCGACGGCGGTGTGTTCCGCTTCGCCATCGATGGCATCGAGGTTGAACTCGCCGAACCGGGCGTGCCGGCTGCAGCAACCGCCGCTCCACCACCGCGGCGCGCCGCGTTCGTGCGTGCCACATCCAGTACCAATGCCAGCTGACGCGGGTCGAGCACCGTGGTCCGAACCGTCGTCTCCGAACTCAGCTCGCTCTCCAGCGTCTCCAGATCCGACAAGAACTCCATGGCGTTGCCATATCGGTTCTTCGGGTCCTTCTCGAGCGCCTTGAGGATAATGCGCTCCATCTTCGGATGCACAGGACGCTTCCCCACCTTGCTCGGCGGCTTCGGTGCATCGTAGACATGCGAGGCAAGCACGGCGACCGCAGCGCTGCTCTTGAATGGAACTTCGCCCGTTACCATCTCGTATAAAATTACGCCCAGGCTGTAGAGGTCGCTCCGACCGTCCAACTCCTTCGCTTGCGCCTGCTCGGGGCTCAGATACTCCGGCGTGCCATACACAACGCCCGCCTGCGTAAGCTTCTGCTGCTGCTTGCCGTCCGGCTCCTTCACCTTCGCGATGCCGAAGTCGAGCACCTTAACGTAGTCATCCGCCCCGCGGAACTTCGTCAGCATGATGTTATCGGGCTTCAGGTCGCGGTGCACGATGCCGATCTCGTGCGCCTCGCTCAGCGTATGCAGCACCTGCCGCATGATCCCAATCACGCGGAGCTCGTCCATCTTCGAGCCAGCCTCCATCACGTCTCGGAGCTGCTGGCCCTCCACGAACTCCATCGCAAGGTAGAGCATGCCTTCCGGCGTCCGACCGAAGATGAACACTCGGATGATGTTCGGATGGCTCAATCGCGCGATAGCCTGCGCCTCGCGGTTGAACCGCTTCACCAACTCCTCGTTCCGAGCAGCGTGACCGTGCAGAACCTTCACCGCAATCCGCTGCCCGATCGCAGGATTCTCCGCCAGATAGACGGCGCCCATGCCGCCTTCGCCCAACTTCTTCTTGATGATGTAATCACCAAAAAGCGTCGTACCGACCAAGTCGTCCTGGTCTACCTGCGTTGCCGGCGAATCCCGCTCAGGCATCGGCACCAGACCCGAACCGTCGTCGGGGCAAAAGAGTGCCTCTTCATTGAATCTACGACCGCAGTGCGGACAGACTTTCATGGCTGCGCCATCGCTCAAGGGTGTTCGAGTCCTCTACCACGCGCAACCTCCCAGTTTCAAGAACCGTCGGACGATACTTGTCGCACACCGCGCTTCGACGCTATCCTCACCAAATAGTCGTCTTTCGCTCTCCTCGCCCGTCGGCTCGGCCATGACCCCTTCCCACGACCATGCCCTCGCAGAGGCCCTCCGGCTCCTGCTCGAAAGAGCCGACGACTACGAAGGCCGCACGCGAGGAACCGAACTGCAACGTCCGCAGCTCCTACTCGCGGAACTTCACATCACCGCTCCCACCGATTCCGGACGCACCGCGCTTGAGCCGCACCCCGACCTTGCGCCGGAACCCCTGCGTTGCATCGGCTGCGGTACCGAGAATCCGCCTGGCGCCAGGTTCTGCGGAGACTGCGGTCTGTCACAGCAGGCTCCCCCTGCAACCCCGGCACCGCCCGCCGCGCCCCTCTCCCGCTTCCAGCTCCTGCAGCTCCGAGACGACGGCTCCGACGGCTCCGCAACCCAACTCCCGCTCGCCGAACTCTTCATCGGACGAGAAGGAGACCTCGCCTTTCCGGCAGACCCGCTCCTGTCGCCGAAGCACGCCAAGCTCACCGTCACCGATGACGCCGTCCGCATCGAAGACCTCCACTCGCTCAACGGCACCTTCCTCAAACTCCGCAACGAACACCGACTTCAGCTCGGCGACACGCTCATCCTCGGCCGCCAGCTCCTCCGCTTCGAACGGGTCGAGCAGGTCGCCGACCCACGCGCCCGCGGCGCCGACGGCACCCGTTTCATGGGCTCGCCCAGCCCGAGCGCCTCCTTCCGACTCGTCCAAGTCGGCGTAGGCGGCGTAGCGCAGAACGCCTACCTCCTCTACGACACCGCCACCTCCATCGGGCGAGAGCGGGGCGACCTCGTCTTCCCCCGCGACCGCTTCATGTCTGGCAAACATGCCGAGGTCGTCGCGCGAAGCGACGGCCACTACTACCTCGTCGACAAGGGCAGCTCCAACGGCACCTGGCTCAAGCTCTGGGAGCCCGTCGACCTCTCCCACGGCGACCGCATCCTCGTTGGTCAACAGACCTTCCGGGTCGAGGCCTCGTGAGCCGCTCACTGCCCCTCGGCCTGGCACTCTGCCTCGCCCTGGTTGGCTGCGACGACCTCACCTTCGGCTCATCGGTCGGAGGCGTTCAGGAGTCCGCTCCCGCCACCGCCGGGTCGGTCAAAGCCGTCGGCCTCATCCTCCAACGAACCGCGCCTGGCGGCGGCCATCTGGTCGAGGCGCAGCTGCAGCTCGTCAACCCCGGCGCCGTTGACCGCACGGTCCCCATTGGCGACCTCCGACTGCTCATCGGCGACCAGCCCCTCACCCTCTTCGCCGTCGCCAACAACTTCTACCAGTCTGCCAGTACCGATAACTTCGGAACCCTCGCGGCCGGCACCTCCATCACCCTCTCGCTCGTCGCGGCGCTCCCCTCCGGCGCGACCACCCTCACCGCCGAACTCCAGCTCCCCGCTGCCCCCACCCTCAGGCTCCCCGCAACGGCCGAGCCACCCGGAACCGGCCAGAGCACCGCCATCGAACTCCTCGGCGCCGACCGCGGAGCCCTCGCCATTGTAAGCCCCTACAACGGCTGGGGAAACGCCGTAACCTACGACCTCCTCGCCGATGCCGGCGCAGGCGCAGCCACGAGCGCACGCATCGACCGCTGGCTCCTTGCCGCTTCGGCCTTCACCGGCCCCGACGAGTATCTGCCGGCTGCCGCCTTTCCCGCCTCCGGTGACTACTGGGTCGAAGTCGTCGCGCTCAGCCCCGTCTACGGCACAACGGTGACAGCCGCAGGTTGGGCCTCAGGCTCCTGGTTTGCGGCCGGAAACGCGACGGGCGCGCCCCTCCAGGCCCCCTAGCGGCCTTCGAGATTCAGGCCGCCAGCATAGGCATACGAGACGTCGCAGTCATACCCGTATGCATACAGCCCGAAGGCCTGCCCGCCCGTCACCGTGTGCACGCCGTCAGGCACGCCCTGCTTGTAGACGTCCCACTGGCGACCACCCGCCGTCAGACGGCTCGTCGGACTTACCGCAAGAGGGTTCCCATCGATGACGATGACCGTCCCCGTCGGTGCAACCAGGCTCAAGAAGTCCTGCGTGTAGTTCGCCGGTATCAGCAAAATGTAGTTGTCGCGGAACTGCCGCGTCGGCACCGCCATCAACATCGCAGGGTCGCCCACACCGGTCCCGCTGCAGGTCGCGGGAATCGCGCAGTTCTGCTCTGGTGTATCCGGAATGAAGGGAGGAAAGCCCTCCTCCCCCCGCACGCAGGTCGCGTTCGCTGGGCTCGGGTAACTCGAACCGACCATCATCTGGGTCAGGCTGATCGGCCCCGTTGCACTGAGCGCAAAATCGAGCGTTGTCGCGAACTCGATCACCTCACCTCCGCCAAGCGTCCGGCCGCTCACACCCGCGATCACCGGATCGGTCTGAATCGTCGTGCCCGGCGTCGAAGCAATGATCCGCCACACGTCGCTCTCCGTCCCACGCGGCTTGAACTTGATACCCAGATAGTCCGTGTCCCAGCTCGCCACGGGAATCATCTGCTCCTCCACATGGTCGCAGTAGGTCACATTCGCAGGCACATTCGCGCACTCGTTACCCGAGAAGACCGCCACCGAACGGGTCGAAGTCACCCGCGTCCCCGTCGGGTCCCCCGTCGCGCCATCCGCCCGCATCGCCAGCACCTCGCCTTGAGCAAGCTCAAACGTAGCGCTGCCTCCCGCACCAATCCCGGCCACCGAACCACCTGCCTGAAGGCCCGACCGCGGGGGCGCCGTGATCGTCACCGAGGTGGTCCCATCCGCGACCGCCACCACCGCAAAGTAACTCGCGCCCGCCGGACCCGCCGGCCATCCCGCCACCAGGTATTCGTTGCCGAGCGCTGTCGCAGGAAGCAGCAACGATGCATCGTTGGAGAACACGCCGGAGTTGTTCAACGGATTGAACTGGTGCGCAATGATCGGCCCGGTGCTCTGCACCCGGTAGCTGTTCATCGACCGGCTCGTCCCGATCACATCCCGCTGCGGAAGTTCGACGGACTGCAGTGATCCGGCGGCGATGCTCACCGTCTGTGAGAACCCCTCCGGCGTCGTCACCGTTGCAGTCACCCCCCGGGTGCCCGCATTCGACAGCGTGATCGCATACTGCTGCGCATCTGCCCCCGACGGGTCCGACGCATCCGAGTAGTTGTCCAGGTCGAGCGCGTAGAAGTCGCAACCAACATAGGTCTTCGCGTCCCCGGCACATGGGTCAACACAGACGCCCGCCGAACAGCCGAACTCACAGGCCTCCTGCACCTCGGTCGCCGTCCCCTCAGCGTTGCACTGCACCACCGAGTCGCCCTGGCATCCCCGAACACCGGCGATGCAGACATCCGTCGTACAGGCTCCCGCCAAACAGTTCGGTGTCTCTACGGGGCAGGCCGACCGCTCGATGCCGGTACCACTGCTCGGGCAGATGCCGAGCGAGCGCGGGTCGAGGCAGCCCACCGTCGTCCCGGGGATGCAGATGCTCGACGCATCCACGCAGGAGCCGGCGGCGCAGGCTTGACCGGTCGCGCAGGGCTGTGCCGCCTCGCTCCCGTCGATCTGACAAATGAGGAGCCCAGTTCCGTCTGCGCTGCAACGAATCTCGCCAGCACTACAGGGCCCCACGGGAACATCGCTGCCCGTGTCCAACGCACCTGAACCCTCGTTTCCGTCGACGCTCCCGGAATCCACAGTGCCGATATCCGGCCTGCCCGTGTCGCGGGTCGACCCGCCGCCACCGCTCGCCCTGCCTACGCTCTCTGCTGTGCAGCCTGCGAGGGCTACACCGGTCATCAGCAACAGCAGCGAAGCGTTCCATCCTCGAGGCATCGTCAGCATTGTCGGCTCCTGTGGGCGTGGTTCGAAACACCACTGTAACGAATTTCACCGAGCCGCTGCGAAATTTTCGCTCACCAACCCTGCAGATCGCCAATCCCAATCGACCCTGCTGTCATCGTTGACGAAACGCTCTTCGCGCTGCATCATAGGGTGCACACCACTGAAACGCTGCACTCACAACGGCATGACATCATGACGAAGAGCGAACTTATCGAGCTATTTGCCGAACGCGCCCGAATCCCCAAAAAGCGGGCCGAGGAGGTCGTGCAGTGCATCCTCTCCGCCATGGGCGATACGCTCGCGCAGGGGAACCGGATCGAGATCCGAGGCTTCGGCTCCTTCTCCCTCAACCAGCATCGTGCCTACGTCGGCCGCAACCCCAAGACCGGTAACGAAGTCCCCGTCGAGGCAAAGCAGGCCGTCCACTTCAAGGTGGGACGCGAGCTCCGCGACCTCGCCAACCAGTCTGGCGTGAAGAACCCCAAGTCGGGCGACCGCTAGCCTGCTCAGGGGCCCGGACGATGGCGCCACAGCGTCACGCCGCACCCTGTCGCAGCCCCAACCGTATCTGACGAGGTATCGCCCGACACCGTAGGGCAGGGCGTTGCCAAGTAGGCGCTCGTCCCCGGCCGTGTCGCATCCAGCGTCCCGAGCCGGATGCTTCCATCGCCCTCCGCGAACCAGAGCGCCACGCCCCGGCTACCCGAGCGCCAACCCATCAGGCCGCCGCGACCGAACAGCCCGTTCGCCGTGTCGCTCCGAACCCCCGCAGCAGCACCCGCGATCGTGGCCCCAACCTGCACGCCTGCAACCGTGTCGCCGCTCCACAGCCCCGCTCCCGCGTCCATCACCGATAGCAGCGCCGCACCGTTCCAGCGCAGCCCCACTGCACCCGCGCTCGCGCTCGGCCCGGCCACGCGACCGCCGAACTGCCACCCCGCGGAAAGCTGGTACCAGGCCACCTCCACGCCACTACTCAGCGCCACCCGATCTCCCGCCAGAGCCAGCGCCCCGAAGCGGCCCGCCAGCCGAACCGGAGAACCCACCAACGAGACCATGCCGCCTACCACAACATAGGCCTGCGCCACCGCCTCGCTCTCCGTCACAAACACCAGCCAGCCCAAGCCCGCTTCGAACGATACAACCCCAGATAGACCCGTCTCAAACGCCGTTACCTCCCCATCGGAGACCCAGCCTCGAAGGCTCCCCTGCGACGAAACAGAAAACACCGCACCTTCCTCACCGCGTGCCACAAAGTCAGCGTTCGCACCATCGCGCAGCACCGCCGTCACGCCGCCCTCCGCCCGCTCCCTAACCGTCCACGCGCCAGCGGTACCGGCAGCCAACAACCAGCCTCCGTCGACGCTCACGAGGTGGCGCGGCGTCAAATCCACGCGGCTCCCTGGCGCGACCGAAACCTGCGCCCCGGTCGCCGTCGCCACCGAAACCTCCGAAGACGTCGCCATCAGCCACTGCGAAGCGCCCGGCCCGAACGCACGCGCTCCAGCCACGCCCGTGGGCGCCGCGAGCAACTCTACGCCACCTATGCCACCCGCTGAGAGACGAGAAATCGCCCCGGTCGCATGCAACACGCGGAAGCCACCGCCACCGGTACCGATCGAAACGCCATCTGAAGATCCGAGTGCGAAGTCAGTCGCGACCGGTCCCGCGCCGGCATCCGACACCAGCCGAACGCTGCCTCCGCCCGAACCGCTGGCCCGCATCAGCATGGCCACTACCAGCCGGCCCGACTGCATCATCGACGCCTGTGCAATGGCCTCCGTTACACCGTCGCCCAAGACGCTACCGCTGCCGAGCGCCAGAGCAGTGCCAGTCGCCGACAACACCAGCGCGCGGCACCCGCCGTCGCGGCCGCTCGCGTAGCCGCTCGCGCCGTCATCGCTCACAGCCAGACCCAGCACATCGCCACCCGTAAACGGATTCACCGAGCCGAGGAACCGATAGGTCCCCGACACCTCCTCAAACGCCTGCACCGTCCCGGGGTCCGCGCTCGACACCAGCACCCGACCCAAACTCGATGCAATGTCCGTCGGAGGCCGGCTCAGCCGCACGGGCGCCGCGCCCTCGTCGAACACAAAGGGCGCCCCGATTGGATGCCGGTAGATCAGCCCCGTTCCATCGGCCAAGCTCTCCATGCCGAGCAGCAGCGTCGCTCCCACCACCTCCGCAGAAACCGTCCGCGCTTCGGCCCGCCCGAAGGCGCCTACCGGTATCGGGCTTGCGCCGGTCTCGTATAGCTGCGCCCCTGTGTCGCCCCACGCCACAACATGCGTCGCGTCCACCTGCGTGAACCCAGACACCGACAGCCTGCTCAACCAGTGCAGCGGAGCGCCCACCGAGAACTCGCAGCCATCCTCATACAGCCCGTTCAGGTCGCGGTAGCCAGCTTCTATGCACCGCTGAACGCTGCAGCGAAAGTCCGCTCCGCACAGCCCCTCCGCCATCGGAGCACCGCTGCAGGCCTCGCCGCAGCTTCCGCAGTTCGACGCATCCCAAACCACGGTCGGATCCGCACCATCCACAAGCCCGTCGCAGTCGTTGTCCGCGCCGTCGCACACCTCCGGCCGCGGAACACAGGTTGAGTCCACCTCGGTGTCCGCCTCCGTGTCCTGGCGAGCGTCAAACAGCTGCTCCGTGTCTGCGATCGCTCCGGTATCCAACTCCGTGTCTGCCTCAACAGCACTGTCCGTTTCGGCGTCACCCGCCGCATCGGAGTCAGCCTCCAAAAACGCCTGGCTGTCAAAATCCAGCGTCGCCGCACAGCCCGCTGCCTGCAACGCAGCGAGCGCCAACAGCCACTTCGCGCCTCGTCCCATCACGGCCTCCATGTTGCAGACAGACCGGCCGCCGTCGGCGCAAGCAGCGGAATAATCGCCACCGCAGGGCTCTCGCCTCCGGCCTCGCGCTCCCACCACCAGAGCAGCCCGGTCGCCACCGCGCCAAGCGCAGCCACGCCATACGACGCATTCGACAGCGTCGCCGCGCTGCGGCCATCCGCCTGCTCACGGTCGAACCCCACACGATCCACGCCAGCCTCGGCCAGCCTGTCGGCCTCGTCGAAGTGCCCGGCCGAAACGAAGTAGTATCCTACCCCGACCGCTGCTGCCGCCGCCGTCACACCGGAGCCAATCCACCAGCCTGGAAGACCTCCCTCAGCCGCCACAGGCGCAAGGACAATCGAGACAACGAGGCTCTCTCCGGCCGCCACCGTCACAGTCTCCCGCCACGGAACATACCCTGGCGCCTCCGCCTCCAGCAGGTGGACGCCAGGACCCACAGATACGCTCCCGGGCAGCGCGAGCGCGTGACCGCCATCCACCCGAACCCGCGCCCCTTCCGTGGAGGCTCCGAGCCTCATCTCAAGCTCCGCCTGTCGCGCAGGCGCCGCCGAATCCTTCCGCGGCGCTGCTGCCGCCGGCTCCGCAAACGCCGCCAACCTGAGCAGCGCCACTTCTGCATCAGCTCGCAGCGACGCCTCTGCCGATCCTGCGGCCAAACGATACCAAGTCACCGCCTCTCGACCCATCTCCGCCCGCTCGTAGGCCAGCGCCGTGTTGTAGGCCAGCCGATCCTCTGGCTCCAGCGCGTAGGCCTGCGACAGGTAGGCCGCCGCCGACGCATACCGCCCCGCCTCAAACGCCTCCACGCCTCGCCCGAACAGCAGCTCGGCCTCTGTCGGAGCCTTCGGAGCTGCGCCAACACCCGCAGGCGCCGCAGCGAGCAAGACGGCCAATGCAAAACTACTCGCTCTCATCGGCGCTCCCTTCAGCTCGCTGTCGCGCCTCGTAGGCAGCACGGTGGCCGTCGGCACCCGAACCATCTCCACGCTCCTCTGCCTCAGCAGGGCGCTCCACCGCGCTCCCCACCTTCCTTGACGCAAGCCGCGTCAGATTCTCATACACCGTGATGAGCGGAACGCCGTGAATCCCCATCGTCCCCGACGGTGCCTGCGTGCCGTAACGGCTCCAAGCATCCTCCTGTGCAAACACCAGCGCCTTCTGCACATCGAACAACAGGTAGTCCGCGTTCGCATAGTCCCACGTGGCTCCCACATCCGGCCGCAACCACCCCTCCTGTTTGTACATGTCGTAGGCCCCCCAGGTGGTGTCGTGCCAACCCACCTTGGCCCCCTTCACGGCATGCTCATTCACCCACGGCAGCGACTGCCGCGACGCATAGCCCCAGAACTGCCGCATCGTCCGATGATCGGCCGCGCCCGTCACTCCGCCGATCACCTCGTTGTAGTAGGAGATCCCAAACGGGTGACTCCACACCGAAGCCCAAATCGGAGACGGAGCGTAGACCAGCAACAGCAGCCCGAGCGCAAGCCACTGCCCCCGAACGCCTCCGCCTGCCTCGCGAGCCACCCGCGCCAGAAAGTAACCCGCCACCATCGCCATGAACGGCAGGGCAGCGAACCAGTGCTTCACACCGCCGAAAACCGGCGTGCTAGGAAGCGCGATCAGCACAAACGGAAACGCGATCGTCAGCAGCATCAACGCTCCCGTTGCAGCATCGTCCGACCGGCCGGCGCCACCCTCCGATGCGGAAGCCTGACCCCGCGAAACAGCCAGCCAGCGCTCACGGCCCCAGACGACTGTCAGCATCAACATGCCGACCAACATCGATGCCAGAATCACAATCGGCGTCGTCACACCCGTCAGCACAAACGGGTAGGCGACAGGGAACGGAGGTTCCCACAGCCCGCGCCCGAAGTAGTCCACAAAGTAGTGCTCATGCTTGAGGTGGAACTGGAAGTAGAACGACAGCCGGTCGAAGGTCTCATACCAGTGAAGCGGCCAGCCCGCGTGCAGCAGAAGTGGCCCCAGCAGCGCCATGCAGACCAGCGCCAGCGGAATCCTTGGACGTCGCAGACTCGCTCCCCCCGTCGAAATCGCTCGGCTCGTGCCAAGCCAACCTGCATGCGCCACAAACAGCATCGGCAGGAAAAACGCATTCAGCTTCACCGTCAGCGCGACGCCCCAGAGCAGCCCCGTAACCCACGCCCAGCGCCAGTCACCCAGCGACCGCCAGTAGGCATAGACCACAAGCACCCACAGCGCCGTGATCGGAACGTCGAAGCAGGCCAAGTGCGAGTGAAAGAAGAGATGCGGCATCACGCCGAGCGTGAACGCTGCCAGCCATCCGCTCGTCCGCCCGAACAACTCGGTCGTAAACTTCCAGGTCGTGCCGACCAGCATCCCTGCAAAGGCCATCGCGGGAAGCCGGAATGCCAGCGACGGCCCCAGCCACCCCAACGTCTTGTGAAGCACCAGCCACGACAGCCCGAACAGCATCTTCAGCAGCACGGGATGCTCCGGATTGTAGCCCCAATGCTTGTCGATCGAGGCCTGAGAGAAGCTCCGCGACCACGCCCCCTCCATCGTGTTCCGCCACAACTCCGAGAACCAGCCTGCGTAGTCCGCCCCGGCCTTGAAGTAGAAGCTCTCGTCCCGCGTGAACCCCATCCCGTCCGTCAGCGCCAGCAGCACCGTGTAGGCCAGTGCAATCGCAACCGCCGTCCACACGTCGCCCCAGCTCCGCTGCCGATTCGGCAACGAACTCCAGCGCGACCACATGCTCTCTCGCTCTGCGTCCATCCGACCTCGCTCGACTCCCCTCCCCGTAGCACGCCCCCTCAACCCTTGCTAGGCTGCCAGCCCTGCTAGGCTGGCCGTATGAACCTCCATCACCACCCCTTCACACTCCGTCAGCTCCAGTATGTCGTGGCGGTCGCGGAACGCGCCTCCTTCCGCCGAGCCGCCGAAGACTGCGGTGTGTCGCAGCCCTCGCTCTCCGCCCAGATCGCCCAGGTCGAAGCGGCACTCGGACTTCAAATCTTCGACCGCACCCACCGACGCGTCACCGTCATCCCCGGCGCCATCGAATGGGTCGAGCAGGCAAAGCGGCTCCTCCAATCCGCAGAAACACTCGGAGACATCGCGGCCCAACTCCGCAACCCCTTCGCAGGCACCCTCCGCATCGGCGCCATCCCCACCATCGCCCCCTACTTCCTCCCCGAAGTCGCCTCTCCCCTCCGAACTGCCTTCCCGGCCATCCGCTTCGTCTGGTTCGAGGACAAAACCGCCACCCTCCTCGGACAGCTCGAGCGCCGTGAACTCGACGCCGCAATCCTGGCGGGTGACCCCAGCCTTCCGGCCTTCGACGCCGCGCCCATCGGCCACGACCCCTTCCTCCTCGCCGCGCTCCCCGACCACCCCCTCCTCACCGCTGCCGAAGAGCCCACCGCGGCCAATCTCGCCGACCAGGAACTCTTCCTCCTCTCCGATGGCCACTGCTTCCGAGACCAGGTCTTCGCCTTCTGCAACCGCTCCGGCCGCAGCGAATCCCCCTGGCACGCAACCAGCCTCGCCACCCTCATCCAGATGACCGCCTCCAGCCACGGCGTCACCCTCATCCCGGCCCTCGCCGCCGCCGTCGAAAACCGACGCAGCACCCTCGCCCTCCGCCCCTTCCAGCAGCCACAGCCCTCCAGACCCATCCTCCTCGTCTGGCGCCGTGATGCTGCCAACGCCGTCGCCCTGCGCGCCATGGCCCACCTCATGTCCGGCATCCTCGACACCCTCCAAGCCGCACCCCTGCCGTAGACAGAACGCCCGAGGTTTGCGCTCCCCTCCCCCACGCCCTACAGTGCCCCGGCATTACAACCAGCGAGCGCATGGCCTCTACACACGACATCAAGAAGCAGATCCGCGAACGCCTCGATGCCGAGAAGGGCACCCTCTACGGTGAGGGCCACCTCCGCGTCGCGCTCCTCTATCCCAGCCCCTACCGCGCCGGCATGAGCAGCCTCGGCTACCAGCTCATCTACCGCCTTATCAACGAGCGCCCGGGCACCGTCGCAGAGCGCGCCTTCCTGCCCGACACACCCGGCGACCATAGAACCTCGCGCACCCCGCTCCTCTCCTACGAGTCCCTCTCGCCGGTCGGCGGCTTCGACATCGTCGCCATCTCGCTCTCCTACGAACTCGAAGTCACCGGGCTCCTCGAGTGTTTCGACCTCGCCGGCATCCCCATCTACGCCCGCGACCGCAAACCCCATCACCCGCTCATCATCCTCGGCGGTCCTCTCACCTTCTCCAACCCGCTCCCGGTTGGCCCCTTCTGCGACGCCATCGTCATGGGCGAGGGCGAAGAGATCATCCCGCAGCTGCTAGACCTCTACGAAGGCGCCACCTCCCGTACAGACTTCTACCAGCGCGCGGCCGCCATCCCCGGCGTCTACGTCCCCATCGTTCACGGTGAACGCCTCATCCCGACCGCGGCCGCAGACAACGCCAAACTCCCAGCCATCGGCCAGATCCGGACCCCCAACACCGAACTCGCCAACATGCACCTGGTCGAGTCCGAGCGTGGCTGCCACCGCAAGTGCACCTTCTGCGTCATGCGCCGCTCCACCAACGGCGGAATGCGTCTCGCGACCCCCGACGCCATCATCGGCAGTATCCCGGAAGACGCCACCCGTGTCGGCCTCGTCGGCGCCGCCGTCAGTGACCACCCCAAGCTCGTCGAGATCGTCGGGCGCATCGTCGGCTCAGGCCGCGAACTCGGCCTCTCCAGCCTCCGCGCAGACCGCCTCACCCCCGAACTCATGACCCTCCTCCAGCAGGGCGGATACCGCACCCTCACCGTCGCCGCAGACGGCTGCTCCGAGCGCATGCGCAAAATCCTCCAGAAGGAGATCCGCGAGTCCCACCTCGAGCGCGCAGCCCACTACGCCGCCGAGTACAAGATGCGCTACCTCAAACTCTACCTCATGATCGGGGCGCCCGGAGAGACGCGAGAAGACATCGAAGAACTCGTCGCCTTCTCCAAAGACCTCTCACGCATCTGCAATGTCGCGCTCGGCATCGCCCCCTTCGTCGCCAAGCGTAACACCCCCCTCGACAGGCAGCCCTTCGCAGGCATCAAACCGGTCGAACAGATCCTCGACCACCTCCAGACCTCGCTCCGCGGCCATGTCGACGTCCGCGCCACCTCCGCCCGCTGGGCCTGGGTCGAGTATGTGATGGCGCAGGGCGGCTTCGACATGGCCGATGCCGCCGTCGAAGCCTGGAGGAACGGCGGCACCTTCGCCGCCTGGAAGAAGGCCATCCAGAACCACGCTCGCTCCGAGCAGCCCGACGATACCGCCCTCCGGCTTGGCCTCCCCACCGGCCGATTCGCCGGCGAAGTGCACCCCGCGGAATTCCTCGCATGAAACTCAACGAAGAGAAGGGCAAAGAGCCCTTCATCCCAGAGCGCGTCGCACGCAGCATCATCCGTGTCCCCATGAAGACCCGGACCATCCCGCCCGCTACCCGCACCAACTGTTACCTCATCCACGACGGCGGTGGCTGGCTGGTCGTCGACTTCGGCTCTCCCGACGGCAGCGCCTTCTCCATGCTCGACGAGGCCGTCGAGGAGTACTGCAAAGGATGGAAGAACATCCACGGACTCCTCCTCACCCATCACCACGACGACCATACAGGCGGCCTCGCCAACTGGCTCTCCCGTTTCAAAGAGCCCATCCTCGCCCACCCCAAGACCATCGCCCACCTCGGGCGCCGCCTCCCCGCCTCGCGCGCCTTCCCGCTTGCTGACCTCGACCGGCTCGGAAACCTTGAGGTCTTCTACACTCCCGGCCACGCCTCCGGCCACATCGTTGTCTCCTCCGGCGAGGGCGACCTCCTCTGCGGAGACCTCATCGCTGGGTTGGGAACCATCGTCATCGACCCGCCCGATGGCTCGATGGGCGACTACCTCGCCTCCCTCGCCCGCATCGAGGCACGAAACTTCGACCGCGGACTGCCCGGACATGGTCCCGCTGCTCCCGGCCTCTCGCTCCGCATCCGCTCCTACAGGCAGCACCGCATGGCCCGCGACGAGAAGGTCCTCGCCGCGCTCGCCTCGTTTCAGGCGCCAGCAACCCTCATCGAAGTGACCGAGCGGGCCTACGAAGAGGTCGCCCCCGCACTCCACCCCGTCGCCTCCCGCAGCGCGCTGGCCCACCTCCTCTGGGCCGTAGAGCGCGGCCTCGCCGCACGCGACGACGACGGCCGTTACCGCGCCATCTGACGCCCGAAACAGCGCCCGTTTGACACCGCCTGCGCCGTGCCTAAGACCACGGCCCCAAACCAGGTTCGCAGCGCCATCTATCGGCCTGCGCGTGTACGGAGCCTACGATGTCCAAGCAGATCCTCTTCGGTGATTCCGCCCGCATCCGCATCCTCGCCGGCGTAGACGCCCTCGCAGATGCCGTCGTCGTCACGCTCGGCCCCAAGGGTCGCAACGTCATCATCGACAAGAGCTACGGCAGCCCCCTCGTCACCAAAGACGGTGTCTCGGTCGCTAAGGAGATCGAGCTCGAAGACAAGTTCGAGAACATGGGCGCCCAGGCCGTCAAAGAGGCCGCCTCCAAGACCTCCGACAACGCCGGCGATGGCACCACCACCGCCACCGTCCTCACCCGTGAGCTCTTCCGCGAGGGCCTCAAGTTCGTCGCCGCCGGCCACAGCCCTATCGCTCTCAAGCGCGGCATCGATGCTGCTGCCGCCGCCGTGGCCGCCGAACTCCGCCGCCTGGCGCAGCCTGTGACGACCAACCAGGAAATCGCCCAGGTCGGCTCCATCTCCGCCAACGGCGACGCAGCCATCGGTGCCATCATCGCAGAGGCGATGGATCGCGTTGGCAAGGAGGGCGTCATCACCGTCGAGGAGGCCAAGGGCTTCGAGACCGAGCTCGAGGTGGTCGATGGCATGCAGTTCGACCGCGGCTACATCTCGCCCTACTTCGCCACCAACCAGGACACCCTCGAGGCCGTCCTCGAGAATCCGCTTATCCTCCTCTCCGAGAAGAAGATCTCCAACCTCAAGGACCTCCTCCCCCTCCTCGAGGCTGTCGCACGCGCCAAGCGCCCCCTCCTCATCATCGCCGAAGATGTCGAGGGTGAGGCCCTCTCCGCGCTCGTCGTCAACGCCATGCGCAGCGTCCTCCAGTGTGTCGCCGTCAAGGCGCCCGGCTTCGGCGACCGCCGCAAGGCCATGCTCCAAGACCTCGCCGTCCTCACGGGAGCCCAGGTCGTCTCCGACGACATCGGCAAGAAGATCGACCAGATCCAGCTCACTGACCTCGGCTCCGCCCGCATCGTCAAAGTCTCCAAGGACTTCACCACCCTCGTCGACGGCAACGGCGCCGACGACGCCATCCGTGGCCGTGTTGCCCAGCTTCGTCGCGAGATTGAGGCCACAAAGAGCGACTACGACAAGGAGAAGCTCCAGGAGCGCCTCGCCAAGCTCGCAGGCGGCGTTGCCGTCGTCCGCGTCGGGGCTGCCACCGAAGTCGAAATGAAGGAGAAGAAGGCACGCGTCGAAGACGCCCTCCACGCCACCCGCGCAGCTGTCGAAGAGGGCATCGTCCCCGGCGGCGGTGTCGCCCTCATCCGCGCCGCCTCCGCACTCGACGCTCTCGTGGTCCCCGCCGACCAGGCCTTCGGTGTTGCGATCCTCCGCAAAGTCCTCGACTCCCCCATCCGCGCCATCGCCGCCAACTGCGGCGTCGACGGCTCCGTCGTCGTCAACGAAATCCGCCGCGGTACCGGCGACTTCGGATACAACGCCGCCACCGACAAGTATGAGAACCTCATCGCGGCAGGCGTCCTCGACCCCGCCAAGGTCACCCGCACCGCCCTCATCAACGCAGCCTCCGCCGCGGGCACACTCCTGCTCACCGCCTGCACCATCACCGAGCGCCCCGCCTCCGCTCCCTCGGGCGGCGGACACAGCCACAACTGAGCTGCTGCGGGCCGCAACTCCACCGCGGCACCACGCCTCTCTCGTTGACAGCCTGACCCTTTCTGAGTCTATCTGCGCCGCCCGCTGGCCCCTGCCGGCTCAACGCTCAGATTCACTCCGAAGGTCCTATGCGCTACTCCGCACTGCTCGCGCCCACCCTCAAAGAGGTGCCCAAGGAGGCTGAGGTCATCAGCCACCAGCTCCTCCTCCGCGCCGGCTACATGCGCAAAGTCGCTGCCGGCATCTACAGTTACATGCCCCTCGGCGTCCGAGTCATCGAGCGCGTCAAGACCATCATCCGCGAAGAGATGACCCGCTCCGGCGCACAAGAGGTCTTCCTCCCCGCCGTCCAGCCCGCTGAACTCTGGAAAGAGTCCGAGCGCTGGGGCTACTACGGCCCCGAACTCCTCCGCGTAAAGGACCGCAAAGGCGGCGACTTCTGCATCGGGCCCACCCACGAAGAGGTCATGACCGCGCTCGTCCGCGACGACATCAAAAGCTACCGCCAGCTCCCCCTCAACCTCTTCCAGATCCAGACCAAGTTCCGCGACGAAGTCCGCCCCCGCGCAGGCCTCCTCCGCGGACGAGAGTTCATCATGAAGGACGGCTACAGCTTCGACATCGACGAAGAGGCCGCCAAACGGACCTACCAGGTCATGTATGACGCCTACGTCCGCATCTTCGACCGCTGCGGGCTCAGCTATCGCCCCGTCGAGGCCGACACCGGCAACATCGGCGGCAACATGTCCCACGAGTTCCAGGTGCTCGCCGACTCCGGCGAAGACTCCATCGTCAGCTGCGCATCCTGTAACTACACTGCCAACGTCGAAAAGGCCGAGCTCCAACAGGCAGACGACTCCGCCTTTGTCGTTCCGTCTGGCTCCTACGACAAGCGCCACACCCCCGCCGTCCGCACCGTCGAAGAGGTCGCCCGCTTCCTCGGCCTGCCCACCTCCAATATCATCAAGACCATCCTCTACCTCGCAGACGAGCAGCCCGTCGCTGTCCTCATGCGCGGCGACCTCGAGGTCAACGAGGTCAAGGTAAAGGCCGCCCTCAAGGCCACCACCCTCCTCCTCGCAAACGAAGCCACCGTCCTCGAGATCACCGGCGCCCCCGTCGGCTTCGCCGGCCCCATCGGACTTGGCTGCCGTCTCCTCGCCGACCCCTCCGTCCGTACCGTCGTGAGCGGCGCCGTGGGAGCCAACGAACCCGACCACCACTTCGTCGGGGTCTCCATCCCCCGCGACCTCCCCGAACTCACCTACACCGATCTCCGCCTTGCTGGCGCGGGCGACGCTTGTGGCCGCTGCGGCGGAACCTTCGCCTTCTTCAAGGGCATCGAAGTCGGTCAGGTCTTCTACCTCGGCACCAAGTATTCCGCCAAGATGAAGGCACAGGTCCTCAACGACAAGGGCGAAGAAAACCCCATGGTCATGGGCTGTTACGGCATCGGTGTCACCCGGACCATGGCCGCTGCCATCGAGCAGAACCACGACAAAGACGGCATCGTCTGGCCCATGGCGCTCGCCCCCTACCAGGTCATCATCGCACCGCTTCAGCTCCACGAGCCCGCCGTCGTCGAAGAGGCAGAGCGCATCTATCGTGAACTCACCGCCGCGGGCGTGGATGTCATCATCGACGACCGCGATCTCCGCCCGGGCGTCAAACTCAAGGACGCCGATCTCATCGGCATCCCCCTCCGCATCACCATCGGCGCCCGAAGCCTCGCCGAAGGGAAGGTCGAGTTCAAACTCCGCCGACTCCCCGAGGCCACCCTCATACCCTCCGCCGACATCATCGCCGAGACCATCAAGGCCATCGCCGCAGAGCGCGGCGCTGCCGCAGAATGACAGCCGCCGACCACATCGCGGTCGCACTCGACCACGCCTCTGTCGAAGACAACCTCGATCTCATACGTCGGCTCAAGGGCAGGGCAAAGTGGCTGAAGATCGGCATGCGCCTCTTCTTTGCGGCGCCTGAACGCTCCATCGAAGCCGCCCGAGATGCCGGCGCCAACATCTTCCTCGATCTCAAACTCCACGACATCCCCGAGACCGTCCGCGGCGCCGCAAGGTCGCTCGCCCGCTTCACACCCGAGCTGGTCACCATCCACGCCTCGGGCGGTGCCGCCATGGCCACGGCTGCGGTCGAAGGCTTCCGCGAAGGCGGCTCACCCAACACCGCTGTCATCGGAGTTACCATCCTCACCTCCTTCGATCCCCACGGCCTCGCCCAGGTCGGCTTCGCTCTGCCACCCGCCGCCGCGGCGCTTCAGCTCGCAGAGCACACCGCCTCCGCCCCCATCGCAGGCTGGGTCTGTTCGACCGCAGAAGTCGGAGCCCTCCGCGCCCGCTTTCCCGAGCATCGACTCATCGTGCCAGGCATCCGTCCCGCCGGCTCCGACCCCGGCGACCAACGCCGCATCGGCACCCCGGCCTCCGCCATCGAGCAAGGAGCCTCGCTGCTCGTGATCGGTCGCCCCATCATCGCGGTCCCCTCGCCCGAGCAGGCCTTTGACGACATCCTCCGCGAAGTCGCTGCCGCCCTAGAGGCCCGATGACCTGGTCCTTCGGCATCAATGTCACCCTCGAACTCCTCGAGCGCGACCCCGAATCCATCCACGAGATCCTGCTCGCCCGAACCGAGCGCCCCAACCCGCTCCGCGACCGCATCGCCGAACTCGCCACCCACCACCAAATCCCGCTACGGACCATCGAGCCCGCCCGCATCCGCGAGCTCGTAGGCGACGTCGTCCACCAAGGCGTCGCCCTGCGGGTTGCCGAATTCGAATACGCAGACCCTGCCACGCTGCTGGCTGCCTCGGGACCCTCCCTCATCATCCTCCTCGACGGCATCCAAGACCCCCACAACCTCGGCGCCATCGCACGCAGCGCAGCGGCCTTTGGCGCCACCGGCATCGTCATCCCCAAGCATGGCGCCGCCAGTGTCACACCGGTCGTGCGCAAGGCCGCCGCGGGCGCTCTCCCCGGCCTGCCCGTGGCCAAGGCAACCAACCTCTCCCGCTTCCTTACCCAGGCCAAGGCGGCAGGATTCTGGACCTACGCTGCCGATGCGAACCAGGCCGAAGACTTCCGCACCACGAAGTGGGCCGAGCGAGCTGTCCTCGTCATGGGAGGGGAGGGCGAAGGGATCCGTCACGGCGTCCGCGCCACCTGCGATCTTGGCGTAAAGATCCCCATCCAAACGGTAGAAAGCCTAAATGTTTCAGTTGCTTCTGCCATCCTCATCTCTGCCTGGGCAGGCCAGATTTCGAGGCCGCCTACTTGACAGCCCCGCAAAGCCGACTAGTCAACCCGCTCCCAAGCCTTCGGGCAAGGTTGTGCTGACGTAGCTCAATTGGCAGAGCAGCTGATTTGTAATCAGCAGGTTGCGGGTTCGAGTCCCATCGTCAGCATCCACATAGCCGAGACGCTCATCGTCTCGGACGTCCAGTGGACCGGAGGGATGC